>NZ_JALQDP010000012.1:0-202841 GCF_023631165.1 Caballeronia sp. AZ1_KS37 | reverse complement strand
GGACGCCAGATTCAATATACAAGTAACCAAAGAAAGCAGCTTCCGATACGCCCGCGGTCACACGCAATTTGGGTAGTCCTCTCGTCACAGGCGGCACTCGCCTAAAGAGTGCCCTCAAACACCTAATCGGGCTTGGCTCGCGCACGGTCTGCCGCCCGAAGGTGTTGAGGACACTGGTTCAGCACGAAATAGCATCGGCCCAGCGCTACGCGCTGCCGCCGGGTCTACAAGGGAAACCAACGATTCGCTGGCGCAACGCGATTGAAGCGTTAGCGAGAAAGCGCGCGCGGACCCGCTTCACCCGTCGGCCGCGAAGCGGGCTGGAGCTATTTGGTGCTGAACCAGTTGGCTGTGTGGTGCGATGTGGCAGACCGTACGCGAGCCAAGCCCGGTGATTGTGATGAGGGCACTCGTTAGGCGAGTGCCACCTAGGACGAGAGAACTACCCAAATTGCGCGTGACCGCGGGCGTATCAGTAGCTGCTTTCTTTGGTTACTTTCTTTGCAGCAGCAAAGAAAGTGACTGCCGCCCCGCACAGGGGCAGTGCTAATAGACCGACACGAACGCAGGATTCCACGAAAGCGGAAGCGAACAAGCACAAAGCCCGACGCGAATACCGAATCCAGCGAAGAAGAAAACACGCACGAAAAAGGGCAAAAAACATCAAGAACAAAACTTAGCCAGCAACCCTAACTGCGCGTTGCGAATAGACTTACCCGGACGGCGCTTCCGATAATGCCCATCGCTCTGCATGACCCAAGCCGATTGATTATCGCCAAGACAAACCGATAACCCTTCAGCAATAACCCGCCGCTTCAACCGCCTATCGCGAATTGGAAACGCCACTTCCACACGACGAAAGAAGTTGCGATCCATCCAGTCAGCGCTCGACAAAAACACATCTTCCCTGCCATTCGCATAGAAGTAAAAAATCCGATGATGCTCGAGAAAGCGCCCGACGACTGACCGAACCGTAATGTTCTCCGAAAGATCCTCGACGCCGGGCTTCAACGAACAAACCCCGCGCACGATCAGATCGATCTTCACGCCCGCATGCGAAGCCTCGTAAAGCGCGGCAATAACCGTAGGCTCGAGCAGAGCATTCATCTTCGCGACGATGCGCGCACGCCGTCCCGCCCGCGCATGCTCGGCCTCGGCGCGGATCGCATCGATCAGCTTCGCATGTAGCGTGAAAGGCGATTGCCATAACTGATGCAGCGGAATCTCTCCGCCAATGCCCGTCAGTTGCTGAAAGACGTGATGCACGTCCTCGCACATTTCCTGATCGGAAGTCATCAGACCGAAGTCGGTATAAAGACGCGCCGTGCGCGGATGATAGTTGCCCGTGCCCAAATGGGCATAACGCTTCAACACGAACTTGCCGCCTTGCGACACGCGCCGCACGATCAGCATCATCTTCGCGTGGCACTTATGGCCGACGACGCCATACACCACATGCGCGCCAACCGCTTCGAGCTGCGACGCCCAATTGATGTTCGTCTCTTCATCGAAGCGCGCGAGCAGTTCCACGACGACCGTCACTTCCTTGCCATTGCGCGCGGCCTGCATCAGCGCATCCATGAGCGGCGAATCGGTGCCCGTGCGATAAATCGTCTGTTTGATCGCGACGACCTGCGGATCCTTCGCGGCCTGAAGCAGCAGCTCCAGCACCGGCTGAAAACTCTCGTACGGATGATGCAAAAGGATATCGCCCTGATCGATCGCATCGAAAAGATTCGACGTGTTCACGATCGCCTTCGGCACCGACGGAATATGCGGCACGAACTTGAGATCGGGTCGATCGACCATCTCGGGCAACTGCATGAGCCGCACGAGATTCACCGGCCCGTTCACGCGATACAGATCGCGTTCGCTCAGCTGACCTTCGTCGAGCAGACGCCGCACGAGATGCGGCGGCGTTTCCGCCGACACTTCGAGACGCACCGCGTTGCCCAGATGCCGCGCCGGCAATTCGCCCTGCAGCGCGACGCGCAGATTGGTGATTTCGTCCTCATCGACGAAAAGCTCGCTGTTGCGCGTGATGCGAAACTGATTGCAACTGCGCACGACGAGATGCGGAAACAGCTCGTTCACGAAGTGCTGCATGAACGAACTCAGCAGCACGAAACCATGCGGATAGCCCGACAGCGCTTCGGGCATGCGAACGAGCCGCGGCAGCGCGCGCGGCGCCTGCACGATGCCCATCATCGCCTGACGGCCGAAGGCATCGGTGCCTTCCAGCTCGACGACGAAGTTCAGGCTCTTGTTCAGCACGCGCGGAAACGGATGCGCGGGATCGAGCCCGATAGGCGTCAGGACGGGGAGCAGTTCGTTGTAGAAGTAGTCGCGCGCCCATCCGGTCTGCTGTTCCGTCCAGTCCTCCGCGCCGTGAAAATAGATGCCTTCCATTTCGAGCGCCGGCAGCACGATGTCATGCAGCATCGAATATTGCTGGCGCACGAGCCGTTGCGCGCGCTCGGAGACGAGGTCGTAGACGTGCTGCAGCGACATGCCATCCGGCGAGAGCGAGCCGGGGTTGTCGCGCATCTGCTCTTGCAGACCCGCCATACGGACTTCGAAGAATTCGTCGAGATTGCTGCTGGTGATGCAGATGAAACGCAGGCGTTCCAACAGGGGAACCGTCGTATCGGCGGCTTGCGCGAGGACGCGCTCGTTGAAACCTAGTATGCCCAGTTCGCGGTTGAAGAGCGGATAGCGTATGGACATCGGAGGGAGGGAAGGTGTCTCGATCAGATGGGCAAGGGAACTCTCGGATGCTCTCACAGTATGATGTATTTTTTATGACATAACGGATGTCACAAATTCTACTCACATTGCGGATAGCGTTGCCAGCGCAAACGCGCGGTTCCGAACGGGACGGCAAGGCCCGCTCGCCAACCCGGCATAGAATAGAATTCGTGCGCTGCAGCAGCGCCGCTGTGACAGTGCTTCCCCCCACTTCACGATTTCTGGATATCCGATGGTCACACATCCCCATCTACTTGCCGCGGTCGACCTCGGATCGAACAGTTTCCGGTTGATCGTCGGACGGGTCGAGGAAACGCCCGCCGGCAGCCAGATCTATCAGGTCGACGCGCTGCGCGAGCCCGTACGTCTCGGCGGCGGCCTCTCCAAGGACAAGATGCTCGACCGCGCATCGCAGGTGCGCGGCTGGGACGCGCTGAAGCGCTTCGGCGAACGTCTGCGCGATTTCCATCCCGACCAGGTGCGCGCCGTCGCCACCAACACGCTGCGCGTCGCGAAAAACGCGCCCGACTTTCTCGCCGAGGCGGAAGCCGCGCTCGGGTTTCCGATCGAAGTCATCGCCGGGCGCGAGGAAGCGCGCCTCATCTACGCGGGCGCCGCGCATTCGGTGCCGGCGAGCGCGGGCAAGCGGCTCGTGGTCGATATCGGCGGCGGCTCGACGGAATTCATCATCGGATCGCATTACACGCCGATCCACATGGAAAGCCTCTATATCGGCTGCGTGAGCCATAGCCGCCAGTTTTTCCCGGCCGGCAACGTCGACGAATACACGATGCGGCAGGCCGAACTCGCCGCCAAACGCGAGATCCAGATCATTTCGAGCGAATACAAGGGCACCGGCTGGGATCAGGCGATCGGCTCGTCGGGCACGGCGCGCGCGCTCGCGGAACTGATCGAGGCGAACGGCTTCAACGACGAAGGCATCACGCACGGCATCTCGCGCGGCGGGCTGGAGAAGCTCAAGCGCGCGCTCATCAAGGCCGAGAACGTGAACCGGCTGAAACTCGTCGCGTTGAAGCCCGATCGCGTGCCGGTGCTGGCGGGCGGGCTGTCGATCATGCTCGGCGTGTTCGAGGAACTGGGCATCGACTATGCCGATACGACCGATGCCGCGCTGCGCCTCGGCGTGCTCTACGACCTGCTCGGACGCTCGCAGCATCAGGACATGCGGACGGTGACGGTCGAAGGCTTCAAGCGCCGTTATGGCGTCGATGCCGCGCAGGCGGAGCGCATCGGCGAACTGGCGATCAGCTTCTACGACCAGCTCGGCGAACCCGACGAAGACGTGCGCGAGGAGAACCGCATGTTCCTCGCGTGGGCCGCGTCGCTGCACGAGATCGGACTGTCGATCGCGCACAGTGCGTATCACAAGCATTCGGCGTATATCGCGAGCAACGCCGACATGCCGGGGTTTTCCCGCACCGATCAGGCGCGTCTCGCCGCGCTCGTGCTCGGCCACGCCGGCAAGCTCGGCAAGCTCGCGCAGGCGCGCGACGTCGAATGGACGCTGCTGTTTTGCCTGCGGCTCGCCGCGCTGCTGTCGCGCCGGCGCACGGATGTCGGGCTGCCCGGCATCGAAGTGAGGCAGGCGAGTGGCGGTTTCGAAGTGCATCTGCCGAACGAGTGGGTGGCGAACAATCCGCTCACCGACTACAGCCTCGTTCAGGAAGCGATGGAATGGGAGAAGATCGGGCGGCCGTATCGCGTGGTCTATACGGGCGACTGATTTTCGCGTCGTGAGAAAAGCGAAGGCCCCGTCGAGTCGACGGGGCCTTTTGCGTTTCAGGGCTTCAACGTCCCTGCATGTCGCCGATGAAATGCCGCGCGTAACGAGCGTTGATATCGGACAGACGGAAGAGCGTGAGGAAGTCGGCGGTGTTGAAATCCGGATCCCATGCCGGCGCGCCGCAAATCCTCGCGCCGAGCCGCAGATAACCCTTCACGAGCGGCGGCGGGCTCACGTTCGCGCCGGTGCGCAACTCCTCGACGGGCAGCGGCGTGTGCGGGAACGCGCGGTACTCAGGGGCGGTGAGCGCATCGGCGGGTAGCGACGTGTAGAGATTCGCGGCGTAATGACCGCCGTCGATCATGCCGACGCTCGCGCAGCCGAGCATCGTCTCATAGCCGTTTTGCATCATGTACGCGGCGAGGCCGCCCCACAGCGACATGATCACCGCGCCGTTGCGATAATCCGGATGCACGCACGAGCGTCCTACTTCGACGAGCTTCGGGCGCAGGTGCGTGAGGCGCGACACGTCGAATTCGCTTTCAGCGTAGAGACGCCCGATGCGCGCCGCCTGATGCGGCGGCAGCACGCGATACGTGCCCACGACCTGCAGCGTGTCGAGATCGCGCACGAGCAGGTGATCGCAATAGGCGTCGAAGGCGTCGACGTCGAGCCCTGCGGGGCCGGACAGACGCGCGCCCATTTCCTCCGAGAACACGCGAAAGCGCAGGCGCTGCGCGTCGCGCAGGGCGTCGTCGTCGCGCGCCCACGCGACTTGCAGGCGCTCGCGGCCCGTGTTCGTTTCCGACGTGCGCGGAAGGTGGCGGCGCGAATCGAGCGAGAGCGATGACGCTCCGAGTTGCAGGAAAGGCGTCGGCAGTTCTTGCATTGGCGTTCCTCGACAGGACGTTGCTGTGGCTTCAAGTCCTCGCCAATGTAGTAATGCACAGTGACGCTCGCATGGCATCGCAATGACGTTTCGATGAAACGACATCCGCATGAACGCGAGCTTACGACGCCTGAAGCAGGTCCGGATTGATGACCGCGCGCAGCACGCTTTGCCCGTCGCCGCCGCGCGTGCGCGACTGGAGCCACCAGATGCCCGACTTCTTGATCGACCAATCCGCTTCGTGGCCCGTCATGAGGAGCGCGGCCACCCGGCCGAGCGTCGGCTGATGCCCGATGACGACGACCGTCTCCGCAATGCCGTCCGGCCAGCCCGCCGCATCGAGCACGGCCTGCGCGCCGTTGCCGGGCGCGAGCGCGTCGACGACGCGATAGCGGTCGCCGAAGGCTTCGGCCGTCTGGATCGTGCGCGTCGCGGGACTGGCGAGCAGCACGGCGTCATCGTCGATGCGCGCCTTCAGCCACTTTGCGATGCCTTGCGCCTGTTTGCGCCCGCGCGGCGTGAGCTGCCGCGCGAGATCGCTCGACGCCTGATCTTCTGCTTCGGCGTGTCGCCAGAGAATGAGGTTCATCGATTGTCTCCGGATGATGAGGTTCGCTTTCGGATGCAGCAGAAAGTTGCGTGCCTGAGTTCGGCATTGCGGACGCGGGTCAGGCACGCTACAATCTGCGGCTCGTCGGAGCGTAGCGCAGCCTGGTAGCGCATCTGATTTGGGATCAGAGGGTCGAAGGTTCGAATCCTTTCGCTCCGACCACGATACACGAAGGGGTTACAAGTTACGGCTTGTAACCCCTTTGTCTTTTCTACGCTCTTCCAGGAGTCTCAATGCGCGCTGTTTCCGCCTTCGCTTGCGCCGTTTTCTTCACGCTCGGTCTCGCCGCCTGTGCGGAGTCTGGCCATCAAAAGCACGAACCGAAAGATCCGCCCGACTACAAGGGCGTGCCGACGGACATGACGCCGCCGTCGATGATCTCCGATCCTGCCAAGCCTCAGTAAGCCCCGCAAAGACGAAGCCCCGATGCGGGCGCACCGGGGCTTCTGACCCGCGCCAACCGTTCGCGCGGAGATACGGCACGGGCTGCCGCCAGTCTAGGAATTCGAGCGCGTCACGGCTGTATGCGCTTGTTTCCGTGCGTAACGGGATGCAAGGCGCGCCTCGTGCAGGGATGCAAGAAACCGTAATGCGTAACCCTTTCCGTTTCGGCGATTTCGGCGGGATTCATCCAACGAAACTTTTGCCGCTCGGGTATCATCGCCCGAACTTGTTGCAAAATGTATCTGTCATGGATCTGCTCTGGATTTTTGCTGCTGTCGCGCCGCTCGCCGTCGCTTCGCTCGTGGCGTTTGCCGCGCATATCGATCCGTTGTCGGGGCATTGGCGCACGTGGGCGCCGAAAGACCGCTGACGGGCGTTACTGCTTGCAGCGGATCACCATCGAACGGTTCTTGATGTTCGCGCCGAAGATCCCGCCCACCGTGCCGCCTGCGGTCGCGCCGTTGTCGGCATCCTTCGAAATCACGTCGTAACCATACGCGCCGCACGTTTCACCCGCCTGCTTGTAGCAGGCCGCCCAGCTCGTCGCCGCGTCGCCGCCGCTGCAGTTGATCGCGAAGCCCGTGTCGCCCGAAGGCAGATAGGTCATCGTCGGGCCGCTCGCGCAGCCGGCCAGCGCGCCGGTGAGCGCGAGAGCCGCGCCGAGCGCGGCAGTGTTGATCCTCATCGTCAATCTCATCGATCTTCCTTAAAGCGGCCGCCGGCTGTCAGCGCGGCGGCAGATAGCGCGCCGGGTCCGTCGAGCGGCCCATGTAGCGCACTTCGAAATGCAGCATCGTGCGATTGCTGTCGGTGTCGCCCATTTCGGCGATTTGCTGGCCCTGCTGCACGGTCTGGCCTTCCTTCACCAGAAGCACGCGATTGTGGGCGTAGGCGGTCAGATAATCGTCGTCATGCTTGACGATCAGCATGTTGCCGTAGCCGCGCAGACCGTTGCCGGCGTAGACGACATTGCCGCTCGCGGCGGCGACGACGGGCGTGCCCGCCACATTGGCGATGTCGATGCCCTTCGAGTTCTTGCCGTCGAAGCTGCGAACGACGCTGCCCTGCGCCGGCCACACGAGCGTGACGCCCGGTCCGGCCTTGCTCTGCGAGGACGCCTGCGCGCCGGCTTCGCTCTTCGTGCTGCCCGTTGCCGCCGCACCCGATGAATCCGCGGTGCTCGCGCTGCTCGCAGGCGGCGCGATACGCAGCACCTGTCCGACCTCGATGGCGTCGGGATTCGCGAGCCCGTTCCAGCGCTTGATGTTCGCGATCGTCGTGCGATTCTCGCGCGCGATTTTGGAAACCGTGTCTCCACGCTCTACACGATAGAAACCCGGCGCGACCGGCCCCGTTCCACAAGCGGCCAACACTGCGATGAGCGATGCGCAGACGAGCCGTCGAATTGTTTTTTGCAAACCTGACCTCGCAAAGCATCGCCGCGAGCAGTGCGTGCACAGCCGCGCGGCGAATCGAAAGGCAGGATTTTACCGTCTCGGGTTTCCCCGGACAGAATGACGCCGCTTCGCCTACGACTGCTCGCCGACGACGAGCCGCAGCGAAGCCGTCTCCGTCTTGCCCGGCGCGAGCCAGCGCAGGCCGCGCCCGTTGTGGATGGCATCGGGCAGGCCGATCCACGGTTCGACGCAATAGAAGTCCGATGCGTCGGATTCGGTCCAGGTCGTGACCGCGTACCACGGCACGGAATCGGGCTGCTGCAACTCGAAGGCGATCGTGCGCTTGAGGCCCGGCAGATTCAACAGCACCGGTTCGTCGGACTGCCGCGTGAGGCAATGAAACGTATCGACGATGCCCGGATCGGCGAGCGAATAACGCGGCAGGCCGGGCTCGGCTTCGGTGATCGAGCCGTCCGGAAGCTGACGGCGCCGTTCGGTATGCGGCAGCGCGACGCTGCTCTCGCCGCGCTGGCCGTGCGGCAGATGAAAATAGAAGTGATGCCCGGCGTAGTAGGGCAGCGCGACCTCGCCCGGATTCGACGTCGTCAGCTCGACTTCGAGCGTATGGCCGTCGACGATGCGGTACGCCGCCTCGAAGCGGAACGCGAACGGATAGCCGTCGCGGGTGGCGTCGCTGTCGACGAGCGTCATGCGCAGGCCGTGGCCGTCGGCGTCGCGCGTGTGGGAAAAGGGCAGGTTGCGCGCGAAGCCGTGCGTCGGCAGCGCATGCACGATGCCTTCCGGATCGCGCCACTTGCCGATTTCGCCATCGACGAAATGCCGTCCGAGAAACGGAAAGAGCAGCGGATTGCCGCCGCGGATCTTCGCGGGATTGGACCAGTCGGCGGCGTCGGGCCAGTGCACGACGGGCTTGCCGCCGACGCGCCAGGTCATGAGGCGTCCGCCCGCGTGCGGCGCGAGCTGGATGGCGGCGCCGTCGCGCTCGATTTCGATGATGTCGGATTCCGGTGACATGATGGCAGGCGCTCCGTTGGATGGCGAGACGCCGCGCACGCTCCTGAGCGACGCGGCTTAACCCGACGATTCTGCCTTGGAATTCTGTCCGGAAAAACCCTTTGCGGGAAATTGCGACTAAGCAAGGCTTATGCAATATGTTGTTATATGCTCCCTGTGTTGGGAATCAGACGGACAAGGAGTAACCATGGATCTGGCGATGGCAATGGGCGTCGCGATGTTCGGGCTCTTCGGGGCAAGCACGGCGCTTTTCCTCTACAAGCTGAAGGCCTGACGGGCGATCGCCGAATTGCGAGTCCGCGTCCCGTTCGGAGGCGCGCTCGCTTTCGTATTGCCTGTCATCGACTTTCGATAATTCTTCGCTTTGCCGACGATTGACTGTCGGCGCAATTTGTGTGCGGTAAGCGCTTGGCGCTCGATTTAGCCGACGGCATAATCGGTCCCGTTTGCGCGCCGTATCGACTCATCCTTCCTGTTCCATTCCCTGTCCGGCATCTTTGGCTTCGCGTGACGCGAGGAATGGAACTGCACGGCGCGTCCTCCACCTTCCCCGAAAAAGGACCGACGCGTGACTTTGTGGTTTCTCGTTTTCTTAAGCGTGCTCCAGGGCGTAACCGAGCTCTTTCCTGTCAGCAGCCTCGGGCACACGCTCCTCGTTCCCGGCCTGATCGGCATGCACATCGACAAGCACGCGCCGCAACTGCTGCCGTTTCTCGTCGCGCTGCATCTGGGCACGGCCGTCGCGCTGCTCTGGTATTTCCGTGAACGCTGGATCGCGCTGATCCGCGGCTTCTTCGCGTCGCTCGGCGGACGCAAGAACGACGACGGGCACATGATGTGGGCGCTCATCATCGGCACGATTCCGACGGGCATCGTCGGCTTGCTGCTCGAGAAGCGGCTCGAGGCCATCTTTCACGATCTGCGGATCGTCGCGGCGGCGCTGATCGTCAACGGCGTGCTGCTGTGGCTCGGTGACCGTCTGCAGCGAAGCCGCGCGACGCGGGCGCCGGAAAAGCTCACGTTCAGGCAGGCGTTTCTGGTCGGGCTCGCGCAGATCGGCGCGCTGATTCCGGGCTTTTCGCGCAGCGGCCTGACGATGATCGCGGGCGTGGGCGCGGGTCTCACGGCTGAAGCGGCGGCGGAATTCTCGTTCCTGCTCGGCACGCCGATCATCTTCGCGGCGGGCGTGCTCGAATTGCCGAAGCTCTTTCACGCGCCGGGACAACTCGCCGATTCGGTGCTGGGCGGGGTGCTGACGGGCATCGCGGCGTATCTGAGCGTGCGCTTCCTGATGCGCTACTTCGAAGGCCACGGCAAGCTCGCGTCGTTCGGCGTGTATTGCGTGATCGCGGGAATCTTCTTTCTCGGCTGGTTCATGATGCATCCGCAGCCGATGTGACGAGCCGGGACAAGGGCAGCGGCGAATGAGGTAAAATCGCGATCTCTTCTGATTGGCGGCGGTTTTCGCGGTTGTCTCGCGTCTTACTCGCGTTGCTTCCGCCGCGCGCTCCGGTTCTCCGCCCTTAGCTCAGCTGGATAGAGCAACGGCCTTCTAAGCCGTAGGTCACACGTTCGAGTCGTGTAGGGCGGGCCAAACGGCCTGCACACAGGCAAAAGCCCAGTCTTCCTTCGGCTGGGCTTTTTGCTTTGCGCTCCGCGCAAAGCAAGCAGCGAGGCGCCATCGCCTGGCCCGCTTCCTGCCCGTCCTTCCCCCGCGTGCGCGCCCGATCCCCGCAACTCCGCGCCACACAACGCTTCACAAATTTAACCATCTCGTACAAGCAGACGTGCCGCCCATCGACGGTGCGCCGATGCGTCATCGTGGCGCGCGGTGCGCCACAACGGTGACGGTGCGTACCGCATCGTCGAAAGAGGGTGACTTGAACAATCGAGCATACGAAACCAGCCCGGCGCAATGCTCGCTATGGAATCGCAAGAAGCTGCGCCTGCAACCGGAATCGCGCCGCGTGCTGCTCGCGCTGCCGGAACGCGTGCTCGGCGCGTCGCTTGCGTCGCTGTTCGAGCTGAAGGGCTTTCCGGCGCAGCTTGCGGCGGATGTGTCATCGGCCAGAAACATCGTCGAGCAATGGCGTCCGCATGTGCTTTTTCTCGATACGCGCATCGGAGGTTCCGGCAACTACGCGCTGGTGCGGGCGCTGCGCGAAGCCGATGACGACGCCACTCGCCTCATCATCGCGATGAGCGGTTTCCTGCCCGAAGAGCCGATCGCGCATCTCAAGGAAGCGGGTTACGACGGGCATTGCCGCCGTCCGTGTCCCGTATGGCAGATGACCGATCTGCTCGACGAGTTCTTCGCCTGTCACGCGGTTCGCTGACCCGCGCGGACCGCATCGCGCGCGCATACCCGCGCGGGGCGAACACGACGTCGAGCGCGATCATCGCGACGAGGCTCGCGGCGAGCATCATCCACGACATCGAGAAGCCGCCGCTCACGTCGCGCACGATGCCCGCGACGACCGGCGCAATCGCCGCGATCACGAACCCCACGCCCTGCACGAACGCGACGAGCCGCGCGGCCAACGCGGGATCGTCGGCGTGATCGAGCGTCAGCACGAGCGAAAGGGCGAACACACCGCCAAGGCCCGCGCCGAGCAACGCGACGACGGCGAGCGGCGCGGCAAGCGGCGCCACTAGCAACAGCGCGAACCCCGCGAGTTGCGCGGCGAGGCCGAGCGCGATCCACGGACGACGATCCCTGCCGCGTCCGAAACGCGCCGCCGCCATCGGCAACAGCAGCGCGGACGACGCCTGGAACGCCGTGAGCATCGCCAGCAGCGCGCCGCTTTCGGTCACGCCGCGGCCGAGTTGCTGGTAATACGCGGGCATCCACGCGACGAGGCTCGTATAGCCGCCATTGACGAGCCCGAAGAAAATCCCGAGCGTCCACGCGCGACGATTGAGAAAGAGCGACGGCGCGGGCTTCGCGCGGCCCGTCGATGCGACGCGCGGCAACGCATCGGCGCGCATCAGCATCATCCAAGCCGCGAGCGCGATCAGCGCGGGAACAGCCCAGAACGCGAGTCCAGCCTGCCACGTCACGCGCGATGCGACCGCCGGCGTGATGCTCGCGCCGAGCCCGCCGCCCGCCATGATCGATGCGGAATAGAGGCCCATCGCGAAGGGCAGGCGCGCGGGAAAGCGCGTCTTCATCACGCCCGGCAAGAGCGCCTGAATGACGGCGACGCCCGTGCCCGCGATGGCCGCGCTCGCGACGAGCGCCACCGCGTTCCCCGCGACGAGGCGCGCCGCGCACGCCGCGACGATCGCGATGAGCCCGAGCGCCACGCCGCGCGCATTGCCGACCGAGCGTGACAGCGCGCTCGCGCCGAACGCGCACACGCCCATCGCGACGACGGGCAAGCCGGTCAGCATCGACGCCCCGCGAAAAGACAGTCCTGTCGCGTGCAAGATCACGCCCATCAGCGGACTGACGGACGTGAGCAGCGGCCGCAGATTCAGGCCGATCGCGACGATCACCGCGAGCCACGCGACGTTCGATGCTTTCATGTGACTCATCCTCGGTGCGAAATGGTTGACCATTCTATCTATTTTTGGTCAACCAAAAATACGACGAACCGAATAGGGCGCATTCGTACGCGGCGGTGCGCGCTCGCTACAATGCGATTCATCGCAAGCACGGCGGGCATCATGGCATCACGCAAGGACACTTCATCGAAGGACATTTCCGCGGACGAGCGCGTCTACGCGGCAATCGCGTCCGCGCTTTTGCAGGGCAAGCTCGCGCCCGGCGCGCAGCTCGTCGAGCGCGAGCTCGCCGCAGCCTTCGAGTGCACGCGCGGCACGATCCGCAAGGTGCTCGCGCGCCTCGGCGCGGAAGGCAAGCTCACGCTCGAAGCGAATCGCGGCGCGTTCGTGCCGTCGCCGACCGTCGACGACATCCGCGAGGTTTATCGCGCGCGGCAAGTGGTGGAGGCGGGCATCGTCGCATCGCTGTGCGGCGCGTTGAGCGTGAAGGCGTTGCGTGCGTTGCGCGCTCACGTCAAGGCCGAACAGCGCGCGCTGAAAGCGGGAAGCGTCGCGGAATGTGTGCGTCTCGCGGGCCACTTTCATGTGCTCCTCGCGGAACTCGCGGGCGCGCCGGAAGTGGAGGCGTTTCTCGCGAGGCTCGTCGCGAAGACCGAGCTCTACAAGGCGCTTTTCGATCCATCGAAGCTGTCGAACTGCTCATCCGATGAACACGCGCAACTCATCGACGCCCTCGAACAGGGCGATCTCGATGCCGCGCTAACTGCGATGCGTACGCACATCGACGAACTGGAAGCGCGTGTTCTCGCGCAAGCGGGCGCGTCGCGCACGAGCGATCTGGCGACGATCTTCGCGCTCGCGTGATCGTCGGCAAAAAGAAAGGGCCGCGGCTTCGAAAGCCGCGGCCCTTTCATTGTTGCGTGCGCGCGATGCTTACTGCGAGAAGTCGAGCGCGTTGGTCAGATCGCCCATCTTCGGCGCGCCGTTCGCCACCAGCGCGGCGTCGCGCGAGGCGAGGCCCGGCAGCGTCGGCAGGTTGAAGCGCTTCGTGATGAAGCGAAGGATCGACGTGGTGTCGTACTGCGTGTGATCGACGAAGCCCTTCTTCGCGTACGGCGAAATGATGAGCGCCGGAATGCGCGTGCCCGGACCCCAGCGATCGCCCTTCGGCGGCGCGACGTGATCCCAGAAGCCGCCGTTTTCGTCATACGTCACGACGACGACCATGTTCTTCCACTGCGGGCTCTTCTGCAAATGCGAGATCAGATCGGCGATGTGCTGGTCGCCCTGCGCGACGTCCGTGTAACCGGCGTGCTCGTTCAAGTTGCCCTGCGGCTTGTAGAACGCGACTTGCGGCAGCGTGCCCGCGTCGATCGCCTTGATGAACTCCGAACCGTTCGTGCCGCCGTCGAGCAAGTGTTGCGCGCGGTTTGCCGTACCGGGCGCGAGATCGGCGAAGTAGTTGAACGGCTGATGATGCGTCTGGAAGTCAGGCACGACGTTGACCGCGCCGTTGATGACCGAGCGGTTCGCGAGCGCCGCCGCCCACGAGCCGCCGTACCACGCCCAACTCACGCCCGCGCTGTTCAGCAGATCGCCGATGTGCTGCTGCGTCTGCGGCGGCAGCGTGTTGGCCTTGGTCGCATCGCCGAGCGCCGGATCGACTCCCGCGGGCGCCGGGTTGCCGCTCGGCTGATACGGCGGCTGCATCGTGTTGACGGCGTAGAAGTCGGGCGTGAGCGTGCCCGAGTTCACGAACTGCGCGTCCGCCGAGCCGGTGAGCGCCGAAGGCGGCGGATCCGTCTTGAGCTTCAGCGACACGCCATCGGCATTCACGGCCGAAATCGAGCCGGACGCGACGCTCTTGTCCGCGTTCGGATAGATCGGCGTGCAGGCGCAGACGAGCCACTGGTGATTCAGGAACGAGCCGCCGAACGCGCCCATGAAGAAGTTGTCCGCGAGCGTGTATTGCTGCGCGATCTTGTAGAGGGGCAGCTTGTCCGGCGGCGTGTCGTAGTGACCCATGACGAGCGCGCCCGAATCGCCCCACGCGGCGAACTTGTCGTTCTTGCCGCCGTCGATCTGCATCTGATTCTCGTAGAAGCGGTGATACAGATCGCGCGTCGTGACGTTCAGCTGGATGTTGAAGCCCTTCGGATCGTCGATGGCGAACGGCGCGTTCGGCAGATTCGTCGTCATCGCCGCGGTGATCGCGGGCGTCACGCCCGTCGCCGTCAGGCCGGTCCAGATCGTCGGCAATGTCGGCAGAACGCTGCCGTCGCGGTCGAGCTGCTGCGCGCTCGCCGCCGTTACGTTCTGCAGGCCGTTCGCGCCGGGGAAATGCCCGTACAGATTGTCGAAGCTGCGATTTTCCGCGTAGATCACGACGACGTTCTTCACCGAAGAAATATCGCTGCTGTCGTGATGGTCGTCGCCACCGCATGCGTAGAGGCCGAATGCGGCAGTGGCCACGATCGGCACCGCGCAAACGAGTTTCTTGTTCATTGAGGATCTCTCTTGTGTTGGGGACCGGCGCACGGCGCGGCTTCATCGTCGAATGAGTCTTTGCTCGCCGGCGTGCGCAGTGTCGCAACGCAAATTGACGCAACCATGTAATAACGCTTTCGTTTGCGTAATGTTTGCTTAATAAATTTCGCGTAGATGGTTCGATGTGAAAGCGTCGAGGCTTGTCACATGAAAGACACGCAGACGACATACGCTTCGGCATCTTTCGATTCCGCCTCCTACGCCATGTCTTCGATGCGCCTGCCGTTCGTCCTGTGTTCCATCGCGCTTGCCGCGTTTTCGGCGGCGATGAGCGGCTGCGATTCGCACGCGGCGAACGTCGCGGCCAGGACGGTGAATGCGGCCAACGCGGACAACTCGGCGCCGCACGGTCAATCGCGCGCGGAAGTATTCGCGCATGTGAAGCAGATCACCTCGCTCGGCGAGAAGCTTTTCTTCGATCCGTCGCTGTCCGGGTCGGGCAAGCTCGCGTGCGCGTCGTGCCATAGCCCGAGTCATGCGTTCGGGCCGCCGAATGCGCTGTCCGTGCAGCTCGGCGGCAACGACATGCATCAGGCGGGCTTTCGCGCGGTGCCGTCGCTCAGGTACTTGCAGTCGGTGCCTGCCTTCACGCGTCACTTCCACGATTCCGACGATGAAGGCGACGAAAGCGTCGATGCCGGTCCGACCGGCGGCCTGACGTGGGACGGCCGCGTCGATCGCGGATCGGATCAGGCGCGCATCCCGATTCTGTCGTCGTTCGAAATGGGCAGCACGCCGGGCAAGGTCGTCGCGGCGGTGAAGGCGTCGTCCTATGCCGATGATTTCCGCCGCGCGTTCGGCGCCGATGTCTTCGCAAGCGACGACAAGGCGTTCGCGTCGGTGCTGGAATCGCTCGAAGCGTTCGAGCAATCGCCCGACAAGTTCTATCCGTACACGAGCAAGTACGACGCGTTCCTCGCCGGCCGCGCGAAGCTCAACGACGCCGAAATGCACGGCCTGCAACTCTTCAACGACGAGAACAAGGGCAATTGCGCGTCGTGCCACATCAGCCAGCGCGCGAAGGACGGCTCGCCGCCGCAGTTCAGCGACTTCGGCCTGATCGCGATCGGCGTGCCGCGCAACCGCGCCTTGCCGATCAACAAGAATCCGAATTTCCACGATCTCGGCGCATGCGGTCCCGAGCGTCGCGACCTGAAGGGCATGGACGAGTATTGCGGGATCTTCCGCACGCCGTCGCTGCGCAACGTCGCGACGCGCAAGACCTTCTTCCATAACGGCATCTATCATCGTCTGGAAGACGTGGTGCGTTTCTATGTCGAGCGCGACACGAATCCGGAAAAGTTCTATCCGGTGTCGAAGAACGGCGCCGTGCAGAAGTTCGACGACCTGCCGAAGAAGTACTGGGAGAACGTCAACACCGAGCCGCCGTTCGATCGCAAGAAAGGCGACAAACCCGCGCTCGACGAAGCCGAGATCAAGGACGTCGTCGCGTTCCTCGGCACGCTCACCGACGGCTACGATCCGGCGAGGGACAAGGACTCGCAAAAGGGCATCGGCATCAACGAAATGAAGTCCGCGCAAAACTGAGACAGCGCGGGCGGCGCGGCCCGCGCCTCATGCTATTCTCGTTGCAGCCGACGGCCGGCGCGGTCATCGGCGAAACACCAATGCAACGAGGAGAAACTTCATGCCGATACGAGATCGAGCGTTCGCTCACGCCTCTCTCCGGACGATCGCGGCAGCCGCGCTCGTCGCCGTGAGCGCGACCGCATCCGCCGCCAATCTCGGCTTCCTGAACAACACGCCGATCACCTACATGAAGCAGCGCGACCTGCAGGCGCTCAACAAGGCCGCGCAGATCGCGCTCAACACGAAGCAGGACGGCGAATCGCTCGACTGGAACAACGAGGGCACGGGCAACACGGTCCCGATCAACGGAACGGTGACGCCGCAGGAAACCTTCGAATCCGGCGGCCTCAAATGCCGCAAGGTCACGCTCGTCGCGCACGCGAAGGGACAGACGCAAACCTGGATCCCGACCGCATGCAAGCAGAGCGACGGCACGTGGAAACTCAAGAAGCAGTGACGAACCGGGCAAGCGATCGATGACCTCGCGCACCGTATCGTGCGGCGTGGTCATCCTCAACGAACAGGGCGACGTGCTGCTCTGTCACGCGACCGAAACCACGCACTGGGACGTGCCCAAGGGCGCCGCCGATCCGGGCGAAAACCCGCGCGAGGCGGCGTTGCGCGAGCTCGTCGAGGAGACGGGCATCGTGCTGCCCGCTGAACGTCTGAAGGATCTCGGGCGCTTCGTCTATCGCCGCGACAAGGATCTGCATCTGTTCGCGGTGCGCGTTTCCGCCGAGGAAGTGCAGCTCGAAAACTGCGTGTGCGAATCGTTTTTCCCGCGCTACAGCGACGGCACCATGATTCCGGAGATGGATGCGTATCGTTGGGTCAGTCCGGCGGATGTCGATCAGTTCGCGAGCCGCAGTCTCGCGCGGCTCTTTCAGACCACGCTCTCGCTCGCCGAACTGCACGAGACGCTTTGACCGGCGCGATCAGTCGATCGTGCGGTCGTTGGGATTGGCGAAGAGCGCCTTCATTTCCGGCGACATCGGGAATTGCAGGTTGATGCCGTCGGGCGGAATCGGGCGCATGAACCACGTCTCGTAGAGTTTCGTGGCTTCGCCCGAGCGCTGCATGCCGGCGATCACGTCGTCGACGATGCGCTTGAACACCGGGTCGCCCTTTCTCATCATGCAGCCGTACGCTTCGTTCGCGAGCGGCGCGCCCGTCACCGTGTATTCATTGCGCGCCGCGCCTTCCTGCGCGATCTTGCCGTAGAGAAGCGGATCGTCCATCACGAACGCGACCGCGCGATCCGACTTCAGCGCGGCGAACGCCTCCGCATGATCGCGCGCGCTGATGATGCGCAGGTTCAGCTTCCTGTCGATGCTCATCTGCCGCAGCATGCGCTCGTCCGACGTGCCCGCCGTCGTCACGACCGTCCTGTTCGCGAGATCGTCGTAATCGCGGATGCCCGACTTCTTCTTCACGGCCATGCGGATGCCGTACTGAAAAAAGCTGTTCGAGAACGCGACGAGCGGATCGCGATCGGCCACATGCGCGGTCGAGCCGCATTCCAGATCGACCTGATTGTTCACGACATAAGAGATGCGGTTCGCCGACGTGACCATCACGTTCTTGACCGCGAGGTTCGGCATCTTGAGGCGCTTCCTGATGTCGTCGACGACCTTCAGTGCGATGTCGTACGAGTAGCCCACTGGCTGCTGCTTCACCGTGTACGAAAACGGCACCGACGATTCGCGCGTGCCCAGCACGATCGCGCCGTTCTCGGCGATCTTGCGCAGCGTCGCCGACGGCGGCATCTGATCGACGCTGGCTTGGGCCGTCGCCAGTTCGGCGCTCGTGGCGGCACCCGCGCCGGCGGATGCGAACAGCAGCACGGAGGCGAGGGCGGCGCTTCGTTGGGCCCGTGTGCGGCGCGGCGCGAAGGAATGCGACTGCTTCATGTTCTCCTCGTTGGAAGCGGCGTATGGCCGGGCCGCCAGACACGACGAGGGCGCCGCGCGGCGCCCTCGTTGCATCGATGTCAGGCCGGCTTGCCCCAGCTGTCGCGCAGGCTGACGATGCGGTTGAACACGGGCTTACCCGGCTGCGAATCCACACGGTCCGCGACGAAGTAGCCGTGCCGCTCGAACTGGAAGCGGTCTTCGGCGTTCGCATCGCGCGCGCTCGGTTCGAGATAGGCGTTCACGACGCGCTTCGAATCCGGATTGAGCGCGTCGAGGAACTCCGCGCCGCCCGCGCCCGGCTGCGGTTCCTTGAACAGACGGTCGTACAGACGCACCTCGGCCGCATAAGCGCTCGCCGCGCTGACCCAGTGGATCGTGCCCTTCACCTTGTAGTTGTTCGCGCCTTCGGTGCCCGACTTGCTGTCCGGGAAGTAGTTGCAGTGCACGGCGATCACGTTGCCGTTCTCGTCCTTGTCCGCGCCCGTGCATTCGACGATGAAGCCGTACTTCAGACGCACCTTGTTGCCGGGGAAGAGGCGGAAATAGCCCTTCGGCGGCGTTTCCTGAAAGTCCTCGCGCTCGATCCACAATTCGCGCGAGAACGGGAACGTGCGTACGCCGCGATCCGCATGATGCGGATGCACCGGCGCGCTGCATTCCTCGCTCTGTCCTTCCGGATAGTTGTCGATGATGAGCTTCAGCGGATCGAGCACGGCGATCGCGCGCGGCGCTTTCTCGTCGAGATCGTCGCGCAGTGCGCCTTCGAGAATGCTCATGTCGATCCACGAATCGACCTTCGTCACGCCGACGCGCTCGACCATCAAACGAATGCTTTCCGGCGTAAAGCCGCGGCGACGCACGCCGACGATGGTCGGCATGCGCGGATCGTCCCAGCCGTCGACGTGATTGTCCTGCACGAGCTGCAGCAGCTTGCGCTTGCTCGTGATCGCGTAGGTGAGGTTCAGGCGCGAGAACTCGATTTGTTGCGGGAGCGGACGCTGAAACACGCCGTCGTCCGCGAGCTGCGCGAGGAACCAGTCGTAGAGCGGCCGATGATCTTCGAACTCCAGCGTGCAGAGCGAGTGCGTGATGTTCTCGATCGCGTCCGACACGCAGTGCGCGTAGTCGTACATCGGGTAGATGCACCACGTATCGCCGGTACGGTAATGATGCGCGAAGCGGATGCGGTAGATGACCGGATCGCGCATGTTGAAGTTCGGCGACGCCATGTCGATTTTCGCGCGCAGCACGTGCTCGCCTTCCTTGAACTCGCCCGCCTTCATGCGGCGGAAGAGGTCGAGGTTTTCTTCGGGCGAACGATCGCGATACGGCGAGTTGATGCCGGCTTCGGCGGCCGAGCCGCGCGTCGCGCGCATCTCTTCGGCCGTTTGACTGTCGACGTACGCCTGGCCCTTCTTGATGAGCATTTCGGCGTATTCGTACAGCTTGTCGTAGTAGTCGCTCGCGAAATAGCGGTGCTCGATGCCGTTCTTGTTCCAGTCGAAGCCGAGCCATTTCACGGCGTCGATGATCGAATCGACGTATTCGACGCTTTCTTTCTCGGGATTCGTATCGTCGAAGCGCAGATGGCACACGCCGCCGTAATCCGCGGCGAGGCCGAAGTTCACGCAGATGCTCTTCGCATGGCCGATATGCAGATAGCCGTTCGGCTCCGGCGGAAAGCGCGTCTCGACCCGCTGCGACCATTTGCCGGAGCGGTTGTCGTCTTCGATGATGTTGCGAATGAAATTGGATGGCGCCGGAGCGTCGTTGCGATCGGTGTTCATGCGGAAAAAGTGGCAGCGGATGCGCTCGCGCGCGTGATCGGTTCGGGAAGCGCTCGATGAAACTCGAAACGCGTACAAAGGCCTTGAATATTGGGTCGATTCTACCTTACGCAACCGTCCGGGGCAGGCCGCGGCGGCGTATGAGGAAGCGCTCGCGCTTTGTTTCGCCGGGCGGTTCCAGCCGTCGCGCCGTTTCGCGAGTTCCGTTACATGGTTTACGTGCCGCGGCACGCCTCGTAACCGCCGTAACGGGACGTAAATCGCGTTGAAAGGCGCGCGCGCGGGCTCTTAAGATCGGCTCGCGTACATCGAGCGCGCCGGTTCCGGGGGCACGCTCGAGCGCCAGGCACAACACATCACAACGACAACACAAGGAAGCCCATCATGAAGAAGATCGCCCTCACGACGCTCAAATTCGCCGCCGCAGCCGCGCTCGTATCGAGCCTCGCCGCCTGCGCAAACGTCTCGCGTCAGCAGGCTCACGCGGGCGTCGGCGCGGCCGCCGGCGGCGCGCTCGGGTATCTGGTCACGGGCGGGCCGATCGGCACCGTCGCGGGCGCGGCGGCGGGCGGTCTGATCGGCGCGGGCGTTCGATAAGGGTTCAGATCGCCTTCTTTTCCCGCAATCGCGCGATTTTCGCTTCGTCGTAGCCGAGCACGTCGGCCAGCACGCTCGACGTGTGCTCGCCTAGCAGCGGCGGATGCGTGCGCGCTTCGGGCGGCGTCGCGCTCATCTTGATCGGGCTCGCGACGAGTTTCACGGTGCCGGCCGTCGGATGCGGCAGATCGATCTGCATCCTGCGCGCGAGCACTTGCGGATCCTCGAATACTTCGCCGAGATCGTTGATCGGCCCGCACGGCACGCCCGCCGCCTCGAGCTCGGCGATCCATTCGTGCTTGCCTTTCAGACGCACCATGTCCGCGAGAATCGGCACGAGCATGTCGCGGTTGCGCACGCGCGACGGATTCGCCGCGAAACGCGCGTCGTCGGCCAGCTCGGGGCGTCCGCCCGCTTCGACGAACTTGCGGAACTGCCCGTCGTTGCCCACCGCGACGATGACCCAGCCATCGCTCGTCTGGAAGGTCTGATACGGCACGATGTTCGGATGCGCGTTGCCCCAGCGCACCGGCGGCTTGCCGCTCGCGAGAAAATTCGTGTTCATGTTGGCGAGCATCGCGACCTGCACGTCGAGCAGCGCCATGTCGATGTATTGGCCCTCGCCCGTGCGGTCGCGGTGCGCGAGCGCGGTGAGCACGCCGATGGCCGCGTACATGCCGGTCATCAGATCGGCGATCGCCACCCCCGCTTTCTGCGGACCGCCGCCGGGCTGGCCGTCGCGCTCGCCGGTGATGCTCATGAATCCGCCGATGCCCTGCACGATGAAATCGTAGCCCGCGCGCGACGCGTACGGCCCCGTCTGCCCGAAGCCCGTCACCGAGCAATAGACGATATCCGGCTTCACGGCCTTCAGCGACTCGTAGTCGAGCCCGTACTTCTTCAGTTGCCCGGCCTTGTAGTTTTCGAGGACGACATCGCTTTGCGCGGCCAGTTCGCGCACGATCTGCTGGCCTTCGGGGGTGGCGATATCGACCGTCACCGAGCGCTTGTTGCGGTTCGCCGCGAGGTAGTACGCGGCTTCGTGCGTGTCGTTGCCCTCGGGCGTCTTGAGGTAGGGCGGGCCCCAGTGACGGGTGTCGTCGCCGGTTCCGGGCCGCTCGATCTTGATGACGTCCGCGCCGAAGTCGGCGAGCGTCTGCGCGCACCACGGTCCCGCCAGCACGCGGGTCAGGTCCAGCACGCGAATATGGCTCAAGGCTCCCATCGATGTGTCTCGCTACGTTGTGTCTCCGGAGTGCGACTGTCGCACAGAACCGCGGCGTGCGCGATAGCGCGGGCGTCCGCATCGCCCGGGCGCGCGCGGCGAATCCCGTATAATCGACAATCACCCTTGTTCCGCCGGCAGCCTGCGAAATCAGCTGCCCGCGGGCGCCATCAAAGAACCGAAGACACGCCCCGTACGCTATGAAAGCCGCCGAAATACGCGAGAAATTCCTGAAGTTTTTCGAATCGAAGGGCCATACGATCGTGCGTTCGTCGAGCCTCGTGCCCGGCAACGACCCGACACTGCTCTTCACCAACTCGGGCATGGTCCAGTTCAAGGACGTGTTCCTGGGCAGCGAATCGCGTCCGTATTCGCGCGCGACGACCGCGCAGCGCAGCGTGCGCGCGG
This sequence comes from Caballeronia sp. AZ1_KS37, assembly GCF_023631165.1. Taxonomy (NCBI): domain Bacteria; kingdom Pseudomonadati; phylum Pseudomonadota; class Betaproteobacteria; order Burkholderiales; family Burkholderiaceae; genus Caballeronia; species Caballeronia sp. AZ1_KS37. The sequence continues at coordinate 180,400 of NZ_JALQDP010000012.1, read as the reverse complement.
GCGGCAAGCACAACGATCTGGAGAACGTCGGCTACACCGCGCGGCATCACACGTTCTTCGAGATGCTCGGCAACTTCTCGTTCGGCGATTACTTCAAGCGCGACGCGATTCACTACTGCTGGGAACTGCTGACGAAGGTCTACAACCTGCCGGCGGAAAAACTCACGGTCACGGTCTATCAGGAAGACGACGAAGCCTTCGATATCTGGGCGAAGGAAATCGGCGTGCCGGTCGAGCGCATCATCCGCATCGGCGACAACAAGGGCGCCCGTTACGCATCGGACAATTTTTGGCAGATGGCCGACACCGGCCCGTGCGGTCCGTGCTCCGAAGTGTTCTACGACCACGGCCCGGAAATCTGGGGCGGCCCGCCGGGATCGCCCGAAGAAGACGGCGACCGCTTCATCGAGATCTGGAATCTCGTGTTCATGCAGTTCAATCGCGACGCGCAAGGCAACATGACGCCGCTGCCCAAGCAGTGCGTCGATACCGGCATGGGCCTCGAACGTCTCGCCGCCGTGCTGCAGCACGTGCACAGCAACTATGAGATCGACCTGTTCCAGAATCTCATCAAGGCCGCGGCGCGCGAAACGAACACGCCGGACCTGGAAAACAACTCGCTGAAGGTGATCGCGGACCACATCCGCGCATGCTCGTTCCTGATCGTCGACGGCGTCATTCCCGGCAACGAAGGCCGCGGCTACGTGCTGCGCCGCATCGTGCGCCGCGCGATCCGTCACGGCTACAAGCTCGGCAAGAAGGGCGCGTTCTTCCACAAGCTCGTCGCGGATCTCGTCGCGGAAATGGGCGCGGCGTATCCGGAACTCACCGATGCGCAACAACGCGTGACCGACGTGCTGCGTCAGGAAGAAGAGCGCTTCTTCGAGACCATCGAGCACGGTATGTCGATCCTCGAAGGCGAACTGGCCGATCTCGAAAAGAAGGGCGTGAAGCAACTGGACGGCGAACTCGCGTTCAAGCTGCACGACACCTACGGCTTCCCGCTCGATCTGACGGCGGACGTGTGCCGCGAGCGTGGCGTGACCGTCGACGAACCCGCGTTCGACGACGCGATGGCGCGTCAGCGCGATCAGGCGCGCGCGGCCGGCAAGTTCAAGCTGGCGGCGGGCCTCGAATACTCGGGCGCGAAGTCCACGTTCCACGGCTACGAAAAGGAAATCTTCGACGACGCGAAAATCCTCGCGTTGTACGTCGAAGGCGCATCGGTCAATGAAGTGAAGGACGGCCAGCAAGCGGTCGTCGTGCTCGATCACACGCCGTTCTATGCCGAATCGGGCGGCCAGGTCGGCGATCAGGGCGTGCTCGCGAACGCAAGCGTGCGCTTCGCCGTCGCGGACACGCTGAAAGTGCAGGCCGATGTCGTCGGTCATCACGGCACGGTCGAGCAGGGCACGCTCAAGGTCGGCGACGTCGTGAAGGCGGAAATCGACGGCGTGCGCCGCGCCCGCACCGCGCGCAATCACTCGGCCACGCATTTGATGCACAAGGCGCTGCGCGAAGTGCTCGGCGGTCACGTGCAGCAGAAAGGCTCGCTCGTCGATGCGGACAAGACGCGCTTCGACTTCGCCCACAACGCGCCGATGTCGGACGAAGAAATCCGTCGCGTCGAGCAGATCGTCAACAACGAGATCATCGCGAACGCGCCGGGCGTCGTGCGCGTGATGCCGTACGACGACGCGGTGAAGGGCGGCGCGATGGCGCTCTTCGGCGAGAAATACGGCGACACCGTGCGCGTGCTCGATCTCGGCTTCTCGCGCGAGCTGTGCGGCGGTACGCACGTGCAGCGCACCGGCGACATCGGCTTCTTCAAGATCGTGATGGAAGGCGGCGTCGCGGCGGGCATTCGCCGCGTCGAGGCGATCACCGGCGACAACGCCGTGCGCTACGTGCAGGAACTGGATCAGCGCATCAATGCGGCAGCGGGCGTGCTGAAGGCGCAACCGTCCGAACTCACGCAACGCATCGCGCAGGTTCAGGAGCACGTGAAGTCGCTGGAGAAGGAACTGGGCGCGCTGAAATCGAAGCTGGCGGCGAGCCAGGGCGACGAACTCGTCTCGAAGGCCGTCGATGTTTCCGGCGTGCAGGTGCTCGCCGCGCAACTCGAAGGCGCGGACGTGAAGACGCTGCGTGAAACCGTCGACAAGCTCAAGGACAAGCTCAAGAGCGCGGCGATCGTGCTTGCATCGGTCGATGGCGGCAAGGTCAGCCTGATCGCGGGCGTGACGCCGGACGCGTCGAAAAAGGTGAAGGCGGGCGAGCTCGTCAATTTCGTCGCGCAGCAGGTCGGCGGCAAGGGCGGCGGCCGTCCCGACATGGCGCAGGCAGGGGGCACGGAACCGGCCAATCTGCCGGCCGCGCTGGCCGGCGTGACCGGATGGGTGCAGCAGCAGCTTTAAGCGTTCATCGCTTCTGACAAAACGGCTCGATCTGACGAAGATCGGGCCGTTTTTCTTTACACGCTGTCAGGTATGGCGCGTGCGTCTTCCCGTGAAGTTCCATCAACGCAAGGGAGACGACATATGAATCGCAGACTCGCATCGATCATTCTGGCTTCGACGATGCTCGCAGCAACGGGCGCCGCGCAGGCGAAGGGCTGTCTGAAGGGCGCGGCGGTCGGCGGCGTCGCGGGACATGTCGCGGGCGGACATGGCACCGCGGGCGCGATCGGCGGCTGCGCGATCGGCCATCACGAAGCGAACAAGAAGGACAAGAAGGCCCAGGAAGCGCAGCAGGCCAACGCCGCGAGCGCGCCGAACACCAAGTAGGCGCACGCGGTTCGGAAGGCGATGAACCGCTAAAATGGCCCGATTGCCGGCGCGCGCGATGACGTTCGATGTTTTAGCGCCCGCGCGCGCCGCGTTCAAAAACCGGCCATCACAGCGACCCCATGACAGCGCCCACGGACCCGATCCAACACTTCGCCTCCGACAACTACGCAGGCATCTGCCCGGAAGCGCTCCAAGCGCTGATCCAGGCCAACACGAGCGGCCACGAACCCGCCTATGGCGACGATTCGTGGACCACGCAAGTCTGCGACCGCATCCGCAACCTCTTCCAGACCGATTGCGAAGTCTTCTTCGTCTTCAACGGCACGGCGGCCAATTCGCTCGCGCTCGCGTCGCTCTGTCAGTCGTATCACTCGGTGATCTGCCACGAACTCGCGCATATCGAAACCGATGAATGCGGCGGCCCCGAATTCTTCTCCGGCGGCTCGAAGCTGCTCACCGCGAAGGGCGAGAACGGCAAGCTCACGCCCGATGCGATCGAGGAACTCGTCACGAAGCGCTCGGATATCCACTATCCGAAGCCCAAGGTCGTCTCGCTCACGCAGGCGACGGAAGTCGGCACCGTCTACACCGTCGAGGAGATCCGCGCGATCGCGGCCATCGCCAAGCGGCGGCATCTGAAGATCCACATGGACGGCGCGCGTTTCGCGAACGCGGTCGCGACGCTGAACGTGCATCCGTCGGAGATCACGTGGCGCGCGGGCGTCGATGTGCTGTGCTTCGGCGGCACGAAAAACGGTCTGCCGGTGGGCGAGGCGGTCGTGTTCTTCGACAAGGCGCTCGCCGCCGATTTTGCCTATCGCCTGAAGCAGGCCGGGCAACTCGCCTCGAAGATGCGCTTCATTTCCGCGCCGTGGCTCGGTCTGCTCGACGACGACGTCTGGCTGCGCAACGCGCGTCACGCGAACGCGATGGCATCGCTGATGGCCGAGCGCCTCGCCGGCATTCCGGGCGTGTCGCTGCTCTTCAAGCCCGAATCGAACGCGGTGTTCGCGGAGTTGCCGGCGCACGTCGCGGCGGCGCTGCGCGCGAAGGGCTGGCGCTTCTATCAGTTCATCGGCTCGGGCGGCTGCCGTCTGATGTGCGCGTGGGATACGCAGCGGGGGACCGTCGAGCGCTTCGTCGATGAAGTGCGCGCCTTGTCGGCGTCGATCTAACCCCGATTGACACTTCCGGCGTGCGGTTTCAACATGGCCGCACCTCTTTTATCGACGCTGACGCCATGGCCTTCATCTTCTATCTGACCCACATTCATCTCGGCTACGACGCGCTACAGACGCTGCAAAGCGAATGCGCGCGCATCGGGATGAAGCGTCCGCTCGTCATCACCGATAAAGGCGTGAAGGCGGCGGGGCTTGCCGATCGCGTGATCGAAAGCGCGCGGCTCGGCGCGCTGCCGGTGTTCGACGACACGCCGTCGAATCCGACCGAAGCGATGGTCATGCAAGCCGCCGCGCAATACAAGCGCGAAGGCTGCGACGGCCTGATCGCGGTGGGCGGCGGCTCATCGATCGATCTGGCGAAGGGCGTGGCGATTGCCGCGACGCACGACGAGCCGCTCACGACCTACGCGACGATCGAAGGCGGCAGCGGCAAGATCACCGAGCGCGCGGCGCCGCTGATCGCGGTGCCGACCACGTCGGGCACGGGCAGTGAAGTGGCGCGCGGCGCGATCATCATCCTGAACGACGGGCGCAAGCTCGGCTTCCATTCGTGGCATCTGCTGCCGAAATCGGCGGTCTGCGATCCGTCGCTCACGCTCGGCCTGCCGCCGCCGCTCACCGCCGCGACCGGCATGGACGCGATCGCGCATTGCATCGAAACGTTTCTCGCGCCCGCGTTCAATCCGCCCGCCGACGGCATCGCGCTCGATGGACTCGAACGCGCGTGGGCCAACATCGAGCGCGCGACGCACGACGGCCAGGACCGCGACGCGCGTCTGAACATGATGTCCGCGTCGATGCAGGGCGCGATGGCGTTCCAGAAGGGCCTCGGCTGCGTGCATTCGCTGTCGCATCCGCTGGGCGGGCTGGCGGTGAACGGACGCACGTCGCTGCATCACGGCACGCTGAACGCGGTGGTCTTGCCTGCCGTGCTGCGCTTCAACGAAAGCGCGCCGACGGTCGTCGCGGACCGGCGTTTCGCGCGCATGCGCCGCGTGATGAATCTCCCCGATAACGCCGATGTCGCGCAGGCCGTGCACGACATGACCGCGCGCCTCGGCCTGCCGACGCGTCTGTCGCAGATGGGCGTCGACGAAAGCATGTTCGACAAGGTCGTGAAGGGCGCGCTCGCGGATCACTGCCACAAGACGAACCCGCGCGAGGCGAGCGCCGACGATTATCGACGCATGCTGATGGAGTCTCTCTGAGCGATGAGCAAGCCGGTCCCGACCACGCGCGCCGATTACGCGCACTTCCTGCCGATCAGCACGCGCTGGTCGGATAACGACGTCTACGGTCACATCAACAACGTCGTCTACTACAGCTACTTCGATACGGTCGTGAACGAGTACCTGCTGCGCGCGGGCGTGCTCGATTTCAGCGAGGGCGCAACCATCGGCCTCGTCGTCGAGACGCGCTGCAATTTCTTCGCGCCGGTCGTGTTTCCCGAACCGATCGAGGCGGGCTTGCGCGTCGAGAAGCTCGGCAAATACCAGCGTGCGCTACGAAGTCGCGATCTTCACGCAAGGCGCGGACGAAGCCGCCGCGCAGGGGCATTTCGTGCATGTCTACGTGGATCGCGTGACGCGCAGGCCGGTGCCGTTGCCCGCGCCGCTCATCGATGCGTTGAAGCCGCTCATCACCGGCTGAGGGTCGCGTTTTGCTTCAGTGGTTTTGCGTGAGTCTGCTCAACGGCGTGAGCGTGGGATTGCTGCTGTTCATGCTGTCGGCGGGACTCACGCTGATTTTCTCGATGCTCGGCGTGCTCAACTTCGCGCACGCGAGTTTCTACATGCTCGGCGCGTATGTCGGGCAGGCGCTCGCCGCGTACGGCGGATTCTGGTTCGCGCTCATCTGTGCGCCATTGATCGTTGGCGTTGCCGGGGCCTTGTTCGAGCGCCTGCTATTGAGGCGCGTCCATGCGCGCGGCGCGCTCGCCGACATGCTGCTGACGTTCGGCGCGGCCATCGTCATCGGCGAGGGCGTGAAGCTCGTCTGGGGATTCGGGCCGTTGCCCGCCGCCGTTCCGCGCGTGCTCGACGGACCGCTTTTCATGCTGTACGGCGCATCGTTCGCGCGCTATCGCGTGTTCATGATGACGGTCGCCGTCGTCATGCTCGGCGCGCTGTGGCTCGTGTTGCGTACATCGAAAACGGGGCTCATCGTGCGCGCGGCGCTTACGCATCCCGCGACCGTCGAAACGCTCGGCCACGATGTGCCGCGCGTCTTCACGATGGTCTTCGCCGCCGGCACCGCGCTCGCCGCGCTCGCTGGCGTGATCGGCGCGCCGCTCGCCGTCATCGAACCGGCGATGGCCGATGCGATGGGCCCGATCGTGTTCGTCGTCGTCGTGATCGGCGGGCTCGGATCGCTCGGCGGCGCGCTCGTCGCGTCGCTTCTGATCGGCTGCGTCCAGACCTTCGCGGTCGGCGCGAGCGCGACGGCGGGCGGCATCGCGGCATCGCTCGGCGTGACCTTGCCGCCTGCGTGGAGCGCGTTGACGGTCGCGCAACTCGCGCCCGTGCTGCCGTATCTGCTGCTCGTCGCGATGTTGGCCGCGCGGCCGCGCGGGCTTTTCGGCGAGCGCACGCGCGATGCTTAAGGTCTTCATCGCGCTGATCGTCGCGCTCGCGCTGCCGCCGCTCGTCGTCGATCAATCGTGGCTGCTCGCGTATCTCGCGCAGACGGCGACGCTCATCGTCCTCGCGCTTTCGTACAACCTGTTGCTCGGCGAGACGGGTTTGCTCTCGTTCGGGCACGCGGTCTATTCGGGTCTCGGCGCGTTCGCCGCCGCGCATGCGTTCGCTCGATTCGGCGTGCCGTTGCCGTTACTGCCGATGATCGGCGGATGCGCGGCGATGCTCGTCGCGGTCGTTTTCGGCGCGATTTCGACGCAGCGCGCGGGCACGTCCTTCGCGATGATCACGCTGGGCTTGAGCGAACTCGTCGCCGCATGCGTGTGGCTCGTGCCGGGGTGGTTCGGCGGCGAGGGCGGCGTGACGATCGATCGCGCGAGCGGGCCTTCGTTCTTCGCGATGACCTTCGGGCCGCCGCGCGAGGCGTATGCGTTGATCGCGTGCTGGTGCGTGATATCGGCGGTCGCGATGTTCGCGTTTTCGCGCACGCCGATGTGCCGTCTCGCCAACGCCGTGCGCGACAATCCCGCGCGCGCCGCCGCGATCGGCTTCGCGCCCGCGCGCGTGCGCCTGCACGTGTTGATCGTGTCGGCGTTTTTCGCGGGCATCGCGGGCGTGCTGGCGTTGATCAACGTCGAGCTGGTGTCGTCGGAGAGCGTCGGTCTTGCGCGATCGACGAGCGCGCTCGTCGCGACCGTCATCGGCGGCGCGGGCACGTTCGCCGGGCCGATCGTCGGCGCGGTGCTGCTCACGTTCTTCAGCGTCGGGCTCGCGAGCGTCAGCACCGCGTGGCCGATGTATCTCGGGCTCTTGTTCATGTGGGTCGTCGTGGCCGCGCCGGAAGGCGTCGCGGGCCTCGTTCGGCGCGATGCGCGGTCCTTGTGCATCGGCATGCTGAGCGCGATCGCGTGGGGCGTCGCGGTCGTCGTGCCGGTCGAAGCGCTTTACGCCGGACGAACCGATGCACGCGCGTGGTTCATCGCGTTGCCGTGCGCGTTGCTGGGCTTGTGGCTCGCGCGACGCACGAGGACCGCGCGATGAACGCGGCGCTCGAATTGCATGGCATCGTCAAGCGCTTCGGCGTGACGCGCGTACTGCGCGGCGTCGACTTGCAGGTCGCTGCGGGCGAGCGGCACGCGCTCATCGGACCGAACGGCGCGGGCAAATCCACGCTCTTCGATCTGATCTCGGGACGCACGCGGCCCGACGATGGACGCATCGTCGCGAGCGGAATCGATATCACCGGCAAGCCGCCGCAACGCGTATCGCGCTCGCTTGCCCGCAGCTTTCAGACGACGAGCGTGTTCGGCGGCTTGTCCGTGTTCGAGAACCTGCGTTGCGCGGCGCTCGGCGCGGCATCGTCGCGGCTTGTCGATCGATGGCTGCCTTCGCGACGAATCGACGAACGCGCGCACGCGATGCTCGATGCCATCGGCCTTGCCGCGCGCGCCGACGAACTCGCGGCACGCCTGACGTACGCGGAGCAACGCGCGCTCGATCTGGGCATCGCGCTTGCCACCGATGCGTCGCTGATCTTGCTCGACGAGCCCACCGCCGGCATGAATCGCGCGGAGGCGACTCGCGCGCTCGAACTGATTCGCGCGACGACGGAAGGGCGCACGCTGCTCGTCATCGAACATGACATGGATGCGGTTTTCGGCCTCGCGGATCGCATTTCGGTGCTCGTGCAAGGGCGCGTGATCGCCACCGATACGCCCGCTGCGATACGCGCGAATCGCGCTGTTCAGGACGCGTATCTCGGTGGAGTCGCGTCATGAAGGCGCAGTTGCGTATCGACGATTTGTGCGCGTGGTACGGCGCGGCGCAAGTGCTGCACGGCGTGCACCTGTGCATTGACGAAGGCGAAGCGGTGGCGCTTGTCGGCCGCAACGGATCGGGACGATCGACGCTCGCGAAAGCCATCATGGGACTCGTGCGATGCGCGGGCGACATGCGCTATCGCGATGTTCAGCTCGTCGGCTTGAGGGCGCATCGCATCGCGCGGCTGGGCATTGGTTACGTGCCCGAAACGCGCGATGTGTTCCCTGCGCTCACGGTGCGCGAAAATCTCGTGCTGGGCGAAAGGAAGGGCACGCGTTTTGCGTTGCGCGATGCGTATCGGCTGTTTCCCGTGCTCGAAGAACGCGCGTCGGTGAAGGCGGGCGCGTTGTCGGGCGGCGAGCAGCAGATGCTCGCGCTCGCGCGCACGTTGACGGGCGATCCGTCGCTGGTCGTCATCGACGAACCGGGCGAAGGGCTCGCGCCGCAAGTGCTCGCGGAAGTGGCCGCGTGTCTCGCGATGCTGCGCAACCGCGGCGTCGCGACGCTGCTGATCGAAGAGCGATTGACGATCGCGCGCACGCTCGATGCGCGCGTCGCGGTCATGGGGCATGGGGCGATACAGTTCGATGGGACGATCGAGACGCTCGCGCGCGATGAAGCGATCTCGCGGCAATGGCTGTCGGTCGGTGGCACGTTCGATTCGAGTCAATATGCCTGAAGTTCCTGCGTATGCAGGCAGCGAAGCACGGTCGCTCGATGGAGGAAGAGGCTCGCGACATTCTGCGGACAGCTCTTTGGACAGAACCGGCGCAAGGAAAGATTCTTGTCGAATCGATTCGTGGCCGCATCGATCCGCTTGGCGGAGTCGAGTTGGAGCTTCCCAAGCGCGAGGCGATTCGTAACCCGTCGGGGTTCGATGACTGATCGTTCTGGATACCAACGTCCTTTCCGAGTTGCTGCGTCCGGCGCCGGAACAGCGCGTTTTGACATGGCTCGCCAACGAGCCGCGTTCGGCACTGTTCACCACGACTGTCACGCGTGGAGAAATTCTCTATGGAATATGGTCGATGGCCGCAGGTATCAGGCGGCAGCGCCTATGGGACGCCACGCGGATCATCTTCAGTGAAGATTTCGCTGGCCGTCTGCCGAGTTTCGATAACGATGCAGCCGATGCGTACGCGGAAATTGCTGCGTCGAGAAGAGCATCGGCACCCATTAGTCAGTTCGACGCGACGATCTTCGATCCCTGGAACGCGTAGTGCAGCGAATGCCGCGACATGCGGCATTCGCCTTCCCGCTCGCTTAACCCTGCGCCTTGCTATCCCTCTCCACGATCCACTCATGCTTCGGATCGTTCTTGAAGTGCCACGTCCGCTTGTCGCCGGCCATCACGTTCAGATAGTAGTTATCGTAGCCATACGGCACGACCACCGGATGATACCCACGCGGCACCATGACGACATCGTGATCCTCGACGGCCATCGTTTCATCGAGATCGCGTTCATCGGTATAAACGCGCTGAAACGCGAATCCTTGCGGCGGATTCAGTCGATGGTAATACGTCTCTTCGAGCGAGCTTTCGACGGGCACATTGTCCTGATCGTGCTTGTGCGGCGGATAGCTCGACGCATGTCCGCCCGGCGTGCGCACTTCCACGACCAGCAACGACTCGGCATCTTCCGTTTGCGGAAGAATGTCGCACACGTAGCGCGTATTCGCGTTCTTGCCGCGCGTCGAGCGCTTCATTTGCGATGGCTCGATGAGACGCGGCGGAAACTCGCCCTTCGCGGGCGCGCTCGCGACGCCGATCTGCGCATCGCGTTCCGCACGCACGATGGCGGCGAGCTTCGGCGGCACGTAGACGGCATACGGGGCGGCGTCTTCGAACACGCTGTCGCGCGAGCCGATCGACTGATAATGCTCGTCGCCCGCTTCGACGCTCACCGTGCCCGTCAACACGACGATGCAGCTTTCGCGATCCGCGTCGTAGACATGCACGACATCGCCCGCATTCAGGCGATACGCCGCGAAGCCGACGTGCTTCCAGCCCGCGGAATCGGGCGTGACGCGCGCGATGGTTTGTCCTTCGCGCGATGCTTTCACTAGCAGGCTCATGCTGCCTCCTTGAATGTTGCGTCGACGAGCGTACGCAGCGTGCGATAGCCCTTGTCGGCGTATGCGTAGCTCGGCGCGATCACCGGATCCTGTTCCGCTTCCACGACGAGCCAGCCTTCGTAATCATGCTTCGCGAGACACGCGATGATGCCCGGATAGTCGACGCAGCCATCGCCGGGCACGGAGAACGCACCGTTGATGACCGCATCGAGAAAGCTCCAGTTGCGATTGCGCGCGAGCTTCACGATTTCGGGGCGCACGTCTTTGCAGTGGACGTGGCATACACGAGCGATGTGCTTTTGCAGCACGCTCAGGGCATCGCCGCCCGCGAACGTGATGTGTCCCGCGTCGAACAGCAGGCCGACCGAATCGTTGGTGAGCGCCATGAGGCGGTCGACGTCGGCGGGCGTTTCGACATACGCGCCCATGTGATGATGATAGGCGACGCGCACGCCGCGCGAGAGGGTGTATTCGGCGAAGCGGTTCAGGCGGTCTGCGTACCCGGTCCATTGCGCATCCGAGAAAAAGCGCGGACGTTGATAGAGCGGTTTTGGCGCGCCCTGGATCGAGTTGGCGACCTCGCCGTAGACCATTACGGTCGCGCCGTTTTGCGCGAGCAGGTCGAGATGGGGGCCCGCGGCTTCGATTTCTTCTTCTGCGCTGCGTTCTGCGAGTCGGCCTGAATACCAACCGGAGACTAGCGCTAGCTCGTACTGCGCGAGCAAGGCTTTTAGCGCTTGCGGTTCGCGAGGGAACTTGTTGCCTAGCTCGAAGCCTTCATAGCCGATCTGTTTTCCTTCCGTCAGGGCGGTGGAGAGAGGCGTCTCGCCGCCGAGCGAAGGCAGGTCGTCGTTCATCCATGACAATGGATTGATGCCGATGCGTATCTTTTTCAAAGGCATGATGTTGGGTTCTCCTTTTTGCTTTTTGCTTTTTGCTTTCGCTTTCGCCGGATCCCGGTTTCGCGTCGGTCTATTAGCACTGCCCCTGTGCGGGGCGGCAGTCACTTTCTTTGCTGCTGCAAAGAAAGTAACCAAAGAAAGCAGCTTCCGATACGCCCGCGGTCACACGCAATTTGGGTAGTCCTCTCGTCGTTCGTGGGCTGCCTAACGAGTGCCCTCAAACACCTATTCGGGCTTGGATCGCGCACGGTCTGCCACATCGCACCACACACCAAACTGGTTCAGCACCAAATAGCTCCAGCCCGCTGCGCGGCCGACCGGTCAACCGGGTCCGCGCGTGCTTCTCTACTAACGTCTCCATCTCACTGCAATCGCCGCCCTTTGGTTTCCCTTGCATACCGGGCGGCAGCGCGTAGCGCTGTGCCGAAGCTCTTTCGTGCTGAACCAGTGTCCTCAACGTATTCGGGCGGCAGACCGTGCGCGAGCCAAGCCCGATTAGGTGTTTGAGGGCACTCTTTAGGCGAGTGCCGCCTGTGACGAGAGGACTACCCAAATTGCGTGTGACCGCGGGCCGTGACGAGCTGCTTTCTTTGCTTACTTTCTTTGCAGCAGCAAAGAAAGTGACTGCCGCCCCGCACAGGGGCAACGCCAATAGACCGACGCGATCACAGGCTTCCATAGAAGCTCAATCAAACACTACGAGCTTTGACGGCCTGCTCATAGGCCTCACGCGCAACGACGACAGCCGCGCGATCCGACACTTCAGGAACGGCGACTTCCCACCACCATCCACCTTCCTCGGTAGTCCTCGAAGGATCCGTATCGATAGAGATGAGATAACTGCGATCCGCCGCCCGCGCGCGCTTCATCGCGACGATAAGCTCATCGATGCTGGAAACATGCTCCGCCAAAGCCCCGAGCGACCGCGCATGCATCGCGAAATCGATCTCCGGCGCCCCAAGCGCGCCCTGCTTGCAATCATCGATGAGATTGTTGAACGGCGCCCCGCCACAAGCCTGCTGCAAGCGATTGATGCACCCGAACCCGCGATTGTCGAGCAACACCACGATCAACTTCGCGCCGAGCATCACCGACGTAGCGAGCTCGCTATTCATCATCAGATACGAGCCGTCGCCGACAATCACGATCACTTCGCGCTCGGGCCGCGCGAGCTTCACGCCCAGTCCGCCCGCGACTTCATAGCCCATGCACGAATAGCCGTATTCGACGTGATAACCGCCCGGCGCGCTGGTGCGCCAGAGCTTCTGCAAATCCGCGGGCAAAGTGCCCGCAGCACACACGACGATATCGTTGGCTGAAGAAGCATCGTCCGAGCGCTGCACCGCGCCGATCACATCGGCTTCGCGCGGCAGCTTGCCATCCGCGACGGGCGTGTTCGTCACATGCGCCACGGTCTCGCGCCATTCATTCGCAAGCCGATGCCCGCGCGTCGTCCATTGCGGCGATGCGTGCCAGTCGCCGAGCGCTTCGGACAACGCTTCCAGCGCGGCACGCGCATCCGCCTGCACGGCGAGCGCGTTCTGCTTGAGCGCATCGAACGGATTCGCATTGACCGCGACAAGCCGCGCCTGCGTGAATAGCGTGTTCGATCCGGTCGTGAAATCCTGCAGACGCGTGCCGATAGCAAGCACGCAATCGCTCGCATGCGCGAGTTCGTTCGCAGCGGTGCCGCCCGTCACGCCGATACCGCCGACGTTCAACGCATCGTCCCAGGCGAGCGCGCCTTTGCCCGCCTGCGTCTCCGCGACGGGCACGCCATGCCTGTGCGCGAACGTGCGCAACGCATCGGTCGCGAGTCCGTACAGCACGCCGCCACCCGATACGATCAACGGCTCGCGCGCTTCACGCAGCATCGCGGCGGCGCGTTCGATCTCGCGCGGAATCGGTGCCGGCGCATGAAACTCGACGGCGCGCGGCTCGAAGAACGAAGCAGGGTAGTCGTACGCCATCGCCTGCACGTCCTGCGGCAACGCGAGCGTGACCGGGCCGCATTGCGCCGCATCGGTGAGCACGCGTATCGCGCGCGGCAATGCGCTCAACAATTGCGCGGGATGCACGATGCGATCGAAGTAACGCGATACTGCCTTCAACGCATCGTTAGCGGAGACGCCGCCATCGTGACCATCCTCCACTTGCTGCAACACCGGATCGGGCGCGCGCGACACGAAGATATCGCCCGGCAACAGCAGTACCGGCAAGCGGTTCACATGCGCGAGCGCGGCCGCCGTCACGAGATTGGTCGCGCCCGGACCGATCGACGTCGTCACCGCCATCATGCGTCGCCGCATATGCGCCTTCGCATACGCGATCGCGCTATGCGCCATCGCCTGCTCGTTGTGCGCGCGATACGTCGGCAATTCATCGCGATGCCGATACAACGCCTCGCCCATACCCGCGACATTGCCATGCCCGAAGATCGCGAACACGCCGCCGAAAAGCGGCTCGCCGTGTCCGGTGCGAAGCGCCGCGAGATAGCGCACGAGCGCTTGCGCGGCGGTCAGTCGAATGGTCGAACTCACTGCAGTCTCCGATTGCGTTGCACGCTGGTTCATGCGGCTTGCTCCTGTGTCACTCGAAGTTCTGCGCCCGAAGACGAACGCGCCTCGCGCCATGCATCGATCAGCGCTTCGAACGTGCGTCGCACGCGCGCGATCAGTTCGCGGTCGTCGATCTCATTGGCGAGCCACGCATGACTCGGCTCATGAAAAATCGTGCGCCCGACGGTGAAGCCCTTGCACGTCTTCGACGATGCCGCCGCTGCGAAGCCTTCACGCAACTGATCGACGCCCGCCGACAATCCCAGCAACACGACGCCACGGCAATACGGATCGCGCTGCGCGATCAGCGCATCGATGGCTTGCCATTGCTTCGCGCTCATCGGTTCGAGCTTCCACCATTCCGGATAGATGCCGAGGTTATAAAGGCGCTTCAACGCGCGATACACGGTGTCGTCTTCAATCGGTGGCCCGTTTTTCGGCACGATCACTTCGAGCAGCAGTTCGTTGCCGCTTGCCTGAACGGCATCGTAGAGCGCGCGCAACTGCGCTTCCTGTTCGAGACGCACGTCATGCGGATGATCGGGGTGATATTGCACGAGACACTTCGCGACCTGCTCGCGCGGCCACTGCACGAGCGTCGTGCCGATGGAGCGGCCATGATCGAATTCGAGCGGCATCGAGCCGGGCAATTCGACCGGCCGGCCGATCCACCAGCCGCGTCCGGTCGCCGCGTTCAACGCATCTTGCCCGTAGCGATCGTCGATCAACACGCCAATGCGTCCTTCGAGCGCGAGTTCTTTCTCCGTCTGTGCAACGGCTTCGACGAACAGGTTTTTCAACGTCGAGATGCGCGCTTCGCTCGCGCCCGTTTGCTGCGCGAGATCGAAGAACTGATTGCGATGATCGAACGCGAAGCCGAGCACTTCGTCCCATTGCTTGCGCTTGGGACTCACGCGATGCAGACGCGCGAGCTTTGCATCGCGATCGGGGCGGCGCATGCGCGCGGGGTCTTCCTTCGCCGCGGCGAGAAAGTAATCGAGCTCGGCGGGCGTGGGCATCGCGGGCGCGCAGCCGTGACGCGACACGACGAGCGCGCCGCATGCATTGGCCGTTCGCGCGCAGGCTTCGAGCGGCTCGTCGCGCAGCCATCCCGACAAGAAGCCTGAAGCGAACGCGTCGCCGGCGCCGAGCACGTTGAGCACTTCCACTTCGACGCCGCCATGAACCGGCGCATCGTCGATGGACGACGGCACCGCGCCTTCGATGATCGAACAGCCGAGCGGCCCGCGCTTCACGACGAGCGTCGCGCTCGTGACCTTGCGGACCATCGCGAGCGCATCGATCAGACGGTCCTTGCCGCCCGCGATGCGAAACTCTTCTTCCGTGCCGATGACGAGATCGATCAACGGCAGAATGCGCTGCAAATGCGCGGTGACGCTCTCGTTCGCGATGAAGCGCGTCTCGCCATCCGCCTTGCCCGTGAGACCCCACAAGACAGGCCGATAGTCGATGTCGAGAATCGTGCGGACGTCGTTGCTTCGCGCGTAGTCGAGCGCGCGACGGCTCGTGCGGTTCACCTGTTCCGTCGAGAAGTGCGTGCCCGTAATGAGCAGCGCCTTCGATGACGCGATATACGCTTCATCGAAATCGTGTTCGTCGACGGCCATGTCCGCGCAGTTCTCGCGATAGAACACGAGCGGAAACGTGTCGCGGTCTTCGAGGCCGAGCAGCACGAGCGCGGTGAGCCGGTCACGATCGATGCGAACGTGACTCACATCGCAGCCTTCGCGTTCGAGCGTCTCCGTGAGAAAGCGCCCCATGTGATCGTTGCCGACGCGCGCGAGCATCGACGCATTCAGCCCGAGCCGCGCGCAGCCGAACGCGATGTTCGCCGACGAGCCGCCGAGATACTTCGCGAACGTCGATACATCTTCGAGCCGCGCGCCGACATTTTGCGCATAGAGATCGACGGCGAGGCGGCCGAGACACACGATATCGCGCGTGCGATCCGGCGCGAAGCGAGAGGGATTTTGCGTTGGCATGGATTCAATGTCCTCAGATCGTCGCGCCTTCGAGTTCGGTCATCATCTGCTGCATTTCTGCGCCGCCCGCCATCATGTCGAGCACTTCGTTCTTGCTGATGTTGTCCTTGGTGAACGTGCCCATCGAGCGGCCGCGATTGAGCAGCGTGAACGAATCGCCGATCGGATAGGCATGGTGAACGTTGTGCGTGATGAAGATCACCGAGATGCCTTTTTCGCGCGCCTTGTGGATGAGCTTCAACACATTGAAGCTCTGCTTCACGCCGAGCGCGGCGGTCGGTTCGTCGAGGATCAGCACGCGTGCGCCGAAGTGAATCGCGCGGGCAATCGCGAGACATTGCTTCTCGCCGCCGGACATCGTGCCGATCGGCTGATGCGGATCGCGCACATTGATGCCCATTTCGGCGAGCTTGGCGCGCGACGTTTCGGCGGCGAGGTCGAGGTCCATCACGCTGATGCCGAAGCGCTTCTTTTGCGGCTCGCGTCCCATGAAGAAGTTGCGCGCCACCGATAGCAACGGCACGAGCGCGAGATCCTGATACACGGTCGCGATACCGAGATCGAGCGCTTCTTTCGGCGAGTCGAAATGCACGGGGTTGCCATCGACGAGATAGTCGCCGGAAGAGGGCTGATGCACGCCTGCGAGCGTCTTGATGAGTGTCGATTTGCCGGCGCCGTTATCGCCGAGCAGACAATGCACTTCACCGCGTTTGAGCCGCAACGTGACGCCGTTCAGCGCGATCACCTTGCCGAAGAACTTGCTGACGTTTTCGAGCGCGAGGATGTTGTCGTCTTGCATGTTCGTTGCTCCTCTCATTGAGCCTGGGACACGCGGCGGCGCACGTAGTGATTGAAGAGCACGGCGATGAGCAGCATCACGCCAAGGAATACGCGGAACCAGTCCGAGCTCACGTTCGTATAAGTGATGCCGATCTGCACGACACCGAAGATCAGGGCACCGAAACATGCGCCGACGACCGATCCGTAACCGCCCGTCAGCAAGGTGCCGCCGATGACCGCCGCGATGATCGCTTCGAATTCCTTCTGCAAGCCGCGATCCGCCGCCGCCGAGCCGATATCGCACACTTGCAGCACGGCGAAGAGGCACGAGCAGAACGCGGTGAGCACGAAGAGCGATATCTTCACGCGCTTCACCGGCACGCCGACGTTCTTCGCGGCATTCGCATCGCCGCCGACCGCGAGAATCCAGTTGCCGTAGCGCGTCTTGGCGAGCACGAACGCGCCGACCGCCGCGAGCGCGAGCCACCAGATGATGACTTTCGGAATGCCCGGCACGAGCGGCTGGCCGCTGTCGAGCAGCTTGCCGATGCCCATGTGCGCGAGCCAGGTGAACAGGCCGTGAAACGCGACGCCATGAAAGAGCGTGTCGGCGATGGGATCGGCCTGGGCGAGATCGCCGACGCCCGAGATGATGGTGCGGTCCGCGAACATGATCGACAGCGCGAGCGTGAGGCCGCGCAGAATGAACAGGAACGCGAGCGTGACGATGAACGACGGCAGGCGCGTGCGCATGACGAGATAGCCATTCAATGCGCCGAGCAGCATCGACATGACGAACGCGAAGAGAATCGAAAGGGATAGCGGCCAATGAAAATAGACCGCCGGCAACGCGACCATCATGCCCGCGAAGCCGATCATCGAGCCGATGGACAAGTCGAACTCGCCCGCGATCATGAGCAGACACGCGCCGACCGCGAGCAGGCCGAGATAGGCGGCCACTTGCGACCAGTTCATCACGCCGTCGAGGTTGAACATGCCCGACGATCCCGCGCCGAAGCCGAACACGATGAAGACGAGCACGGTGCCGGAAATGGCCGCGAACTCCGGGCGATTCAGCAAATGACCGAACCACGACGTGTGGCGTACGCGCTCATCCGAGGGCTTGGCCTGGTCAGGTGTTTCAGCGTTGTCCTGCTGACGGTTCACGTGAGGAGGGTAGTGTTTGCCGGCTACGCCCATGATGGCTCCTTGAGACTCGATGTCGATGCGGTACCGATGCGCGCGTCGCCGCCGCGTCCGCGAACGGACGCAGCAAGGCGCGCTGAACGTCGATAAAAGCGGGCGGTGCGCGAAGCGCCGCCCGAATCAGGTCACGCCGGGATCAACGATATTGACCCGCGTACTTCACGACCTTGTCGAGATTTTCTTTGGTGATGAAACCCGGGCCCGAACGAATGTTCTTCGGTCCGTACGACGGCTGCAATCCGTAGGTTTCGAGGCGCGCCTTGAACTTCGGATTGGCTTCGAGAAGCTGACGGATCTTCGCCGGATCGGTCGTATGTTCCTTCTTCACGATCGCGAGCACGGCCACCGGGATATAGCCTTGCAGATACGGCTGCTGATCGATCGCGAACTTGATCGTGCCGTCCTTGATGGCCTTCGCGATGTCGTCCGAGAAGTCGAAAGTCACGAAATACACCTTGTTCTGCAGGCCCATTTGCGTGACGGCCTTGAGCGTCGCGGATGCGGGCGTCGGTCCGAGCGTGAGGATCGCGCCGGTGTCCGGATGATTGCGCAGATACGCCGATACCTTCGACTGAATCTCGGTCGGGTCTTGTCCCGAATCGATCGTCGATGCCTTGTAGTCGATGCCGAGTGCGTCCGCGAAGCCCTTGCAGCGATCGAACGACACCGTGTTCGTCGCGATGTGATTCACGCAGACGAACGACTTCACGCCCGCGGCCTTCGCCTTCTCGCCGGCCGCCTTGCCCGCCACATATTCCGGCTGGCCGACGTGCATGATCGCGCCCAGTTGCGCGCTCTGTTCCTCGGTGCCCGAGTTGATCGTGACGAGCGGAATCTTCTTCGCCGTGACCTTGTTGATGGCGCTCTTCAGCACATCGAAGTCGGCGATGGTCGTGATGACGCCATCGTAGTTGCGCGCGGCGGCCTGCTCGATCAGGCGCGACATGTCCGCGATATCGCCGTTCGGCGGATTGCGGTAGTCCGTCTGCACGTTGAAGTCTTCGTCGGCCTGCTTGATCGCGTTCTTGATGGTGTTCCACCAGGAATCCGAGTCCGGCGCGTGGCTGATCAGCACGAACTTCGCGTCGGGCGCCGCGTGTGCGGGACTCGCCGCCATCATCGATGCGCTGCACAACGCAGCAGCAGCCACCAGCGCGCGCAGTGCGGCCCGACCGTTGCAAATGGTCATTGTCTCCACCTATCTCGGTTGTTGTTTGGTGTGATGTTTCGCGAGCCGACCCTTCGATGTGCCGTGCTCAGGACCAAGAGTAGGTCAGTTTTCGGTGGCCTGCAATAGAAATTTCATTGGTGCGGCAAATGGAAAATACATTCCAATTTGCTTGCCGTGTTCCTATAATCGGTTCACGACGAACATCGAAAGAGCATGTGATGGATGAAACCAGCACCGACGTGCAAAGCGTCGACGAACTGATGCAGCGGATCACCGACGCCTACGACTCGCTGCCGCGCCAGTTGAAGAGCGTCGCGACGTATATCGAGCAGCATCGGCCAAGCGTGATGATGGATCGCACGAGCGATATCGCCAACGCGTGCGGCGTGCATGCGTCGGCGGTCGTGCGGTTTGCGCAGCGCTTCGGTTTCTCCGGTTTCTCCGACTTGCAGGCCGTGTTCCGGCAGGCGTACACGGGCGCGGGCGGTTCGCAGCAGACGTATCAGCAGCGCATACGCAAGCTCATCGACGAGAAGGCGGGCGATGCGTCCGGCGTGTCGGTCGCGCGCGAGTTCATCGCGGCGAGCCGCACGGGTCTCGACGAGCTCGAGGCCGGTCTCGACGACGCGCAGTTCGAAGCCGCCGTCGAGATGCTTTCGCAGGCGGAGAACATCTACGTGATCGGCGTGCGCCGGTCGTTCGCGGTCGCGAGCTACATCGTCTATGCATTGCAGCACACGAAGAAGCGCGTGCATTTGATCTCGGGCTTCGGCGGCATGTTTCGCGAACAGGTGCGCAGCGTGAAGAAGGGAGACGTGGTGATCGCGATCAGCTTCGCGCCCTACGGCAAGGAGACGCAATATTGCGTGCGCGCCGCGCAGCATCACGGCGCGGCGACGCTCGTCATCACCGATAGCCAGCTTTCGCCGCTCGCGCGTCACGCGAGCGCGAGTCTGTTCGTGAAGGAGGGCAGCGCGTTCGCGTTTCGCTCGCTCACGAGCACCATTTGCCTGTGCCAGGCGTTGTTCATCGCGCTCGCGTACCGGCTCGAGTTGAACGTTGAGGAATCCAAGGAGACAGGTGGCTATGACGATTGATGTGGCGGTGTTTGGGGCGGGGCGCATCGGCAAGATTCACGCGGCCAATCTCGCGCGGCAACCGGGCGTGCGTCTGAAATACGTCGTCGATGTGAATCGCGACGCGGCCGCCGCGCTCGCGAAAGCGCATGGCGCGACCGTCGCCGATGTCGATGGCGCGATGGGCGATGCCTCCGTCGGCGCGACCGTCGTGTGTTCGAGCACGGATACGCACGCGGATCTGATTCTGGCGTCGGCGGCGCAGAAGAAGCATGTGTTCTGCGAGAAGCCCGTCGATCTCACGACCGAGCGTGCGCGCGCGTGCGCCGATGCTGTCGAGAAGGCGGGCGTCGTCTGCATGATCGGCTTTCAGCGTCGCTTCGATCCGACGTTCTCGGCGTTGAAGGCGCGTATCGACGCGGGCGAGATCGGCGATCCGGAAATGCTGATCGTGACGAGCCGCGATCCGGGCGCGCCGCCGGTCGAGTACATCTTGCATTCGGGCGGCATCTTCAAGGACATGCTGATTCACGACTTCGACATCTTCCGCTGGATTCTCGACGACGAAGCCGACACGCTGCACGCGACGGGCAGTTGCTTGAGCGATGCGGCCATCGCCGAAGCGGGCGATATCGATTCGACCGCGGTCACGATCCGCACGAAGCGCGGGCGTCTGTGCCAGATCAATACGGCGCGGCGCGCGGCGTATGGCTACGATCAGCGCTTCGAGCTGCTCGGCAGCGCGGGCATGCTGCAGGCTGGCAATGTGCGGCCGACGGAAGTCACCGCGTACACGTCGGCGTCGGTGTCGAGCGACAAGCCCGAGGCGTTCTTTCTCGAACGTTATCGCGCGGCGTATGCGGCGGAAATCGCGCATTTCTTCGATGCGGTCAGCAACGGCAAACCGGTGCGAACCACCGTCGCCGATGGCCTGAAGGCGCTCGAACTCGCCGAAGCGGCGACCTTGTCGTGGCGCGAGAAGCGCATCGTCAAGCTCGGGGAGAACGTCGCATGAGCGCGGTGCGCTTCGGTATCGCCGGACTGGGGCGGCTCGGGCGCCGGCATGCGGAGAATCTCGCGTGGCGCGTGCCGGGCGCGAAACTCGTCGCGGCGTGCAGTCCGGTTGTGGACGAGCGCGAGTGGGCTTCGTCGAGTCTTCCCGAGTTGTCGCTTTATGCGGATTACGATGAACTGCTCGCCGATGCCTCCGTCGATGCCGTGTGGCTCGTCACGCCGACGTCGCTGCATGCGCGGCAGATCATCGCCGCGTTGCGCGCGGGCAAGCATGTGTTCTGCGAGAAACCGCTGTCGCTCGATCTCGCCGAATGCGACGCGGTGATCGAAGAGCACGCGCGGCATCCGCATCTGCAAGTGATGATCGGCTTCGTGCGGCGCTTCGATGCGAGCTATCGCGATGCGTTCGATCGCGTCGCGAGCGGCGCGATCGGCCGGCCGTTCATGGTGCGCTCGCAGACCTGCGACAAGAACGATCCCGATGGCTTCTTCGTGCGATTCGCGCCGACATCGGGCGGGCTGTTTCTCGATTGCAGCGTGCACGACATCGATCTTGCGCGCTGGCTGCTCGGCAATCCGCGCGCGAAACGCGTGTATGCGAGCGGAACCATCGCGATTCACGAAGGCTTGCGCGAGTGCAATGACATCGACAATGGCGTGGGCACGATCGAGTTCGATGACGGACGGCTCGCGGTGCTGTATGCGTCGCGGACGATGGCGCATGGGCACGACACGCAGACGGAAGTGATCGGCACGGCGGGCGCGCTGTCGGTGGGACGCAATCCGCGGGCGAATCGCGTGGAAATCGCGGATGCGCAGGGCGTGCGCAATGCCTGCACGCCGACGTTCTTCGAGCGCTTCGAGGATGCGTTTTTGCGCGAGGCGCAGGCGTTCGTCGGGTTGCTTCGGCAAGGGCAGCCGACGGGGCTGACGCTCGACGATGCAAGAGAGGCGACGCGCATTGGTATTGCGATGCGGCAGGCTTATGAGAGTGGGCGGGCGGTGGAGTTTTGACCTCTGCGTTAAAATCGAACCTTCACGAGCGCTCCCCTCACCGGCAAACAAAGGTTCAATCGCGATGGAAGTTCACAAGGAAGTCGACGCGCGCGGGCTCAACTGCCCGTTGCCGATTTTGCGGGCAAAGAAGGCGCTCGCCGACATGACGAGCGGTCAGATTTTGAAAGTGCTCGCGACCGATCCCGGATCGCAACGCGATTTCGCGGCCTTCGCGAAGCAGACCGGCAACGAGATCGTCGAATCGACCGCACAGGACAAGACGTTCATCTTCCTGATGCGCCGGCGTTGAAGCCAACGAACGCACAAGCAAACGCCCAAAAGCAAAATGCCCGTCACGCAGGTGACGGGCATTTTTTTCATCCGATCCGGCCAGAAAGTCAGTCTTCGAGAATCGGCGCGCGATTGCGCAGATATTCCTCGAATTCCTGCTTCACTTCCGGATGACGCAGCGCGAACTCGACCGTCGCCTTCAGATAGCCGAGCTTGCTGCCGCAATCGAAGCGCGTGCCCTGATACTTGTACGCGAGCACTTGCTCATCCGACAGCAGCGATTGAATCGCGTCCGTCAGTTGCAGTTCTCCGCCCGCGCCCGGCTTCAGCGCGCGAATGTGATCGAAGATGCGCGGCTTCAGCACGTACCGGCCGACTACGCCCAGGTTCGACGGCGCCACGGCGGGTTCCGGCTTTTCGACGATTCCCGACAGCTTGAAGATGTTGTCTTCCCATTCCTTGCCGTCGATGATGCCGTAGGACTTCGAATCCTCCGGCGGGATTTCTTCGACGCCGATCACCGAGCTGTGATAGTGATCGAAGACTTCGATCATCTGCGACATGACGGGCGGCTTGCCGTACAGCAAGTCGTCCGCGAGGATCACGGCGAACGGATTGTCGCCGACGAGCTTCTCCGCGCAGAGCACAGCGTGGCCGAGACCGAGCGCTTCGGCCTGACGCACGTAGAAGCAGTCGACATGGCTCGGCTTGATGCTGCGCACGAGTTCGAGCAGCTTGTCCTTGCCGCGCGCTTCGAGTTCCGCTTCGATCTCATAGGACTTGTCGAAGTGATCTTCGATGGCGCGCTTGCTGCGTCCCGTCACGAAGATCATTTCGGTAATGCCGGCCGCCATTGCTTCTTCGACCGCGTACTGAATCAGCGGCTTGTCGACGACAGGCAGCATTTCCTTCGGGCTGGCCTTGGTCGCGGGAAGGAACCGCGTGCCCAGACCTGCGACGGGGAAAACCGCTTTGGTAACTTTTAGCATGTGATGACCCTGATCCTCTTAATCAATGAAACGTCGAGACAGACGGAGCGGATCGATAAATGATTCGAACCCTCAAATTCAAGCAGGCAGACGCAATAATTGGGCCTGAAGCTTCTCGATAGTGGTTCCGTATTCTGCCAGCCTTTTACGCTCCTGTTCAACGACAGCGGCCGGCGCTTTTGAAACAAAGCTTTCGTTTCCGAGTTTCGCGTTACATTTTGCGATCTCGGCCGTCAGACGGTCCACTTCCTTGGTCAGGCGCTCGCGTTCCGCGGCGATATCGATTTCGACTTTCAACACGAGCTTGCTCGTGCCGACGATCGCGACGGGCGCGCCATGAGCTTCCTTGTCGAGGGCGGCTTCGTCGTCGATGATCTTCACTTCGGAAAGACGCGCGAGGGCAGCGATATACGGTGCGAACGCGGTGAGGCGCGCCGCGTCGCCGTGCGCGAGCAACGGCACCTTCACCGCGGGCGACAGATTCATTTCGCCACGTAGATTACGACATGCATCGATGACACTCTTCAGTTCGGCAGCCCACTGTTCTGACGATTCATCGATCTTTTTCTGCTCGGCGCGCGGATAAGGCTGCGTCATGATCGAGACTTCGCCTTCCTTCGCGCCTTGCGGGAAGGCGTCGGTGAGAGGGGCAACCTTCTGCCACAACGCTTCCGTGATGAAAGGAATGATCGGATGCGCGAGGCGCAGCACCGTTTCGAGCACACGCAAGAGCGTGCGACGCGTCGCCCTCTGCTGCTCGGGCGTGCCGGTCTGGATCTGCACCTTCGCGAGTTCGAGATACCAGTCGCAGTACTCGTCCCACACGAATTTGTAGATCGCGCTCGCGACGTTGTCGAAACGATAGTCCGCGAAACCCTTTTCCACTTCGGCTTCCACGCGCTGAAGCAGCGACACGATCCAGCGATCCGCCTGCGAGTAATCCGTGTAGCCGCCAGGGCCGCAATCGCCTGGCTTGCACGCGCCCGGATTCGCAAAACCGCAATCGTGGCCCTCGCAGTTCATCAGCACGAAACGCGTGGCGTTCCAGAGCTTGTTGCAGAAGTTGCGATAACCCTCGCAGCGCGCGAGATCGAAGTTCACGTTGCGGCCGAGGGTGGCCATCGAGGCCATCGTGAAGCGCAGCGCGTCGGTGCCGAACGACGGAATGCCTTCGGGGAATTCCTTGCGCGTCTTCTTCTCGATCTGCGCGGCGGCCTTCGGATTCATGAGGCCGGTCGTGCGCTTGGCGACGAGCGATTCGAGGTCGATGCCATCGACGATATCGATCGGGTCGAGCGTGTTGCCCTTGCTCTTCGACATCTTCTGGCCTTCGGCGTCGCGCACGAGTCCGTGCACATAGACGGTGTCGAACGGCACCTTGCCGGTGAAATGCGTGGTCATCATCACCATTCTGGCGACCCAGAAGAAGATGATGTCGAAGCCTGTCACGAGCACCGACGACGGCAGGAACGCCTTCAATTCCTTCGTCTCGTTCGGCCAGCCGAGCGACGAAAACGGCACGAGCGCGGACGAGAACCAGGTGTCGAGCACGTCTTCATCGCGCTTGAGTGCGCCTTTGTAGCCTTGCGCGTCGGCTTCGGCGCGGGCTTCTTCTTCGGTCTTCGCGACGAAAATCTCGCCGTTCTCGCCGTACCACGCGGGAATCTGATGGCCCCACCACAACTGGCGCGAAATGCACCAGTCCTGGATGTTTTCGAGCCACTGATAGTAGGTGGTCGTCCAGTTCTCCGGCACGAACTTGATCTGGCCGTTGCGCACGACATCGAGCGACGTTTCCGTGATCGACTTGCCCGGATTGAAGGTGCCTTCGGGCGCCGGCTTGCTCATCGCGACGAACCACTGGTCCGTCAGCATCGGTTCGATGACCACGTTGGTGCGGTCGCCGCGCGGCACCATCAGCTTGTGCGGCTTGACGGATTCGAGCAGGCCGAGCGCTTCGAGATCTTTCACGACGGCTTTGCGCGCGTCGAAGCGATCCATGCCGCGATATTTTTCAGGCGCGTTGTCGTTGATCTTCGCGTCGAGCGTGAGAATTTCGATCTGCGGCAGCTTGTGGCGCTGGCCGACGGCGTAGTCGTTGAAGTCGTGCGCGGGCGTGACTTTGACGACGCCGGTGCCGAATTCGCGATCGACGTATTCATCGGCGATGATCGGGATTTCGCGATCGCATAGCGGCAACGTCACCGTCTTGCCGATCAGATGCTGATAACGCTCGTCTTCCGGATGCACCATCACGGCGGTGTCGCCCAGCATGGTTTCCGGGCGCGTGGTCGCGACCGTCAGATGACCGGAACCGTCCGGCAGCGGATAGTTGATGTGCCACAGGCTGCCGTTTTCTTCTTCGCTCACGACTTCGAGATCGGACACGGCGGTGCCGAGCACCGGGTCCCAGTTCACGAGCCGCTTGCCGCGATAGATCAGCCCTTGTTTATAGAGCGTGACGAACACGTCGCGCACGGCGGCCGACATCTTGTCGTCCATCGTGAAGTATTCGCGCGACCAGTCGATCGATGCGCCCAGACGCCGAACCTGATTCGTGATGGTCGAGCCGGATTGCTGCTTCCACGCCCAGACGCGCTTCAGAAACTCTTCGCGGCCGAGGTCATGGCGCGAGATGCCTTGCGCATCGAGCTGGCGTTCGACGACGATCTGCGTCGCGATGCCCGCGTGGTCCGTGCCCGGCACCCACAGCGTGTTTTCGCCCAGCATGCGGTGATAGCGCGTCAGGCCATCCATGATGGTCTGGTTGAACGCGTGCCCCATGTGCAGCGTGCCGGTGACGTTCGGCGGCGGCAACTGGATGGAGAAATTCTTCGCGCCTTCCTTGAACGTGGGAGCGGCGTATCCGCGCTTTTCCCATTCCGGTCCCCATTGGGACTCGATGTTTTGAGGCTCGAAGCTTTTTGCCAGTGTGTTGTCGCTCATGTCGTCGTTCGTCTAGATCTGAAAGCAGGGAATCCGTCAATTATAGCGGTGCCCACGTGGCCTACTCGTACGGTGCCCGAGTGCCCCGTAAGAGCGATATCTGGAAGTAATTGTCAAAAGCGCGCTCTGTCCCTGTATCGCAAAAAGCCATGGTTCTACGCTGGCGGATTCGCACGCGTGCATCCGGCACGAGTGGCGCAAGAGAAAGGGGCGAGATGACCACAGATCAGGAGTGTCAGAAGGTTAGCGTCGCGGGCATGGTCCGCTTGCAGACCTTGGCAGTGTTGAATAGTTGCGGCTATATCGACGATAAAACGGCCCTGCGGGTGCTAGAGTCGATGGACCAGATGTCGGAGATCGACCTGCGCTTCGATTCCGCGCGCGCGATGCTCGACTGGCTCATTCAAGAGCGTTTCCTGGATGAGCAAGCGGCGGAAGCGGCGGCGGTCCGTTTCGTGGAAACGCTGGAGACGGACAAGGCGCCCGAGGACTTGTTGCAGTACGAGTCGGTCGTCGGGCAGATCGACCCGCGTTTCCGGGCGCCATTCGCGGCGTTCGCCGCGCGCACGCGCAAGAAGGTGAAACGTCGCATGATCGGGTATGCATCGGCGTTTTGCGTGATCTTCGCGGCGGTCGGGGCCTACACCCTCTGGTCGGCAAGCACGCCATCCTGCGCGGCAAGCAGCACGAAGGACGCGCTGTTCCGGATCGGCGTCCAATCGAAGACCGATCTCGCCACGAAACGTCCGGGCCTGTCGCTGAACGATGACCGCGATTTGACGCCACGATTTTCGGATTTCCAGGAAGTGGGCTACGACGATGGCGACAGATCGCGCGGTTGCACAGCGGTCATCAAAGCGGGGGAGGCGACGAGCCCCATAGGCTACGTGATCCGGCCCAGGGAAAAGAATGGTGAGTTCGAAGTGCATACCTATCCGTACGAATACGTGGCCGCGCGCTACAACGAGGCCGGGCTGAACAAGGCGCTGGGCGCCCCGCTCGGCCGCGACGCGATTCGCGCAGCGGTCATCGCGGGAATCAAGGGAATCGACGATCGCGTGGGCAGACGGTCGCCGTCGTATCACAAACCGGTGTACGGGGAAGATGTGCCGAGAACGATGGAAGCGAGGGTCATCGGCGTGCTTCCGGCAGCGGATTGCCGCAGGATCGACGACCATTCCTACGCATGTCCGGTTTTGGTCGACTATAAGGACAATCTGTTGAGCGTTATCGGTGCGATGCCATACGTGCAGCTCAAGGGCGAATTCGTGTTCGAGCGGGATCGGGACGCCTGGAAAGTGGCGAATGGCTTCGATGACAAATTTCTGAACACGCTTGTGAACGGACGTGTGCGAAATACGCTAGGCGCGGACGCGGCCCAGAAAATGCAACAATCCATGGAAAGTAGGCCGTCTGCGCCGTAATCGAGTGTCGGCTGCGACGGGCGACGCGGAAAGTCGTCGAAGAACCGGACATTTATAATGCTCGCTTACCTCGACGCCTCTTTCCCATGCCCGACCTGCTCGCGAATCTGAATCCCGAACAACTCGCCGCCGTGACGCTCCCGGACGAGCCCGCTCTCATTCTCGCGGGCGCCGGCAGCGGCAAGACGCGCGTGCTCATCACGCGCATCGCGTGGCTGATCCAGCAGGGCTACGCGTCGCCGCCGACCGTGCTCGCCGTCACCTTCACGAACAAGGCCGCGCGCGAGATGATGGCGCGCCTGTCCGCGCTGCTGCCCATCGATACGCGCGGCATGTGGATCGGCACGTTTCACGGCTTGTGCAACCGCATGCTGCGCGCGCATTACCGCGACGCCGGCCTGCCGCAGACATTCCAGATTCTCGACACGGCCGACCAGCTGTCCGCGATCAAGCGGCTGATGAAAGGCCTGAACGTCGACGACGAGAAGTATCCGGCGAAGAATCTGCAGTACTTCATCAACAACGCGAAGGAACAGGGTCTGCGTCCGAAAGACGTCGACGCCACCGATGCGTTCAATCGCAAGTTCGTCGAGCTTTACGAAGCCTACGATCAGCAATGCCAGCGCGAAGGCGTCGTCGATTTTCCCGAGCTGCTGCTGCGCTGTTATGAACTCCTCGCGCACAATCCGCCGCTGCGCGCGCATTATCAGGCGCGCTTTCGCAACATTCTCGTCGACGAGTTTCAGGACACGAACAAGCTGCAGTATGCGTGGCTCAAGCTGCTCGCGGGCGAGCACAACGCGATCTTCGCGGTCGGCGACGACGACCAGTCGATCTACGCGTTCCGCGGCGCGAACGTCGGCAACATGCACGATTTCGAGCGCGAATTCCGCGTGCGCAATCTCATCAAGCTGGAGCAGAACTATCGCTCGCACGGCCATATTCTCGATACCGCGAACTATCTGATCGCCAACAACGCCAACCGGCTCGGCAAGAATCTGCGCACCGACGCGGGACACGGCGAGCCGGTGCGCGTCTACGAGGCCGCAACGGATTCGCAGGAAGCGGGCTGGATCGTCGAGGAAATCAAGGCGCTCATCAATACGGGCGTGTCGCGCGGCGAGGTCGCGGTGCTTTACCGCAGCAACGCGCAGTCGCGGACCATCGAACATACGCTCGTGAACGCGGGCATTCCGTATCGCGTGTATGGCGGTCTGCGCTTCTTCGAGCGGCAGGAAGTGAAGCATGCGCTCGCCTATTTGCGTCTCATCGACAATCCGAACGACGACACCGCCTTCGCGCGCGTCGTCAATTTCCCGACGCGCGGGATCGGTGCGCGCTCCATCGAGCAAGTGGCCGACGCGGCGCGTCTCTACAACTGTTCGATGGCCGCCGCCGTGCCGTACGTCACCGGCAAGGCGGGCACGAGCCTCGGCGCATTCGCGACGCTCATCGCGAAAATGCGCGCCGAAACGCAGCAGATGAGCCTGCCGGAAACCGTCGAATACGTCGTGCGCGCGAGCGGTCTGGCCGCGTTCTACGAAACCGAGCGCGAGGGCCAGGATCGGCTCGAGAACTTGCAGGAACTCGTGAATGCGGCGGCGGCGTTCGTCAGCGAGGAAGGCTACGGGCTCGATACGCCCGCGCGCTCCATTCCGCTGCGTCCGGGCGCGTCGGCGTTGCCGGAGATCGTCAGCGAGGACGGCGAGATCGAAGTGCTCGATGCGCCCGGCATCGCCGATCCCGCGCAGAATCCCGACACGATGACGCCGCTCGCCGGTTTCCTGTCGCACGCATCGCTCGAAGCCGGCGACAACCAGGCGCAGGCCGGCCAGGACGCCGTGCAACTGATGACCGTGCACGCGGCCAAGGGCCTCGAATTCACGGCGGTGTTCATCACCGGGCTGGAAGAGGGCTTGTTCCCGCACGAGAACAGCGCGCAGGAATCGGACGGGCTGGAGGAAGAGCGGCGTCTCATGTACGTGGCGATCACGCGCGCGAAAGAGCGGCTTTATCTGTCGTTCGCGCAGAGCCGCATGCTGCACGGCCAGACGCGCTACAACATCCGTTCGCGTTTCTTCGACGAATTGCCCGAAGGCTCGCTCAAGTGGCTCACGCCGAAGATGGAGGCGGGCGCGCGCTGGGGCGGACGCGCCGACAACGCCGGCTGGGGCCGCGACTGGTTTGCGCGTCCCGGACAGGAGCGCGGCGGTTCTTCCGGCTATGCGCGGGATCAGGGCGCCAGCGCGGCATTGCCGTCGTTCGCCAACGAGCAGCGCGCGGCGGAATCCGGCTTCAAGGTCGGCCAGGCCGTGTTCCATACGAAGTTCGGCGAAGGCACCGTGACCGCGCTGGAAGGCTCGGGCGGCGACGCGCGCGCGCAAGTGCGCTTCAAGCGCCACGGCGAAAAGTGGCTCGCGCTGGCCGTGGCGAAACTGCAGGCCGTCGAATGAAGACGAAGCGGCTCGGCATCATGGCGGCGCTGCCGCAGGAACTGGGCGACCTCATCGCGCAGATGCGCTCGGCAGGCGAAGTTCGCACCGTGACGCTCGGCCAGCGCGAGTATTACGTCGGCGACGCGCATGGGCTGCCGGCCGTCGTCACGCTCGCGCGCATCGGCAAGGTGGCGGCGGCCGCGACCGCGAGCGCGCTCATCCATGTGTTCGAAACCGATGCCATCGTTTTCACAGGCGTCGCGGGCGGCGTGCGCACGGACGTGCAAGTGGGCGATGTCGTCATCGCCGATGCTTTGCTGCAGCATGATCTCGACGCATCGCCGCTCTTTCCGCGCTACGAAGTGCCGCTGCTCGACCGCGCGCGCTTCGGCGCCGATCGCGCGCTTTCCGATGCGCTCGCCGCCGCCGCCGATGCGTTCATCGCCGACGAGGGCGGTACGCTGACGGAGCGCTTCGCCGTCGCCGGGCCGCGCGTGCATCGCGGGCTGATCGTGAGCGGCGATCGCTTCATCGCGGGCCACGACGCGCTCTTCGGCTTGCGCGACGCGCTGCCCGACGCGCTCGCGGTCGAAATGGAAGGCGCGGCCATCGCGCAGGTCTGCTACGAGCACGGCGTGCCGTGCGCGGTCGTGCGGACCATTTCCGATGCAGCGGACGCCGCCGCGCCGCTATCGTTCACCGAATTTCTGACGTCGATCGCCGCGACTTACTCGTCGGGCATTTTGTCGCGCTTTCTCCGCGCTGCCGGCTGATCGAGCGCCGAATCCCACGCGGACGCGGCTTTCCGGGGGCCGCGCATCGTCGAAAATCCTGCTTGTAGTTGAGAATGATTCTCAATACAATGACTCGCACACCGTGAGGCAGACACAGGAGGCCCGACGACATGACCAACGATTTCACCGCCATCGGCACGATGGGCGAAGCGCGCCCGGCGTCCGAAAGCGGCGAGCGGGGCGAGCGTTGCGCTGTTTCGGCGAACGCCGCGAGAGTGCTCGAAACCACGCGCCGCGCGTGGACGGAGGCGACGGCGCAGGCGGCGCAGGCGGCGCAGGAATCGGCTCGCCGCGCGCCACGCGCCACGCAGCCCAAGAAACGCGTGGTGCCGCGGCGTTCCCGCTGGCCGTCGCTCGTCGCCGCGCTCAACTACTGGAGTCCGAAACCGCTGTGAACGCCGCCGACCTTGCACCGAAATCCATCGAACTCGACGAGCGTCTTTTCGACGCGAGCCGATTCCCGCTCGTGCGCCTGCGTCCGCGCGCCGTGAAACCGGGCTATGCGTTCGCATGGGGCGCGCAGATGCGCCGTCTCGTGTCCCTCGCGACGCCTTTCGTTCTCGTGGCCGAGCACGACGCAAACGAAACCGCCGACGACGCCCGTCTGCGCGCCGCGTGGATGCGCACGCATCGCGCGATGCTGGCCGCGTACTGCCGCGGCCTGATCCTGATCGAACCGCGCATCGAGGCGCGCGCGAGCACGCGAGAAACGCTGCGCGCATTGACGGACGGATGCGGCGTACGAACGGTCGTCGTGTCGAGCATGCGCGTCGCGGGCGAGCTTGCGCCGGTGCTGCTCAAGCACACCGCGTCCGAGGGCCGCGCCGCAGCGCGAACCCGGGCGCTCTGACGCGCCGGGCCGATCAGGGCGCGCCCGGTCTGGCGCGGGTTGGACGGCTGCTCTATGCTCAGGGCTCAGCCAACGCCGCTTTGCAGAGGACGCGCATGCCGACTTACCGAGAAGCGTATCGACGGTCGATCGACGAGCCCGAAGCGTTCTGGGCCGAACAGGCCCGTCGCATTCACTGGCAGACGCCGTTCGAGCGGGTGCTCGACCGCAGCAAGCCGCCGTTCGCGCGGTGGTTCGTCGGCGGCAAGACCAATCTGTGCCATAACGCCGTCGATCGGCATCTCGCGTCGCGTGCGCAACAGGACGCGCTCGTCTACGTATCGACGGAAACGGGCATCGAGCGCCGCTACACCTACGCCGAGCTGCACGCGGAAGTGAACCGCATGGCCGCCGTCATGCGCTCGCTGCACGTGAAGAAGGGCGATCGCGTGCTCATCTATCTGCCGATGATTCCCGAAGCGCTCTTCGCGATGCTCGCGTGCGCGCGCATCGGCGCGATCCACTCGGTCGTGTTCGGCGGCTTCGCGGCGCCGAATCTCGCGGCGCGCATCGACGATGCCGAGCCTGCGCTCATCGTCACCGCCGATGCCGGCGCGCGCGCGGGCAAGGTGATCGACTACACGCCGCTCGTCGACGAAGCGCTCTCGCGCGCCGAATACAAGGTGCCGCAAGTGCTCTTGATCGACCGGCAACTCGCGCCCGAGCGCTTGCAGGCGAGTTATCTCGTCGCGTACGAACCGCTGCGCGAGCAATTTTTCGACGCGCACGTGCCGTGCGAATGGCTCGAATCGAACGAGCCGTCGTACGTGCTCTACACGTCCGGCACGACGGGCAGGCCGAAGGGCGTGCAGCGCGATGTCGGCGGTTACGCGGTGGCGCTCGCCGCATCGATGGAGCACATCTTTCAGGGCGCGCCGGGCGACACGATGTTCACCGCATCGGACATCGGCTGGGTCGTGGGGCACAGCTACATCATTTATGCGCCGCTGATCGCCGGCCTCACGACCGTGATGTACGAAGGCACGCCGATTCGTCCCGACGGCGGCATCTGGTGGCGGCTCGTCCAGCAGTACAAGATCAATCTGATGTTCACCGCGCCGACCGCGATCCGCGTGCTGAAGAAGCAGGATCCGGCGCTGATGGAGAAATACGATCTGTCGAGCCTGCGCACGCTGTTTCTCGCGGGCGAGCCGCTCGACGAGCCGACTGCGCACTGGATCCAGAGCGCGTTGAAAAAGCCCGTCATCGACAATTACTGGCAGACGGAAACCGGCTGGCCGATGATCGCGATTCCGCGCGGCATCGAAGAATTGCCGTCGAAGCTCGGCTCGCCGGGCGTACCGTCGATGGGCTTCAATCTCACGCTGCGCAACGAAGCGACCGGCGATGCCTGCGCGCCCGGCGAGAAGGGCGTCGTCACGCTGGCGTATCCGCTGCCGCCGGGCTGCATGCAGACGGTGTGGCGCGACGACCAGCGCTTCGTCGACACGTACTGGAAGAGCGTGCCGAATCAGATGGTCTATTCGACCTTCGACTGGGGTGTGCAGGACGAGGACGGCTACGTGTCGATCCTCGGCCGCACCGACGATGTCATCAACGTGGCGGGGCATCGGCTCGGCACGCGCGAGATCGAAGAGGCGTTGTCGGCGCATCCGGCGGTCGCGGAGGTCGCGGTGGTCGGCATCGCCGATTCCGTGAAGGGGCAGGCGGCCGCGGCGTTCGTCGTGCTGCGCGATGCCGATCGCATCAATGCGCCGGGCGCGCGCGAGGGCATGGAAGCGGAGTTGTGTCACGCGGTGGATTCGCAGCTCGGCGCGATCGCGCGTCCGGCGCGCGTGCATTTCGTGACGATGCTGCCGAAGACGCGTTCGGGGAAGCTGCTGCGACGCGCGATCGCGGCGTTGGCGGAAGGGCGCGATCCGGGCGAGCTGCCGACGATCGAGGATCCGGGCGCGTTGATGCAGGTGAGGGAGGCGTTGGGAAACTGAGCGCCCAAAACACAACGGGCACGCGGTCCGGCGTGCCCGTTGTGATCGTCATCGCGTGCGCTCAGGCCTTCGCCTTCCCCTCATGCGTCTTCGGCAACAACACCGTCAACACGCCCAGCAACGGCAGGAACGCGCAAACCTTGTACACATAATCGATGCTGGTCGCATCCGCGAGATGCCCGAGCACCGCCGCGCCCACGCCGCCCATGCCGAACGCGAATCCGAAGAACAAGCCCGCGACCATCCCGACCTTGCCCGGAATCAGTTCCTGCGCATACACGAGAATCGCCGAGAACGCCGATGCCAGCACGAGCCCGATGATCACCGACAGCACGCCCGTCCAGAACAGGTTCGCGTAAGGCATCAAGAGCGTGAACGGCGCGACGCCGAGAATCGACACCCAGATCACCGCCTTGCGCCCGACCTTGTCGCCGACCGGACCGCCGATGATCGTGCCCGCCGCCACCGCCGCGAGGAACACGAACAGATGGATCTGCGCGGCCTGCACCGAGATGCCGAACTTGCTGATCAGATAGAACGTGAAGTAACTCGTGATGCTCGCCAGATAGAAGTACTTCGAGAACACGAGCAGCACGAGCACGCTCATCGCCATGACGACCTTGTTGCGCGGCAGCGTCGCGTGCGCGGTCTGCGCGCGGCCCTTCTTCGTCGCCGGATGACGCTTGTACCAGCGGCCGATATTCGCCAGCACGAACATCGCGACGAGCGCGGCCACCGAGAACCACGCGATGCTCTTTTGCCCGTGCGGGATGACGATCAGCGCGGCGAGCAAGGGACCCAACGACGAACCCGCGTTGCCGCCGACCTGAAAGAGCGACTGCGCGAGACCGTGCTTGCCGCCCGACGCCATGCGCGCCACCCGCGACGATTCCGGATGAAACACCGACGATCCGCAGCCGACCAGCGCCGCCGCGATCAAGAGCGTGCCGAAGCTGCCCGCGACCGACATCAGCAAGAGACCCGACAGCGTGAAGCCCATGCCGACCGGAAGCGAATACGGCTTCGGATGCTTGTCCGTGTACAGGCCGACGAGCGGTTGCAGCAGCGAAGCCGTCACCTGATACACGAGCGTGATGAGGCCGATCTGTCCGAACGTGAGCGCGAATTCGCTCTTGAACATCGGATAGATCGCCAGAATCAGCGACTGGATCATGTCGTTCAAAAGGTGCGAAAAGCTGATCGCGCCCAGAACGGAATAAACGGTGCGTTGCGCGCCCGCTGATGTCGCGGCGGAAGCGTTTGCAGAAGCGTTGGCGGAAGCGCCGGCCGATGCGCCGGAAGGCGACAAAGCGCCCTTGTCGATGCTCGTTTGCATAGTGATGGCTTGTGAAAGCAGGAAAGCGTCTCGGAATCGATCTTTTGTCAGTGCGACATTTATGCGCAGACTGAATTTCTGACAAGTGTAGGCTGTCCCCGACGCGTTGTCCTGCCAAGCTTTGTCGCGAATCGGACAGGATCGGCAGCGAATCAAGCTGCGATTTCGTCGCACGCAAGGTTTTTTGGCCGGTTATAAGAAGCGACGGCGGAGCGAACGAACGTGCGCTCCTGCTAAAAAAAGGCTCAAGAAAGCCCGCAAACCTGCCGTATTCCCGGCAGGGATCAGACCAGGACACGCCTCACGACGGCCAAGTCCAAAGAACAAATTCGGGGATTCGATCGATGAAACTGTTTTCGCTACGCGGCGCAAAAGACGCGGGCTTCATGGCGCATGACGAAGCGAAGCGCACGCTATCAGTCAAGGCATCGCTCAGGCTGGCTTTCGGACTCGTGCTCGCGGGCACGCTCGTCATCGGCGCAATTTCGCTCACGCAGATCAGCCGTCTGAACGGCGCGACCGAATCCATCTACACGCAAGGCTACGTCGCGAGCCGCGCGGCCGAGGAA
The DNA here is from genome assembly GCF_023631165.1 of Caballeronia sp. AZ1_KS37. Taxonomy (NCBI): domain Bacteria; kingdom Pseudomonadati; phylum Pseudomonadota; class Betaproteobacteria; order Burkholderiales; family Burkholderiaceae; genus Caballeronia; species Caballeronia sp. AZ1_KS37. Next base: position 144,569 of record NZ_JALQDP010000012.1, on the reverse strand, counting down.
ACGCGCGGCTATCTGCTGCGCGCGAGCCGGTCGCAGAAGATGCTGCTCACCGCGAGCACGGCGAAAGAGCGCGACGATCTCGGCGCGCAGATCGAGCAATCGCTCGCCGAAATCGGACGTGAACAGGCGCAGCTCGCGCAATACATCGATCACGCCGACAAGGACGCGCTCGCGCAGCAAAAGAACTTCTCGATCGCGCTCGGCAAGTGGGCCGAGAATCTGCGGACGTTCGTGAAGCTCGTGAAGGAGCAACCGCTCGATCTCTCGCAGATGAACTGGCAAGTCGGCATGCAGGACGTGTCGCTGCTCGTCGAAACGGGCAAGCTCGAAAAGATGGTCGATGAACTCGTCGCGCGCCGCGGCGCCGCAGCCAAGGCGACGATCGAATCCGCCGCGTTCATCTTCCATTCGTCGTTCGTGATGGTGTCGGTGCTGACGCTCGCGTTGTTCGCGCTCGCGATCGTCGTCTCCGAATGGGTCGTGCGGCGTCTCGCCGGCCAGCTCGGCGGCGAGCCCGGTTATGCGAAGGACATCGCGCGTCGCATCGCATCGGGCGATCTCGCGTATCCGGTCAAGCTCAAGCGTCGCGACGACGCGTCGATGCTTCACGCGCTCTCCGAAATGCAGGCGGGGCTGTCGTCGACCGTCGGCGATATCGCGGCGAGCGCGGAGGCGATCGCTTCGGCATCGAGCGAGATTTCAACGGGCAACGTCGACTTGTCGCGCCGTACCGAGGAGCAGGCCGTCGCGCTGGAAAAAACCGCGGCCAGCATGGAGCAGCTCACGTCGACGGTGCGTCAGAACGCCGACAATGCGAAGCAGGCGAGCACGCTCGCGGCGAGCGCGTCGGAGATCGCGGAGAAGGGCGGCGCGGTCGTGGGCCGCGTCGTCGAAACGATGCAGCGCATCGATGCGAGCGCGAAGAGCATCGGCGACATCATCGGCGTGATCGAGGGCATCGCGTTCCAGACCAACATCCTCGCGCTGAACGCGGCGGTCGAAGCGGCGCGCGCGGGCGAGCAGGGACGCGGCTTCGCGGTCGTCGCGGGCGAGGTGCGCAGTCTCGCGCAGCGTTCGTCGTCGGCGGCGAAGGAGATCAAAGGGCTCATCGATACATCGGTGTCGCGCGTGTCGGACGGCTCGACCTACGCGCAGGAAGCGGGCGCCACGATGGAGGAAGTCGTCAAGGCCGTGCGCCGCGTGACGGACATCATGGGCGAGATCTCGGCGGCATCAGCGGAGCAGAAGACGGGCATCGAGTCGATCGGCGAGGCCGTCACGAAGATGGACGCGAACACGCAGCAGAACGCCGCGCTCGTCGAACAGGCGGCGGCCGCCGCGCAATCGCTCGACGATCAGGCGCGCGCGCTCAAGTCGCTCGTCGGAAAATTCCAGTTGGCCTGACGCAAGGCTTGAGGATAGAATCGCGGACGGGCGCGGCAGGGCGCCCGGTCTCGCGAAAGTCTTACGCACCTGCCGTGCAGCACCTCAACTTTGGATCGAACCGCAACGTCGAACCTTTATAGCCGCAGCGAGAACGGCGCAACAAAGGAACAACGTCATGTGGTCTACATCCTGTCCGATCTCTTCTTCCGTTTCCAATAGCGACTATCTGCGCGAACATGCGCGGCGTCTGCTTCGTCACGCCCGCGACGGCGATACGAGCGCGTCGATGCCCGTTCTGCGCCGCCTGCTCGCGACGAACGTCACGCGCGCGAAACGCCTCGCCGATCTGCACGCGATGCGCGACGATCTGCAACTGAAGCATCTGCTTGCGATGCTCGCCGTCGAACTCGGCTACCCAGGCTGGGACGCGTGCAAATCCCACATCGACGAACAGCCGGACGCGGCGATCGACCGCTATCGGCTCGACGCAGGCGCGTTCAACGACTACGAGAAGAACTGGTTTGCGAACGAATCGGAAGCACGCGAATGGCAGCGCGCGCACGGCGGCTATATCGTGCGATACGGCGAGCAGGCCGTGGCGATTCTGAAGCGGGAATAAGGCGGAGGAAGGGGTCTGCGCGCAAGAAGGAAGCCGCTCAGATGAGCTCGACTTCCTTCCAGTTCGCGCTAAAGAAAAAACGGCTCAGCTCCTTCGTGAGCTCGTTCAGTGCGCTCATCTCGGCGGGCGAGATCTTGCGCACGTGTTGCGGCGAGGTCCAGTCGCCGTAGATCAGCGCGACGGTCGTATCGTTCGATTTCACCGGCAGCACGACGAACGCCTGCGCTTCGCCGAGCGTCTCCTTGTACCAGCGCGGCAGGCGGGCGTCGATGCGCGCGTCGTGCGCGTTCTCGATGAAGATGCCGACCGGATTGCTGATCGCGAGATGAAACACGTCGGGCCGGAACTCCGCCGAGAAGCGCAGTTTCGGCAACATCGGCTCGACGCCCGCGCCGAGGCCGAGACGCGCGTGGAATTCGTTGTTGGCCTGGCGCACGAACACCACGGTGCGCGACAGATGCAGGCTGCCGAGTATCGATTCCGACGCGAGCGCGAGCGCGGGCGCCAGCGCATTCTTCGACGGCAACGAGCGCAAGTCCGCGACGCTCGCGCCGATGCGCGCCTCCGCCGATACGTTCGCGCGCGCCATGGCATCGGCGTTGGCCTGCAGCTCGGAGATCTCGCGCATCACGCCGTCGCTCGCTTCTTCGTTCGCGAGCGCGAGGCTCATCGACGTGAGCGTGTCGGCGTCGGTGTTGAGCGGTCCGGTGTAGCGGTTCGCGATATCGAAGAGCACCGATTCGCGGCCGTCCGCGGCCACGTTTTGCGCCGTGAGCGCGTCCGCGACTTCGGTCGAATAGTTGGAGATCGCGCGCAGCCAGCGAACGTGCTTCGGCACGGTTTCATCGACGGGCGCGTTCGGATCGGTCGCGCGCATGCCTTCGCGAATCGTCTCGGGCAGACGCCAGCGGTCCGCCGCTTCGAGGCCGATCTCGTCGAAGGTGACGCCGAGCAGCGCGGCACAGGCGGCGCTGTCGGGGATGTTTTCCGAAGCGGCCTTGCGGCGCAACTGATCCCACTCGTGTTCGAGATAGAACGCGACGAGCAGCTTGCCGATCTGCCGCATCAGCGTGCAGACGACCGCTTCCTCGGCGGAGCGCAAGTCCTTGTGCTCGGTGAGCTGCCGCGCAACCGCGCCCGAGAGCAGGGTGCGGTTCAGTTCGAGCTTCGCGTCGATACGGCGCGGCGCGCTCTGATGGAAGTGGTCGACGAGCTTCAACCCGACGACGAGATGACCGACGGCGTCCATGCCGAGCACCATCAACGCGCGCGTGACGGTGGTGATGTTGCCGCCGAACGCGATGTACATCGCCGAGTTGGCGAGCCGCAGCACCTTCTGCGTGAGGCCGACGTCCGACAGCACGACTTGCACGAGGGACGTGAAGTCGAGGTCGTCATCGCTCATTGCGGACACAGTCGAGCGCAGCGCCTGAGACAGCATGGGGAAATCCCCGCGCTCGCTCATGCGCGACCACAGCTTGTCCAGTAGTTCGGCCTTGGTGCGTGCCATTGCAAAAAATAAGAACTCGTTCGTTACGCGACGGCTAACCCGAGGCGGTCCTGCAATCCAGCACCCAACAACGAAATGTACACGTTATTAGGGAGTTACGGCGCGTGCTTCGATTAAAACACGAACAATCGTCCGTTCATAATGTCTCGTGCAATACGAGCGAATGCGACTGGAACGAGCGCGCCAGCTCGTCCGACGGCAACGCATGGCTGATGAGCCAGCCCTGAATATGGTCGCATCCCAGGTCCGCGAGCAAATCCCGCTGCGCCTCGGTTTCGACGCCTTCGGCCACCAGCTCCAGTCCGAGCGATTGCGCCAGCCCGACCACCGCGCTCACGATCGCGCGATTGTTTCGGGACGTAATCAGGTTCTCGACAAAGCTGCGGTCGATCTTGAGCTTCGAGAGCGGAAAACGTTGCAAATAGGCGAGGCTCGAATAGCCGGTGCCGAAATCGTCGACGGCGAAGCGGATGCCGATCGTCGTCAGCGTTTCGAGCAGGCGCGTCGCTTCCTCCGGATCGTGCATCAAAAGGCTTTCGGTGATCTCGAACACGAGCCGCCGCGCGTCGATGCCGGTGAGCGCGAGCGCTTCTTTTACTGCGGCGGTGAATCGTTTGTCGCGGAACTGCTGCGGCGACACGTTCACCGACACGTAATCGAGCCGGATGCCGATCGCGTCCCACTGCACGATCTGCATGCACGCGGCCTTCAGCACCCAGTTGCCCAGATAATTGATGAGGCCGATGGATTCCGCGAGCGGAATGAACGTCGACGGCGGCACGAGCCCGTGCACCGGATGATTCCAGCGCATCAGCGCTTCCACGCCGACCACCGCGCCCGTGCGGATCTTCGTGATCGGCTGGAAGTAGAGCGAGAACTCACCGTTGCGCACGGCTTCGTACAGGTCCGCTTCGAGCTTGAGGCGCTCGGCGTCGGCGGGGTTGTCGTCGATCGTGTGGAAGACGAGCGCATTGCCGCCCGATTCCTTCGCCTGCGCGAGCGCCTGATCGGCCATGCGCAAGAGGTTGGTCTGCGCTTCGCTTTTCGCGAGCCTGCCCGCCTGATCCGGATACAGCGCGACGCCCACGCTCGCCGACAAATGCGTGTGCTGCCCGCGATGCCGGTAGGGCTGCGCGATCGCGGTGAGCAAGCGCCGCCCGAGACTTTCGGCGAGTTCCGCCGTGGTGCCGGGCGGCAGCAGCACGGCGAATTCGTCGCCGGCCACGCGCGCGACGCGCTCGCCGTGTCCCGCCGTATGCTGGATGCGCCGCGCGGTTTCGCGCAGCAGCTCGTCGCCGGCGTCGTAGCCGAGCGCGCGGTTGATGCGCTGATAATCGTCGATGTCGAGCAGCACGAGTCCCGCGTGCGTGCGCGTGAGTTCGGCTTCGTCCTGCGCCGCAACGATCGCGGCCTTCAGGGCGATGAGATTGTCGAGGCCCGTCAGCGCATCGTGATTGATCGTATGCACGAGCGCCGCTTCGCGCTCGCGCCAGTGCGTCACGTCGAAGGCGGCGAGCGCGAAGCCGGGCATGCCGCGCGCGGCCGTCGACACGAGCCGCAACTCGACGCAGATCGGATAGGTGAGCGACTTCACGACCGTCAGCGTCGCCGATTCGAGCTTGCCGCTCACGCGCGCCCGCGCGACGAGCGCATGCAGCTCGTCGGCTTCCTCGGATGCGACGAGATCGTGCAGCGTCAGCATGCTCAGATAATCGCGGTGATAGCCGATGAACTCGATGCTCGCATCCGATACATACTGGAAGCGCAGCGCATCGTCGAGCTGGGCGAGGAAGTCGACCGCGCCGAGCGTGGCCTCGGACGCGTCGGTCAGGGCATTCGCGACGGCGGCGACGGGCGCATCCGGCGCGCCGGCCCCGGGCGATGTCGCGGGCGCGGGCGGCTCCCCGGCGCTCTCGGGATGCCGCTCGCGCGCGGCGCTTCCCCATGCGCGAGAGAGCGCATCGAGCGCGATGCGCCACGGTGCGCGGCGGGAGACGTTGATCCGGTTCGCTTGCATGGTCTCGTTGGTTTCTGGCGGCTGCGCCTGCTGTTTCGGCCAGGCGGCGGCGCGCGGAACCCGCGCCTCGCGGGTTCCGGCCGGGACGTGCCGCAATGAGGCGCGACACGCTCTATCAGGCGAGTTATCGGCGCGATCGGGGATTTCTTTAACCGGCGGCGCGGATGCGGCGGGCGCATCGCGGCATCAAGAATGTCCAGTTATTGTCTATATGAGGTTTCATATTATCTCGTCAGGAGAATTCGGTTACAGTGGCGCGTTTGCGGCCGGGAACCCGTTCTCTCGTCGGTGTGCCGCCGGACGCAGGGCTTTCGCCGTGCTGTTGACCATCAGAATTCCGTTCGACTCGTTCGCCCCATGATCGAATCCACCAAGCGGCCGGCCTGTGCCATAGCCAAGGCCATCGAGCCGGCCATCACGCAACGCTTCACGGCGCCGCCGCGCGCATCCGACCGGTCCGCGCCATGCCCGATTCTTCCCTGAAGCGCGCGGCATCGGCGCGCCGCGGGCAAAGCGTCTATGTCGGGCGTCAGCCGATCCTCGACGGCGAAGGCGCGCTCGTCGCCTACGAACTGCTCTTTCGCGACAGCCCCGACAATCGCGCCCGCATCCACGACGACGTGCAGGCGACCGCGCATGTCGTCGCGCGCACGATCGGCGAGATGGGCGTGCCGGCGGTGCTCGGGCCGCATCCCGGTTACGTGAACATGAACCGCGAGCTGCTGTTCGACGACATCGTCCACATCATGCAGCCCGAGCGTTTCGTGCTGGAACTGCTGGAAAGCATCACGTTCGACGAGTCGCTATTCAAACGCTGCGCGCAGTTGCGCAACGCGGGCTTTCGCTTCGCGCTCGACGACGTCGTGAAGCTCGACGACGCGCTGCATGCCGCGCTGCCGACCGTCGATATCGTCAAGGTCGATTTCCTCGCCGCGGACGATCGGCATCTGCCGCTACTCGCTGCGGAAGTGAAGCGGCGCGGCAAGCTGCTCGTGGCGGAAAAGATCGAGACGTTCGACGATCTGACGCGCGCCAAACGTCTCGGCTTCGATCTCTTTCAGGGCTATTTCTTCGCGCGGCCGCAGGTGCTTTCGGCGCGGCGCGAGAGCCCGGCGCGCGGCTCGCTCCTGCGCCTCATGGCCGTGCTCGCCGGCGAGCCGGGCCTGCGCGAGCTGGAAGCGGAACTGAAGCGCAATCCGGATATCGTCGTGCAGCTGATGCGTCTCGCGAATTCGAGTGCGCAGACGCGCGGGCGGCGCGTGTCGTCGTTGCGCGAGGCGATCGCCGCGACCGGCACGCGCCAGTTGATGCGCTGGGCGCAGCTGCTGCTGTACGCGGACGGCAGCGGTTTGCCGTGGCGCTCGGATCCGCTGCTGCAACTCGTCGGCACGCGCGCGCGCTTCCTGGAGCTCGCGGCCGAAAAGCTGCGTCCCGCCGACGAAGCCTTTTCCGACGCCGCGTTCATGACCGGCATCTTCTCGCTCGTGCATGTCGTGCTGAACATGCAGCCCGTGGAAATTCTCGATAAGCTCCATCTGGCGGCCGAAATCCGCACGGCCATTCTCGCGGGCGAAGGCTTGCTCGGCGCGCTGCTCGGCATCGCGCGGGCTGCCGAGCGGGGCGATGCGCCCGCCATCGACGCGAGCCGGCACGCGCAGCCATCGCTCGACGTGCTCACGCCCGCGGTGCTCGCGAAACTGCAATTCGAAGCGGCGGCGTGGTTCGCGCAACACCGGATGGATCAGGGCGAGGACGACGCATAGCCGGCGTCTTTGCATGAACGAGGTCTTCGAAAGGAGCGCGCATGAAAAGATTTTCCGGTATGAAAGCGGCTGCTGTTCTGGCGATGGCCGCGGCCGTTTATCCGCTCGTCGCAGGCGCGACGCTCAAGCCCGGGGATGCCGCGCCCGACTTCACCGCGCAGGCGTCGCTCGGCGGCAACGTGTACGACTATTCGCTCGCCGATGCCCTCAAGAAAGGCCCGGTCGTGCTGTACTTCTATCCGGCGGCGTTCACGAAGGGCTGCACGATCGAGGCGCATGAGTTCGCGGAAGCGGTCGATCAGTACAAGGCCGAAGGCGCGACGGTCATCGGCGTGTCGCACGACAACATCGATACGTTGAAGAAGTTTTCGGTGAGCGAATGCCGCAGCAAGTTTCCGGTCGCGGCGGACGAAAACTCGAAGATCATCAAGTCCTACGACGCCTCCATGCCGATGAAAAGCACGATGGCCAAGCGCGTGTCCTACGTGATCGCGCCCGACGGCCGCGTCATCTACGAATACACGAGCCTGTCGCCGGACCAGCACGTCGCCAACACGCTGCAGGCGCTGCGCGACTGGAACGCGAAGCACAAGGCGCAGTGATACGCTGCGGTCTCATCGATTGAGCGTGCGGGAGGCGCGATGCCCATCGTCGTCGGACTGATCGTTTTAGGATTGCTGATTTACGGCGCGATATGGTCGTTCGACGCGCTACACGCGCACTTCGGCCTCGGCGTCGCGGTGGCGGTTGCGATCGTCGTGCTGGCGATCATCGCGGCGGGCGTGATGCGCTGGCTCGCGAGCCGCCGCGAGATCGCGCCGAATCTGCGCAAAGGCGAACACGGCGACTGGACCCACGAACTCAAATCCGACTGGGGCGGCGTGCGGGTCGCGGCGGGCAAGCGTCTGTGCGATGTGCGCGTCGGCGACGAGCGCGGCAGCTATATCTTCGCGGACCTGCGCGGCGCGCGCATGCGGCAGGCGAATGGAACGAACGGCGCGTGGCAGGTCGTGCTCGACGTGCGGGACGCGAAGCACGGCGAATGGACGCTGCCGATGCGCGATCGCGGCGAGGCGCACAAATGGGCGCGCCTCCTGTCGCTCGCCACGCAGCAGAAGCTCTGACTATTCCGCGTGATAACCCATGTCGCCGCGTACCTTGCCGCGGAACACCCAGTACGACCAGATCACGTAGATCATCAGGACGGGCAGCAGAAACATCGTCCCGATCAGCAGAAACTGATGCGACAAGGGCGCGGCGGACGCATCCCAGAGCGTGACCGAAGGCGGCGCGATGAACGGCCACAGGCTAATGACGAGCCCCGTGAACGCGAGAAAGAAGAGCCCGATCGAGCACAGGAACGGCAGCACGTCGCGGTCTTTCGCGAGGCTCGACCAGAGCGTCCACGCGAGCAGCACGGTGAGCACAGGCACCGGCGCGAACGCCAGGCTGTCGGGGAAGGCAAACCAGCGCGCGGCAATGCGCGCGTCCTTGAGCGGCGTCCACAGGCTGATGAGCAGAATGAACGCGATCACGCCGATGAGCGCATAGCGCGCCATCTTGCGGCTCCAGTCCTGCAGTTCGCCTTCGGTCTTGAGCACGAGCCACGTCGTGCCTTGCAGCGCATAGCCGAAGATCAGCCCCACGCCGACGAGCAACGGAAACGGCGCGACCCAGTTCCAGCTCGTGCCGGCGTAGACGCGGCCTTCGATCGGGAAGCCCTGGATGAACATGCCGAGCACGATGCCCTGCGAGAACGTCGCGACGAGCGAGCCGCAGCCGAACGCCCCGTCCCACAGCCATTTGCGCGCGCCGGTCACTTCGCGGAATTCGAACGCGACGCCGCGAAAGATCAGCCCGAGCAGCATGAAGAGAATCGGGAAATAAACGGCCGGCACGATGATCGCGAACGCGAGCGGAAACACCGCGAACAATCCGCCGCCGCCGAGAATGAGCCAGGTCTCGTTGAAGTCCCAGACGGGCGCGACGGAGTTGATCATCAGATTGCGCGATTCGGCGTCGCGGCGCAGCAGAAAAACCATGCCTACGCCGAGATCGAAGCCGTCGAGCAGCACATACATGAACACCGCCAGCGCGAGAATGGCGGCCCACAGCGGCACGAGATCGAGCATCGCGTTCTCCGGTTCGTTGCTTATTTGCGTCCGCGGCCGGGCGGCACGATGTCGTCCTCGCTCACGCGGGGCGTCGCGCCGTTCCCGCCCGCCGATACCGCCGACAGCGGACGCGCCGCGCGCGCCTTCGTATCGAGTTCGTCCTTTTCGTGCGCATGGCCGACTTCGGCCGGCCCGACGCGCACGAGCCGCCGCAGCAGGAACAAACCCGCGCCGAAGATCACGAGATAGGCGAGCACATAGAGCAGCCACGAGAGACCGACATCGGCGGCGGTGAGCGAGGGCGTCACCGAATCCTTCGTGCGCAGGATGCCGTAGACCGTCCACGGCTGACGGCCGGCCTCGGTCGTCGTCCAGCCGGCGATCACCGCGATGAAGCCGAGCGGCATCGCCCACGTCGCCGCGCGCAGCCAGCGCGTGCTCGTCTCGATGCGCCCGCGCGCGAACTGCACGATGCCCCACAGCACGAGCGCGAACATCAGCAGCGCGATGCCGACCATGATGTGAAACGCGAAGAACACGACCGCGACGGGCGGCCGGTCCTCGCGCGGAAAGTCCTTGAGGCCGCGCACGTAGCCGTTCGGGTCGTGCGTCAGATAGATGCTGCCGAGCACCGGAATCGAGATTTCGAAGTGATTGCGTTCCTCGTCCTGATCGGGAATCGAGAAGAGATTGGCCGGAACGCGCGTGCCGGATTCCCAGAGCGCTTCCATCGCCGCGAGCTTGGCCGGCTGATGCTTGAGCGTGTTGAGTCCATGCGCGTCGCCGATCACCATCTGCACCGGCACCATGATGATGAGAAAGATCAGCGACATCTTCACCATCACGCGGCTCTCCTCGAGCGCGCGGCGCTGGCGCAGATACATCGCGCCGACGCCGAGAATCACGAAGCCGGCCGTCACGAGAAACGCGCTCACCGTGTGCCCGAGCCGGTACGGAAACGACGGCGTGAAGATCACGTCGAAGAAGCTCACCACTTCGAAGCGGCCGTCCGGCAGCAGGCGGTGGCCTTGCGGCGTCTGCATCCAGCTATTGACGGCGAGAATCCAGAACGACGAGATCACGGTGCCCGCCGCGACGAAAATCGCCGACATCACATGCGCCCACTGCGGCACGAGCTTGCGCCCGAAGAGCAGCACGCCGAGAAACGCCGATTCGAGGAAGAACGCCGTCAGCACTTCGTAGCCCATCAGCGGGCCGACGACGTTCGCAGTCGCATCCGAAAAACGGCTCCAGTTGGTGCCGAACTGAAACGGCATCACGATGCCCGACACCACGCCCATGCCGAACGACACCGCGAAAATTTTCAGCCAGAACGCCGACAGGCGACGATAGACGTCGCGCTTCGTGATCCACCAGTTGAATTCGAGCGTCGCGATGAAGCACGACAGACCGACCGTGAAGGCCGGCAACAGAATGTGAAAGGCGACGACCCACGCGAACTGGAAGCGGGAGAGCAGGACCGAGTCGACATCCATGAACGCTCCTTGTTCAGGCTTTTTGCAGCGGATGTGTCGAAAGGCGCGCCTCGCGCGGGCGCTTTTCTCCTTAATAGCATGGTTTTAAGGAACGCGACCACACGCCGCGCGGCGAAGCGCCGCGTGCGCGTGCCGCGAATGCACCCGTTTGGTACAATCTTCGGCTTTCGCGCCTAAGCCATGCGGACGACCGCATGCGCATCGTTTCGTCGGGGACGGCCCCATTTTTCAAGGGAGTCGCTCGATGTCCTGGATTCTTCTTTTCGTCGCCGGTCTGCTGGAAGTCGCCTGGGCGGCCGGTCTCAAATCGTCCGAAGGCTTCACCCGGCTCGGACCGTCCGTCTTTACCGTCATCACCGCGCTCGGCAGCTTCGTCCTGCTCGCGATGGCCATGAAGCAACTGCCGCTCGGCACGGCCTACGCCGTTTGGACGGGCATCGGCGCGGTCGGCGCGTTCGTCTTCGGAATCGTGTTCATGGGCGAAGCGCTGTCGGCGGCGCGCATCCTGAGCGCGGTGCTGATCGTCGCCGGGCTGATCGGGCTCAAGCTCTCGTCAGGACACTGAGGGCGCCGGGAACGCCAATCGCTTGAACCGTGCTGCACCGCGCGTATTTGCGTGGATATAATGGTTCGAGGTCATCCGCATTTGTCTGAGCGCAACGTTTTGCGCGTTTTCGTTCTATCTTCGCGGATGTAGGCGGCTTCTTCCGGCATCTGCCGCAAAGACCGCTCTTTTCAGTCGGCAAATCGTCCCGTAGCGGCGAACGCCGGCGGCTGGCAGCATTAAGGGAGACGGCAATGCTTGAGTCACTTTCGCTCGCAGCGGGCCTGTCATGGGCGAGCGGGCTGCGCCTGTATCTCACTGTTTTCATCGCCGGCATGTTCCAGCGCATGGGAATCGTTCATCTGCCGGATTCGCTTGCGGTGCTCGGCTCGCCGTGGGTGATCGGCGTCGCGGGCGTGCTCGCGGTCGTCGAATTTCTCGCCGATAAAATTCCCGCCTTCGATTCCCTGTGGGACGCGGTGCACACGTTCATCCGCATTCCGGCGGGCGCGGTGCTCGCCGCCGGCTCCCTCGGCCACGCCGATCCCGCCATGCTCACCATCGCCGCGCTCGCGGGCGGCACGCTCGCCGGTGCATCGCATTTCGCGAAGGCGGGCACGCGGGCGCTCATCAATCTGTCGCCGGAGCCGGTGTCGAACTGGGCGGCGTCGGCGACCGAGGATGTCGGCGCGGTCACCGGCATCGCGCTCGCGCTCTTTGTGCCGCTGCTGTTTCTCGTGCTGCTTCTCGCGTTTCTGGTGCTGGCGGGCTGGGCGCTGCCGAGGCTCGCGCGCGGCGTGCACGGCGGGGTGTCGCGCATGGCCAAGCACATGCTGCCGAGCTCGGAACATCGGATGAACCGGCTGCGGAGCAAGCACGATTGAGCACCGCATTCAGGAACGATCAGGCCGCACGTAAGGCAGGACATTCGCATCCGCACATCACGCTCGGTTTCATGCAGACGATGCGTCAGGCGTGGCGCATGACCGGCCGCGACTGGCGCGCGGGCGAGCTCACGATGCTGCTGCTCGCGCTGGTGCTGGCGGTGGCGGCGCTCTCCAGCGTCGGGTTTCTCGCGGATCGCATGCGCCAGGGACTCGCGCGCGACGGACGCCAGATGATCGCCGCCGATTTCGTCGTGCGCGCCGATCATCCCGTCGATCCGATGTTCGCAACGCAAGCGAAATCGCTCGGACTCGAGACGGCGGGCACGACGATTTTCCCGAGCATGATCAGTTCGACGTCCGCGCAGCCGCTCTCGCGCCTCGCGGCGATCAAGGGCGTGACGCAGGGCTATCCGTTGCGCGGCGCGCTGCGCATCGCGCCCGCCGTCGACGCCGCCGATGCGCCCGCGCACGGCATTCCCGCGCCCGGCACCGTCTGGGTCGACGCCGCCTTGCTCGATGCGCTCAAGACGAAGGTCGGCGGCACGGTGAAAGTCGGCACGCGCACGTTCACGGTCGCGGGCGTCATCACGCGCGAACTGGATCGCGGCTTCTCGTTCGTCAACTTCTCGCCGCGCCTGATGATGCGCGCCGACGAAATCGCCGCCACGGGACTCATCGGCTACGGCAGCCGCGTGACGTATCGCCTGCTCGTCGCCGGTTCCGACAGCCAGGTCGAGCAGTTCGCGAAGTTCGCGCGCGAGAACGTCGATGGCGGCAAGCTGCGCGGCGTCGCGCTGGAATCGCTCTCCGACGGCCAGCCGCAAGTGCGCCAGACGATCGATCGCGCGAGCCACTTCCTCACGCTGGTGTCGCTGTTGACGGCGCTGCTCGCGGCGGTCGCGATCGCGATGGCGGCGCATCGTTTCGCGCGGCGTCATCTCGACGGCTGCGCCGCGATGCGCTGTCTCGGCGTCAGCCAGCGCACGCTGCGCGCGCTCTTCCTGAACGAATTTCTGGCGATCGGCCTGATCGGCAGCGCGGCGGGCGTCGTGCTCGGTTTCGGCGGGCATCTCGTGCTGCTGAACTGGCTCGGCTCGCTCGTCGATGTCGAACTGCCGCAGCCGAGCGTCTGGCCCGCGCTGCAAGGCGTCGCGATGGGGCTCGTGCTGCTGCTCGGCTTCGCGCTGCCGCCGCTTCTGCCGATCACGCGCGTGCCGCCGGTGCATGTCATCCGGCGCGAGCTTGGCGATGCGCAACGCGTCGCTCATGCCGCGTATGGCGTCGGCGTGCTGCTGTTCGCGGCGCTTTTGATCGTCGCGGCGGGCGAGTTGAAGCTCGGCGGCATCGTCGCGGGCGGTTTCGCGGCGGGCCTGCTCGTGTTCGGCGCGATCGCGCGCGCGGCGCTCTGGGCGGCGGCGCGCTTCGTGCGGCGGGAGCGCAGCCGCGCGGGCGTCGGCTGGCGTTATGCGCTTGCGTCGCTGGAGCGGCGCAGCGGGTCGAGCGCGCTGCAAATCACCGCGCTCGGCATCGGGCTGATGTGTCTGCTGCTCATCGGCATGACGCGCAACGATCTCATCAAGGGCTGGCGCGACGCGACGCCGCCCGACGCGCCGAATCAGTTTCTCATCGACATTCAGCCGGACCAGCGCGCCGGCGTGCTCGACTATCTGCACACGCACGGCCAGCCCGACGCCGCGCTTTCGCCGATGGTGCGCGCGCGTCTCGTCGCCATCAACGGCAAGGCTGTGAATCCGGACAACTACGACCGTGCCGACGCGAAGCGCCTCGTCGATCGCGAATTCAATCTGTCGTACACGACCGAACTGCCCGGCGATAACCGCGTCACGCAAGGCGCGTGGTTCGGCAAAGACGGCAAGCCGCAGGTGTCGATCGAAGAGGGCATCGCGAAGACGATCCGCGTGAAGATGGGCGACGTGCTGCGTTTCGACGTCGCCGGACTGCCGGTCGAAGCGCCGGTGACGAGCGTGCGCAAGGTCGACTGGAATTCGTTCAAGGTCAACTTCTTCGTGCTGCTGCCGCCCGACGCGCTCGCCGATCTTCCCGCGACCTTCATCACGAGCTTTCATCTGCCGGCGGACGAGCAACGCGTGATCGACGGGCTCGTCGCGCGTTATCCGAACGTGACGGCGATCGATATCGCGCCGATTCTCGCGCAGATTCATCGCACGCTCGCGCAGGTGATCGGCGCGGTGCAGTTCCTGTTCCTCTTCACGCTCGCGGCGGGCGTGCTCGTGCTCTACGCGGCGCTTGCCGGCACGCGCGACGAACGCGTGCGCGAATCGGCGCTGTTGCGCGCGCTCGGCGCGTCGCACGGACAGATCCGCTCGGTGCAGGTCGCCGAGTTCGTCGCCGTGGGCGCGCTGTCCGGGCTGATGGCCGCGGTCGGCGCGCAGGGCATCGGCTATGTGCTGGCGGCGCGCGTGTTCGAGTTTCATATCGATTTCAATCCGTGGCTCGTGCCGGTGGGCATCGTCGCGGGCGTCGCGTGCGCGGGGCTCGGCGGCTGGCTGAGCCTGCGGCGCGTATTGGCGCGCCCCGCGCTGCAATCGCTGCGCGACGCGTAGTTTTTCGAATCAGAGCAATGACCGACGTCAATCCCGAAGACGATGTGCAAAAGCCGACCGCTTTCGAGCTGGTCGGCGGCGAAGAGCGCGTGCGCGCGCTCGTCGACCGTTTCTATGATCTGATGGACCTCGAGCCGGAGTTCGCGGGCATCCGCGCGCTGCATCCGCCGACGCTCGACAATTCGCGCGACAAGACGTTCTGGTTCCTGTGCGGCTGGATGGGCGGGCCGGATCACTACATCAGCCGCTTCGGTCACCCGCGTTTGCGGGCGCGGCATCTGCCGTTCGCGATTGCATCGAGCGAGCGCGACCAATGGCTGCGCTGCATGGCGTGGGCGATGGAAGACATCGGCATCGACGCATCCTTGCGCGAGCGGCTGCTCACTTCGTTCTTCGATACCGCCGACTGGATGCGCAACCGTCCCGGTTGATTCGCTTTCTTTTGTACCGGTTCAGGCGGGGCGCGGCTGATGCATCATCGGCTTTTTCGCCTCATCGCAAGGAAGCACGACCATGAGCACACGCGCACTCTTTCGCGAGGACGCTTATCAAACGCGTTGCGACGCGACCGTCACCGCCATCGACGAGCAGGGCATCCACCTCGATCAAACCGTGTTCTATCCGCTCGGCGGCGGCCAGGCGGGCGATGCCGGCACGCTGACGCTCGCGGACGGCACGGTCATCGCGATCGCCGATACGCGCAAGGCGAAGTTCGAAGGCGCAACGCCGGATGACGCGGTTCACGTTCCCGCGCCCGGTCAGGAGGATGCGCTTGCGAAGCTGAAAACCGGCGACAAGGTGAGCGCGGAGATCGACTGGGCGCAGCGTTACCGGCGCATGCGGCTGCATACGGCGAGCCATCTGATCTGCGCGGTGCTGCCGTATCCCGTCGACGGCTGCAGCATCACGACGGAATACGCGCGGCTCGATCTCGCGACGGTCGAGCCGATCGAGCGCGAAGCCGTCGAAGCGAAGCTCAACGCGCTGATCGGCGGCGCGCACGGCGTGCAGACCGAATGGATCACCGACGATGAAATGGCCGCGCGTCCCGAGCTCGTCCGCACGATGAGCGTGAAGCCGCCGACGGGCCTCGGCCGCGTGCGTCTCTTGCGCATCGAGAATGTCGATCTGCAGCCGTGCGGCGGCACGCATGTGCGCAACACGGAGGAGATCGGCGAGTTGCGCATCGCGAAGCTGGAGAAAAAGAGCGCGCGCACGCGGCGACTGGTGCTGGAACTCGTCTGAACATGGATCCGCGCGCTCAGGCCGTGCTCGATCTCTGGTTCGGCGCGCCCGGTTCAGCGGAATTCGGTCAGGATCGCAAGCTGTGGTGGAAGAAGAAGCGCGCCTTCGATTCGCTGCTCACCGAACGTTTCGGCGCGCTGCTCGACGAGGCGCACGCGGGCGGCTTGCGCGAGTGGGAAAGCACGCCGCTCGGCACGCTTGCGCTGATCGTGCTCATCGATCAGTTTTCGCGCAACTGTCATCGGAACACGCCGCGCGCGTTTGCGGGCGATGCGCGTGCGCTCGCGCTGGCGAAGACGCTGGTCGAGCGCGGCGACGATCTGCGCTTGCCGAGTGCGTACCATCGCGCGTTCGCGTACATGCCGTTCGAGCACGATGAATCGATGGGGAGCCAGCGCGAGGCGCTGCGCTTATTCGCAAAGCTGAAAGAAGAGACCGGCGTTTCGAGCTTCCATGAATCGGCGCTGGAGCACGCGGAAGTGGTCGAGCGCTTCGGACGCTTTCCGCATCGCAATCGGATTCTCGGACGCGAAATGCGCGCCGATGAGGAAGCGTGGCTGGCGGCGCATGGCGGGTTTTGACCCACGGGCGAAGCGTGTGCCGCATCCCTTTTACGTGAGGAAGCCCGCGTCACATCGTCGATCGAACGGATTGACATTGGTCGTTGACGATCCGTTTTCCGATTAGTTCTATTGATGCATGAGCGATGCGCCCCTAATATGAATACCGCTGTATCAAGGCACTATTCATATATCGGACCATCGCAACAGCATGACGCGCGCGAACTTTAATCGAATTACTTTGGTTTCCGTAACAGGTTTGCAGGACGCCACGCGCGCCGTTCCAGCGCTGGAATTGAGTCGCAGACAAATGCCAGGCGCGCGCGCATTACTTTGCAGCCCGAATTCGCCGCGCGGGCTGCCTGAAGGAATCGCGCACCGCAAGATCGCTCCCATGAACTACCACGAATACAGCTGGTTCGTGATGTTTGCGCTTTGGAAGCTGATCGACACCGATTTCGCGCTCGTCTTGCAGGATGATGGCTGGGTTCTGGACGGCAATAACTGGCGTGACGAATTCTTCGACTACGACTACATAGGGGCACCCGTTCATCAGGCGTGCGTCGAATCGGCCGCCGGTACCGAGTGGATTTCACACTTCAAATGGCGCGATCGGATAGATCGTCCGGGCCATGTCGTGCGGCCTGTTTTGAATGGAGGCTTCAGCCTGCGCAGCAGGCGCATGTTGCGCGCATTGATGGATCATCCGGAAATCAAGGTTGAGATTCCGCGGCCGGAATTACTCGATAACAGCGAATTTCGCATGCGCTGGAGTAATCGCGCACCCAATGAAGACGTGCAACTGACTGCCACTTTGCGTCCGCAACTCGAGGCGGTCGGGATCAAGTACGCTCCGCTCGATTTGTGCAAGCTGTTCGCGGTGGAAGACTCCGGTCCTATCTATGGCGATGCCGATTTCATGGACCTATTCGGCCATCATGCTTTCTGGCGCCGTCTGGTCAGCATCGATCCACCGAGCGTGGAGTACAAAGTCAAACGCAGTTTGGCACAGCGGGCATTCCGGGAAATGGATGTCGTGCGTATGTTGGAGGCGCGCGGGTATCGCGTAACGTTCGCTGCGGAGTGAGCAGGCATAGGGCGACACACTGGAAGACATCGCCCCCAGACGATGACGCTAGGGAGGTTTTCGGGAACTCATCATCGACGAAGGAGGACGGCATGGTCGCATAGCGTGTTAGTCGTAAGTTCATGTATTACGTTCCTATAAATTAGGTATACGAATTAAAAAATAGAATCAAAATAATGAAGAAAAGAACTATTGCTTTAATCATGGCTGCTTCCGCTAGTCTCGCAGCCTGCGGCGGGGGATCTTCCGAACTCGGATCGGTGTTGCCCGAGTCCACTCAAATGAAAGCGACAACGAGGCTCGCTGCGAACGAAATTCCTACGGAGTATGCATCGCGCGCGAATGTCAGCGGATTGCTTCAGGGAAGCGAGTACGACAGTTTCATCGTCTATTACCGCTCGCAGGCGAACGAGAGCGGCAGTGGTGACAGTGCCGCGCATCGATCAATCAACGACGCTACGCTGGCCACTTCGAACAATGCGCGCGTGGCCAAACTGAGGAATCTTTCGATCGAAGAAAGAAGTGTGACGCGTGGTCGAGGGCACGTCATCCGGGCGTCGAAGCGCATGAGTTCCTCTGAGGCTCAGGCGTTCATGGTGGAGTATCTGAAGAGCCCGGAGGTGGAGTACATCGAGCCTAACGCGATCATGTATCCGGCGTCTGTACCCAATGATCCCTTCTATAGCCAATATCAGTGGAATCTGTCGAGTCAAAGCACGGCAATCTCGTTGCCAAGCGCATGGGATCTGGCCACGGGCAACGGCGTCGTCGTTGCGGTGCTCGACACCGGTATAACCGACCAGAAGGATCTCGATGGCCAGTTTCTGCCTGGATACAACTTCATATCCGACGCGCGCTATGACCGAAACAGGAGCGGACGCGGGGCGGGTGGATCGGACCCCGGAAACTGGACGCAGGCTGGCGACGTGTGTCCAAGCGGTGTACTAACATCAAGCTCGGATTCCACCTGGCACGGGACGCATGTGGCGGGCATCATCGGTGCGAAAGCCAACAACGGATACGGAATGGCCGGCGTGGCCTATAACAGCAAAATTCTTCCTGTGCGCGTTCTTGGGCGATGCGGTGGCCAATTATCGGACATTGCGGATGCCATCGTTTGGTCTGCGGGCGGCACCGTGGAAGGCGTACCGCCAAACGCGACGCCAGCCAAGGTCATCAATTTGAGTCTGGGCGGTGCGGGAACTTGTTCTAGAGCCTACCAGGATGCCATCGATTTCGCGCGCAGTAAGGGCGCGGTGGTCGTGACTGCTTCCGGAAACGGGCCTAACGGCAAGGGGGAAGTTTCGACGCAGCAGCCTGGGAACTGCAACGGGATCGTCACTGTTGGTGCAACGGATTCCGGTGGCAATCGTGCTGTATTCTCGAATTACGGGCCGCCGGTCACTGTGATGGCCCCCGGCGGATCGATCATCTCGACCATCGATACAGGTAAGACCGTTCCCGCATCCAACTCCATGTTTTCGATATTGAGTGGCACATCGCAGTCAACTCCGCACGTAGCAGGAGTGATTGCACTCATGTTTGAGGCGAACCCTGGGGCGACCGTCGACGAGATAAAGTCCGCCCTGACTTCAACGGCGACATCGATGGCCGCACAGTGTCCGGAGGGTTGTGGCGCGGGTCTCATCAATGCCCGGAAGGCCGTTGAGAGCATCCTGGCGATCAAACGAAGCTGACAGGGCAGATCCCGCTGTTACGCGCTCGAGACGTCGTCGAGTATGAATGGAAGGCTCGCCTGCCGCGGGCCTTTGCAACGATCTGAACAGTCGCCGCGCGCCTGAGTTCGGTGTCAATAACGACATATGCGACATCAGCCACCCGATCGATTTGCTCGCTTCATCGAAAATGATCGCGCACTTTCCCCGTCAAAACCATATTCTCGCCGCCAAATGCGCGTCGATGAATGACCCAGCCTTTTGAGATGGCGTCGAATGCCAGTGATTTAGAATCGCTCGGCATCCTTATCATCCGACGTGTTTCATGCCCGATTTCAGCAACATCACTCTGGTCTCCGTGACCGGACTGAACGACGCCCACGGCGCGGCGCTGGCGCTCGAATTCTCCCGCCGGCAAATGCCCGGCGCTTCCGCCTTGCTTCTAAGCCCGTCCGCACCCGGCAATCTTCCGCCGGACATTCGTCACCGTGCCATCGCGCCGCTGAGCTTCAAGGAATACAGCCTTTTCATGATGTTCGCGTTGTGGCGCATGGTCGAAACGGAGTACGTGCTGATCGTCCAGGAAGACGGCTGGCTGCTCGACGCGTCGAACTGGACCGATGAATTCCTCGAATACGACTATATCGGCGCGCCCGGACACCTCGCGCGCGTCGACAGACCCGAAGGCATTTACTGGAAGAAGGATTTTTCTTGGTACGGCGATCTCGAGAACCCGGACTCCGTCGTGATTCCGGTGCTCAACGGAGGCTTCAGTCTCCGTAGCCGTCGCATGCTTCGTGCGCTGGTCGATCATCCGCACATCCGGATGGTGGTCCCGCCGCCCGACGTCAGCGATTCCGAGCCGATCGCCATGAGCTGGTTCAACGACGCCACGCATGAAGACGTGCAACTCACCTGCATGTTGCGTCCCGAGCTGGAAGCCGTGGGTCTGCGGTTCGCGCCGCTCGAAGTCGCGGCGCGTTTCGGTTTCGAACATGCCGCGCTCAGTCACATCGGCGTGAACCTTCACACTGTATTCGGCATGCACGGTTCATGGCGGCGTCTTGCCAGCATCGATCCGCCGGTCGTGCGTTATGGCGCGACGCGGCGCCACATCGACGAACATCCGCTGGAGCCGCCTGTGGTCAAGATGCTCGAGGAGCGCGGTTATCGGCTCGAGTTCATGCCAGAGCCTGCTTGATCAACGCCCGCCCGACACGTCCAGAATCGCGCCCGTCACATACGACGACGCATCCGACAACAGCCATACGATCGATTCGCCGACTTCATCGGCGGTGCCCGCGCGTCCGATCGGCGTCTGCACGCCAAGTACGTGCGCGCGATCCGGCTTGCCGCCGCTCGCGTGGATGTCGGTATCGATGAGCCCGGGGCGAATCGCGTTCACGCGCACGCCTTCGCGCCCGAGTTCCTTCGACAGCCCGATCGTGAGCGTATCGATCGCACCTTTGGATCCCGCGTAATCGACGTACTCGTTCGGCCCGCCGAGCCGCGCCGCCGCCGACGATACATTCACGAGCGATCCGCCCTTGCCGCCGCGCGAAGTCGACATGCGCCGCGCCGCCTCGCGCGCGCAGAGATACGCACCGAGCACGTTGATGTCGAAGATGCGCTTCATGCGCGCGATATCCATGTCCGCGAGCATCGAACCGGGCGCGACGATGCCCGCGTTGTTCACGACGCCATCGATCTTGCCGAAGGCTTTCTCCGTCGCGTCGAACATCGCGATGATCGCGGCTTCGTCGCTGACGTCGCCGGGAATCGCGATGGCCTTGCCGCCCGCCGCAACGACGGCCGCGACGGTGTCATCGGCGGCCGCGGCGTTCGACGCGTAGTTGACGCCGACCGACCAGCCGCGCGCGCCCGCGAGCACCGCAGCCGAGCGGCCGATGCCGCGGCTAGCCCCCGTAATCAGGATGACTTTAGACATCGGTTCCGCTCCTCAGACGGCGTTACGTTTTTCGGACCACTTGTCGATCGCGGGCGGCGTGTAGGTCTTCAGCTTTGCGATCATCTCGCCGGGTTCGGCTGCGACCTGAATGAAATCCAGATACGCCTCGCGCATGAAGCCTTCGTCGACCGTATGACACAGCATCGCCATGAGCGGATCGTAGTAGCCGTTCACGTCGAGCAAGCCGACCGGCTTCTGGTGATAGCCGAGCTGCGCCCACGTGTAGACCTCGAAAAACTCCTCGAACGTGCCGACGCCGCCCGGCATCGCGACGAACGCGTCCGACAGATCGGCCATCTTCTTCTTGCGCTCGTGCATGTCGGGCACGACGTGCAATTCGGTGAGATCCGTGTGGCCCACTTCCTTTGCGAGCAGCAACTCGGGAATCACGCCGACGGCGCGTCCGCCCGCGGCGAGCACTTCATCGGCGATGAGTCCCATCAGCCCGACGCGGCCGCCGCCGTAGACGAGCGAGAGATCGTTTTCAACGAGCGCGCGGCCGAATGCCTTGGCCGCTTCGGCATAGACGGGGCGGGCGCCGGTCGCGGAGCCGCAATAAACACAAACTGCCTTCATTTATCTGGAATCCTTCGGTATTTCGGTCTTCGACGCGTTCGATGCGTTGGACGCGTCTTCGCGCGGCGGCAGGAAATCCGCATACTCGCGCTTTGGCAGCTTACCGGAAACGAGATCGTCGAAGAGCTGACGCGAGCGTCCGCGCAGATACGGCGCCATGATCGAGATGATATGCAGGCTCGCCTGATGCAGTTCCGTGCGGATCGCTTCCTGATCGTTGTACTTGCGCGGATTCATCACGTACTGATACGACAGCCAGTACGTCGCGATTACGCCGATGTTCGTCGCGATCACCTTGATCTCCTCGGGCGTCGCGACCATTTCCTGATCGGCCACGAGCGCCTCGCACAACTGGCTCGCGAAGTGCACCTTGTGCGTGATGATCTGCTTGAAGTGCGTTTCGAGCGTGCGGTTGCGCGCGAGCAGATCGTTCAGGTCGCGATACAGGAAGCGGTAAGTCCACAAGAAATCCGCCATGTATTGCAGATACGACCACATCTCGTCGATCGTCGGGCGATGATCGTCCGGAAAGCGCAGACGCTTCTGAATCTGCTGCTCGAACTGCGCGAAGATGCTGTTGATGATGTCGTCTTTGTTGCGGAAATGGTAGTACAGGTTGCCTGGACTGATTTCCATCTCCTCGGCGATGGTCGTCGTGGTGACGTTCGGCTCGCCGATATCGTTGAACAACTTCAGCGACAGCTCGAGTATCCGTTCGCGGGTGCGGCGGGGTGGTTTGGCTTCCATGTCGTCCGACCTTGGGATCGGGCCGCGAGGGCTCGGGATGAGCGTTCGCGCGGCCGCTTCCGTTGCTATTTTTGAGAATATCGGACGATTATAAACCGGTCGTTCTGCGGCACGGACGCGAGCTTTGAGCGCACGAATTCTCTTTTATAAGATACGCGCGAGCCAAGCGGATGCAAACGGCCAAAGAATCAGACCCCAGGTAATGACGCAGACGCCGAGCGCGACCATCACCGCGGCGCTGCCGAAATCCTTCGCGCGCTTTGACAACTCGTGACGTTCGAGCGATATCCGGTCGATGGCCGCCTCGACGCTCGAATTCAGCAACTCGACGATCAGCACCAGCAGCACGGACGCGATCAGCGCCGCGCGCTCGACGGGCGCGACCGGCACGAAAAGGCTGCACGGCAGGAGGATCGCGGCGAGCGTCAATTCCTGACGAAACGCGCTTTCCTCGCGAATCGCGACGCGAAAACCGTACAGCGAATTTTTCATCGCGTGCCACGCGCGCGTGAAGCCGCGGTTGCCCTTGTACGGATTGAAGGGCAGGTCGTCGGGGCCGAGCGGCTCGGGCGGCTGCGCGGACGTTTCGTCGATGTCTTCGGGGTCATCGTCGAAGGGATCGCGCGCGCGGCCCGTCGCGGACGAAGCGCCTCGCGCGTTCGCTTCGGCCCGTTCCTGCGCCACGGCGTGTCGCGTCATGCCGCTGCCCGGTCCGAGCTCGCGGCGCGCGGCCCGAACTGGCGCAGATGCGATGCGAACTGCTCCGAGGCCGCGCGCCACGAGAAGCGTTCGGCCCACGCGCGGGCATCGGCGCGTTCGATTTTCAGCGCCTGCAGGCAGGCTTCGTGAAGGTCGTCGTCGAGCGCACCGGGGCCGTTTTCGCCGAGCACGTCGATCGGGCCCGTCACCGGATAGGCCGCGACCGGCGTGCCGCAGGCCATCGCTTCGAGCAGCACGAGGCCGAAAGTATCGGTCTTGCTGGGAAACACGAAGACATCCGCCGCCGCGTAGACCTTCGCGAGCTCCGGCTGCGACAGCACGCCCAGATAGTTGACGTTCGTATAGCGCGACTTCAGCTCCGCGAGCGCCGGACCTTCGCCCGCGACCCACTTCGAGCCGGGCAGATCGAGCTTGAGAAACGCCTCGACGTTCTTTTCCACGGCCACGCGCCCGACGTACAGAAAGATCGGCCGCGCCGTGTTGAGCACCTTCGACTCCATCGGATGAAAGATGTCGAGATCGACGCCGCGCGTCCACAGCACGACATTCGTGAAGCCGTATTTTTCGAGATCGCTCTTGACGACGGGCGTCGGCGCCATCACCGCCTGCGAGCCCTTGTGGAACCAGTGGAGGAAGCGATACGTCAGCGCGAGCGGGATGCCGAAGCGCGCCTTCACATACTCCGGAAAGCGCGTGTGGTACGCGGTCGTGAACGGCAGCTTGTGACGCAGCGCATACGCGCGCGCCGCGAGTCCGAGCGGACCTTCGGTGGCGATGTGCAGCGCGTCCGGCCCGAACGCGTCGATGCGGCTCGCGACGCGCTGTCCCGGCATCAGCGACAGGCGAATCTCCGGATAGGTCGGGCAGGGAATCGTTCTGAACTCGAGCGGCGTGAGCAATTCCACGCGATGTCCGAGCGCGGTGAGTTCCTTCGTCGTCTGCGTGAGCGTGCGCACGACGCCGTTGACCTGCGGTTCCCATGCGTCGGTAACGATCATGATCTTCATCGGCTTTGGCCCCGTTGGTTCGTTCGTGGTCAGACGGTCGCGCGTGCTTTCGCCGGCTGCGCTTCCGGCGAGCGCATCACCGTCCAGTAGACGATTTTCAGTTCGCCGTCGTAGGTTTCGACGAGCGCCGAGAGACTCTCGACCCAGTCGCCGTCGTTGCAGTAGAGAATGCCGTCGATGTCGCGGATTTCGGCCTTGTGGATGTGCCCGCACACGACGCCGTCGCAGCCGCGGCGGCGCGCTTCGTCGGTCATCACGCGCTCGAACTGCGAGATGAAGTTCACCGCGTTCTTGACCTGATGCTTCAGGTATTGCGACAGCGACCAGTAGTTGAAGCCGAGCTTCGTGCGCACGCGATTGAACCAGCGGTTGAGCAGCAGGATCATCGTGTAGGCGGTGTCGCCGAGATAGGCGAGCCATTTGGCGTGCTGGATCACGCCATCGAAGAGATCGCCGTGTACGATCCATAGACGCTTGCCCGCGAGCGTCGTGTGAAAGGCTTCGCCGCGAACGTGGATGTCGCCGAACGCGAGATCGCAGAACTGGCGCGCCGCTTCGTCGTGATTGCCGGGGATGTACACGACCTGCGTGCCCTTTCGCGCCTTGCGCAGGATTTTCTGCACGACGTCGTTGTGCGCCTGCGGCCAGAACCAGCCTTTGCGAAGCTGCCATCCGTCGATGATGTCGCCGACGAGATACAGATACTCCGACTCGTGGTGCCGCAGGAAATCGAGCAGATACGGCGCCTGGCAGCCGCCCGAGCCGAGGTGGATATCGGACAGCCAGATCGTGCGGTATCGATGCGGCTCTCCGCCAGAATCGGCGATGCCGTCGTGCTGGCCCGGCGACGCGGATTCGGACCCGAACGATTCCGTGGACTCCGATCGCAGCGCGAAGGGACCGGTGCGCAGTTCGTTATTGCTGAAGCTGAAGGGAGAGGGCGGGTCGATTGCCGGTCGGGCGGACGAGTTGAAGGCCATTGGCTCGCGCATCGGGTTTCGGTATGCGCATTACGCCTTCCGGCCGTGACCGAGCCGTGACAGTCACGAGAAGTTCTTATTACTTGACAACGGATTGCGCGGGAACGATGCGCGTGCCGGCGAGGCGGTCATGGAGAAATTGACGCGCCGGATCGAGCCACACGGCGGCGGCCCACAGCGCGACCCACGCGGCGAAGACGGCGAGCGTCTGCGGCACGGCGAGCGAGAAGAGCGGGTGCAGCGCGAGCGGCGGCAGGAACCACAGCCACGCGAGCGCGTAGCGCGCGAGCGCGCGGGCGGGTTTGACGGGTTGCCCGCGCGCATCGACGAGTTTGAGGCGCCAGGTTTTCATCGGCAGGGTCTGGCCGCCGTGCGTCCAGAAATACACGAAGTAAGCCGCGAGGACGATGCCGATCCACGACATCAGCCAGTTGTGATGCGTGAGACCGTTGCGTTGCTGCGTGAGCGTGCTGAAGAGATAACCGGCGAGGAACACGACGCCGAAGAGAATGACGCCTTCGTAG
Organism: Caballeronia sp. AZ1_KS37; assembly: GCF_023631165.1. Taxonomy (NCBI): domain Bacteria; kingdom Pseudomonadati; phylum Pseudomonadota; class Betaproteobacteria; order Burkholderiales; family Burkholderiaceae; genus Caballeronia; species Caballeronia sp. AZ1_KS37. The sequence goes on along the minus strand of NZ_JALQDP010000012.1, from coordinate 118,557 downwards.
AGCATCGTCGCGAGCCGGCGGCGCAGTGTGGGCGCGCGCATCGGATCGACGGTGGCCACTGCCGGCTGCGCGCTCACGAGCCGTTGTACATCGAAGGCGCCTGCTGCGGCGATACCGGAATCGGCGTGGCCGGCACGATGCTCGCCGCGTTCGGAATGGCGGGTTGCGCCGGCGCGCCGGAAACGGGCACTGCCGGCGCGGCCGCCGCCGCCGAACTGCCGTCCGCGTGGCCGCCGACGTGTCCCTGCTCGCGCGCCGCGACGAGCCGGTTGATGTCCTTCACTTCCGTCTTGCCGGTGGGCGGCGCGGAAACGATTGTCGGACGGCGCGTGTGCTCGCTCGCGGCCAGCTTTTTCTTCTGTTCTTCCGAGAGCTTCTGATACGCGTCCCACGCCTTCTCGCGCTTTTCGAGCGGCACCGACTTCGAAACCTGATAGTTCTCGCGCGCGACCTTGCGCTGGTCGGGCGTGAGCCGCACCCATTCTTCCATGCGCTGATGCAGATGCTTCTGCGCGTCGGGCGACATCCGATGGAACCGCGACGCGATCCTGAGCCACTTTTTCTTGCGCTCGTCGGAGAACGAGTCCCACTGCGTGGCGAAGGGCGCGAGCGCAACGTGCTGCGCTTCGGTGAGATGACTCCAGGAGATCGGGCTGTCGGACGACAGCGCCGCGAGCGGCGATGCGTTCGAATCGGCGGGCGTGCCGGAACTGCCGCTCGGCGCGGCGGCGGACGACGGCGCTGCGGCGGTGGAATAAAAGCGCGGATAAGTCGCGGCGAACGCAACCAGACCCGCAATCGCGCAACTAAAGACAATCGCGAGACCGCGCTTGTAACTCACCCGGAAATTCCCCCGCTGTTTTCAGTGCTTAATGATTGCGCGTCAGATACGCGTTGAAACCGTGATCCAGATAGGCGTCGATGGGCAGGCTGTCGCTCATCATGGCCGCGTCGATGTCGGCCAGTTCCGCCTTGCGCTGCTGATCTTCCCAATACGCGATGCCCGCAATCCCGATGACGAGCGCCGCGAGCGGCCACGCGAGTCCGAGGCCGCCGAGCCGCGCGAGCAGCCCTTTTGCGCCGCGGCCGTTATCGGCGCCGCCCGCGTCGAGCGTGCCTCCGGCGAACGCCGGAGCGAAGGCGGGCGCGGTCATCGCGACGGCCACCTTCTCCGGCTTCTTGCGCGCGATCGCGGCGCGGCGCGCATCGCGCAGCCGGTCGACGGCGGCAGCCGGAATGTTCAACGTGCTTTCATCGAGTGCGCGCACGACTTTCAGCGCGAACTCGTTTTCCTTCGTTTCAAGAGTGGAACTCATAGCGTGATCCCTTTGGCTTTCAGGGCTTGCGCGAGTGCATGCGTAGCGCGTGAACAGTGCGTCTTCACGCTACCCTCGGAGCATCCCATCGCGGCGGCCGTCTCGGCGACATCCATATCCTCCCAGTAACGCATGAGAAAAGCTTCTCGTTGACGCGCGGGCAGTTTCTGGATTTCGGCGTCGATCAGATTCAATACCTGCTCGCGCTCCAGACGGTTTTCGCTGCTCTCGCTGCTCGCCGCGCCGTCCTCGGATTCGAGGGTTTCGAGCGGGTCGAATTCGTCGTCGTCCGCATTGCCGAAGGACGAAAACAGGCTGACCCAGGTGTTGCGCACCTTTTGGCGACGAAAATAATCATGCGTCGCGTTCTGAAGGATACGCTGGAATAAAAGGGGAAGCTCGGATGCAGGCCGGTCGCCGTATTTTTCCGCCAGCTTGATCATCGCGTCCTGCACGATGTCGAGCGCCGCGTCGTCGTCGCGAACGGTGTACACGGTTTGCTTGAACGCGCGTCTTTCGACGCCCGCCAGGAAGTCGGCGAGTTCCTTGTCTGATGCCATCCGTTGGGGACCCGGCGCAACGAAGCTGCGTCCGAAGTTGCGTCGATGAGGATCGTGGAGTTCTAGGAAAACCTGCGAATCCTAGCAAAGTTTCGCCGCATCCGGAGCGGATGAGAGCTTTTGTTGCCATTTGCCGCCCGCACTCGACCGGTCGAATGCGCCCCGGACAGCCTCTCCCCGTAAAGGAACTTTCGCGCCGCAACGGCGCAAAATCAGCGCGCACGCCGCGTTCGGTAACTTTTTGCTTGACCGCCCGCGCGCGCCGCTGTTACATTTTCTGACTCGCATCATCAGTGAAATGTCTGCTTTGAGGCGAGCCCAAGAAGCACGCCAGTCAAACCTAGACGCGCCGCTTGAACCCGAGCCACAAGCCCGGCAGAGAGCACCCGATCAATTTTTTGCCGAAAATTCGAAAGGTGATGAATGAACATGCCCAGCGCGGAATTCTCCACGTCGGATACGACTCCTCCTCACGAAGCTGACTCCATCGGCGCCACCGTGCTCATGCGCGCATTGGCCGATGAGAACGTCGAGTTCATTTGGGGCTATCCCGGCGGCTCGGTACTCTACATCTACGACGAGCTGTACAAGCAAGACCAGATTCAGCACATTCTCGTGCGCCACGAGCAGGCCGCCGTGCACGCCGCCGACGCGTATTCGCGCTCGACCGGCAACGTCGGCGTGTGTCTCGTGACCTCGGGCCCGGGCGTCACCAATGCCGTCACCGGCATCGCCACGGCCTACATGGATTCGATTCCGCTCGTCGTCATCAGCGGGCAGGTTCCGACCGCGGCCATCGGTCTCGACGCATTCCAGGAGTGCGACACCGTCGGCATCACGCGTCCATGCGTGAAGCACAACTTCCTCGTGAAGGACGTGCGCGACTTGGCCGAGACCGTCAAGAAAGCGTTCTACATCGCGCGTACCGGCCGTCCCGGCCCGGTGCTGATCGACATTCCGAAGGACGTGTCGAAGGCGCCGTGCAAGTACGAGCCGGTCAAGAGCGTGTCGCTGCGTTCGTACAATCCGGTCACGAAGGGCCATTCGGGCCAGATCCGCAAGGCGGTGCAGCTTCTGCTGTCGGCGAAGCGCCCGTACATCTATACCGGCGGCGGCATCATCCTCGCCGATGCATCGCGCGAGCTGAACCAGTTCGCCGATCTGCTCGGCTATCCCGTCACCAACACGCTGATGGGCCTCGGCGGCTATCGCGCATCGGACAAGAAGTTCCTCGGCATGCTCGGCATGCACGGCACGTACGAAGCCAACATGGCGATGCAGAACTGCGACGTGCTGATCGCCATCGGCGCGCGCTTCGACGACCGCGTGATCGGCGATCCGAAGCACTTCGCGTCGTCGCCGCGCAAGATCATCCATATCGACGTCGACCCGTCGTCCATTTCCAAGCGCGTGAAGGTGGATATCCCCATCGTCGGCGACGTGAAGGAAGTGCTCAAGGAGCTCATCGAGCAGCTTCAGCACGCCGAGCACGGCCCGGACACGCAGGCGCTCGCGAAGTGGTGGGACGAGATCGAAGGCTGGCGCTCGAAGGATTGCCTGTCCTACGACCGCAAGAGCGAGATCATCAAGCCGCAGTACGTCGTCGAAAAGCTCTGGGAACTGACCGACGGCAACGCGTTCGTGTGTTCCGATGTCGGCCAGCATCAGATGTGGGCGGCGCAGTTCTATCCGTTCAACAAGCCGCGCCGCTGGATCAACTCGGGCGGTCTCGGCACGATGGGCTTCGGCCTGCCGGCGGCGATGGGCGTGAAGATGGCCTATCCGGACGACGAAGTGGTCTGCATCACGGGCGAAGGCTCGATCCAGATGTGCATTCAGGAGCTCTCGACGTGCAAGCAGTACAACACGCCCGTCAAGATCATCTCGCTGAACAACCGCTATCTCGGCATGGTGCGCCAGTGGCAGCAGATCGAATACAAGAAGCGCTATTCCAGTTCGTACATGGACGCGCTGCCCGACTTCGTGAAGCTCGCTGAGGCGTACGGTCACGTCGGCATTCGCGTCGAAAAGACGGCGGACGTCGAGCCGGCGCTGAAGGAAGCGCTGCGCCTGAAGGATCGCACCGTATTTCTCGACTTCCAGACCGATCCCACCGAAAACGTATTCCCGATGGTGCAGGCAGGCAAAGGCATCACGGAAATGCTGCTCGGGTCTGAGGATCTATAACGCGGCTTCGACTCGCGAGGCCCGCGCGCGCCTGTCTTCACAAAGGACATGTGACGCGCGCGGGTTTTTCGGACGAACGCCTCTTCTGGACACATTCGGGAAAAGACAATGAAACACATCATCTCCGTTTTGCTGGAGAACGAACCGGGCGCGTTATCGCGCGTCGTCGGGCTCTTTTCGGCACGCGGCTATAACATCGAAACGCTGACGGTGGCGCCGACCGAAGACAGTTCGCTGTCGCGGCTGACCATCGTCTCCATTGGCTCGGACGACGTGATCGAACAGATCACGAAGCACCTGAACCGCCTGATCGAGGTGGTGAAAGTGGTCGACCTGACAGAGGGCGCCCACATCGAGCGCGAGCTGATGCTCATCAAGGTAAGGGCGGTCGGCAAGGAACGCGAAGAAATGAAGCGCATGGCGGATATCTTCCGCGGCCGCATCATCGACGTGACCGAGAAGACCTACACGATGGAACTGACGGGCGCGTCCGACAAGCTCGACGCGTTCATCCAGGCGCTCGACGCCACGGCGATCCTCGAAACGGTTCGCACGGGCAGCTCAGGCATCGGCCGGGGCGAGCGGATTCTCAAGGTCTGACGCCTTTCCAGTCAAAACGAAGCAAAGTAGCGCAACCAAATTCAACGCACGATCAAGGAACCACCATGAAAGTTTTCTACGACAAGGACGCCGACCTCTCCCTCATCAAGGGCAAGCAAGTCACCATCATCGGTTATGGCTCGCAAGGCCATGCACACGCGCTCAACCTGAAGGAAAGCGGCGTGAACGTGACGGTCGGCCTGCGTAAGGGCGGCGCATCGTGGAGCAAGGCCGAGAACGCGGGCCTCAAGGTGAAGGAAGTGGCCGAAGCCGTGAAGGGCGCGGACGTGGTCATGATGCTGCTGCCGGACGAGCAGATCGCTGAGGTCTACAAGAACGAAGTGCATGACAACGCCAAGCAGGGCGCGGCGCTCGCGTTCGCGCACGGCTTCAACGTGCACTACGGTCAGGTGATCCCGCGCGCCGATCTGGACGTCATCATGATTGCGCCGAAGGCGCCGGGCCACACCGTGCGCAACACGTACACGCAAGGCGGCGGCGTGCCGCACCTGGTCGCCGTGGCGCAGGACAAGTCCGGCTCCGCGCGCGACGTGGCGCTGTCGTATGCGGTGGCGAACGGCGGCGGCCGCGCGGGCATCATCGAAACGAACTTCCGTGAAGAAACCGAAACCGACCTGTTCGGCGAGCAGGCCGTGCTGTGCGGCGGCACCGTCGACCTGATCAAGGCCGGCTTCGAAACGCTGGTGGAAGCCGGCTACGCGCCGGAAATGGCGTACTTCGAGTGCCTGCACGAACTGAAACTGATCGTCGACCTGATCTACGAAGGCGGCATCGCCAACATGAACTACTCGATCTCGAACAACGCCGAATATGGCGAATACGTGACGGGTCCGCGCATCGTCACGGAAGAGACGAAGAAGGCGATGAAGGCCGTGCTGAAGGACATCCAGACGGGCGAATACGCGAAGAGCTTCATCATCGAGAACCGCGCCGGTGCGCCGACGCTGCAATCGCGCCGCCGTCTGACTTCGGAGCATCAGATCGAGCAAGTCGGCGAGAAGCTGCGCGCGATGATGCCGTGGATCGCGAAGAACAAGCTCGTCGACCAGTCGAAGAACTAAATCTTTCGCTAGTCACGCTTTTTGCTGCATCGAAAGCCGCCCGGATGCCCTGTGCGCCGGGCGGCTTTTGCTATCCTACGGTTTTTATAAAACACAGAACTCGTTCATGAACTATCCTCATCCGATCATTGCCCGCGAAGGCTGGCCGTTCATCGCCATCGCGGCTGTCGTCGCCATCCTCGTTCAGGCGATCGGCGGCTTTGGCTTCGCCTGGATCTTCTGGCTGATCGTGATTTTCGTCGTCCAGTTCTTCCGCGATCCGGCCCGCCCGATTCCGACCCAGCCCAACGCGGTGCTGTGTCCGGCGGATGGCCGCATCGTCGCGGTCGAAACCGCGCACGATCCGTACGTGGGCCGCGAAGCGCTCAAGATCAGCGTGTTCATGAACGTGTTCAACGTACACTCGCAGCGCTCGCCGGTGGACGGCGCCATCACGAAGGTGCAGTACTTTCCGGGCGCGTATTTGAACGCGGCCGTCGATAAAGCGTCGACCGAGAACGAGCGCAACGCGGTCGTGCTGCAGACGGCGGGCGGGCATACCGTGACGTCGGTGCAGATCGCGGGCCTCATCGCGCGACGCATTCTCTGCTATGTGCATGTGGGCGAGCCGCTCACGCGCGGCCAGCGCTACGGCTTCATTCGCTTCGGCTCGCGTGTCGACGTGTTTCTGCCGGTTGGCAGCCGGCCGCGCGTGTCGATCGGCGAGAAGGTTTCGGCTTCGTCGACGATCCTCGCCGAATTCGCGGAATAACGCGGAGGATTCGATGGCGGCATTCAAACCGCGCCGTAATCGCGCGAACGCGACGCCTCCGCGCGCGTTCCGCCGCAACAAGGCCGCGCAGGACGTCGGCGCCGTGGAGACGCGGCGCGCGAAGCGGCAGCAGTTCCTCAGAAAACGCGGCATTTACCTGCTGCCCAACGCGTTCACCACGGCCGCGCTTTTTTGCGGCTTCTTCGCCGTCGTTCAGGCGATGAACGTGCGTTTCGAGATCGCGGCCATCGCCATTTTCGTCGCGATGGTGCTCGATGGCATGGACGGACGCGTCGCGCGCATGACGCACACGCAGAGCGCGTTCGGCGAGCAGTTCGACAGCCTTTCGGACATGGTGTCTTTCGGCGTCGCGCCGGCGCTCGTCATGTACGAATGGGTGTTGAAGGATCTCGGGCGCTGGGGCTGGCTCGCCGCGTTCGTCTACTGCTCGGGCGCGGCGCTGCGGCTCGCGCGCTTCAATACGAACGTCGGCGTGGTCGACAAGCGGTACTTCCAGGGCTTGCCGTCACCGGCCGCGGCTGCGCTGATCGCCGGTTTCGTCTGGCTCGCGACCGACAATCGCGTGCCGCTCAAGCTCGTGTGGCTGCCGTGGGTCGCGTTTGCGCTGACCATCTACGCCGGCGTGACGATGGTATCGAACGCGCCGTTCTACAGCGGCAAGGCGCTCGACGTGCGCTATCGCGTGCCGTTCGCGGGCGTGTTGCTGATCGTGGTGGCGTTCGTACTGGTGTCGTCGGATCCGCCGGTCATGCTGTTCTGCCTGTTCGTGCTGTACGGCTTCTCGGGCTATATCTGGTGGGGCTATCTCGCGATCCGCGGACGGCCGAATCCCGCGCGCAGTTCGCAGCGGGAACACTAGGCCTCGACGCTTTCAAACAAAAAAGGCGGCAACCGATGAGGTTCGCCGCCTTTTTGCTTTTTGCGCGCCGATCAACCCGCGACCAGCGTGCCGTTCTGAATATGCACGCGCTCGCCTTGCTGGAACGGCGGCGGATTCTTGTACGTGAAGGTCCGAGTCTTGCCGTTTTCCATCCGCACGTGCACCGAGTAATCGGTTTCGCTGCGGATATGCTTTTCGACCGAATTGCCGGCCAGACCGCCGCCGAGCGCGCCGAGCAGCGTCATCGCCGTGCGCCCGCCGCCACGGCCGAACTGATTGCCAACGACGCCGCCCGCCACCGCGCCGCCGACCGCGCCGATGCCGGTGCCGCGGCCTTCATGCTTGACGGTTGAAATCGACTCGACGGTGCCGCACGTCGAGCAATACGCCGGATGCTGCGGCGGTTGCTGCGCATACGATGGCTGCGCGGGTCGTGGCTGCGCCGGGGCCGGTTGCGCCTGCTGCTGTGCCGCTTGCTGTTGCTGGGCGGCTTGTTGCTGCGCCGCCTGCTGTTGAGCGGCGGCTTGCTGCTGCGCCGGGCTCGGCGCGGCGGAATCGACTACTGGCTGCTGCGCGACCGCCGCCGTCTGTGTCTGCGGGTTTTGCGAGGAATTGCTCGATGCCCTCGGGAACAGTCCCGTCATCGCGGCGGTAGCCACGAGGCTCGCGACGATGACCGCGCCCGCCGCCGTGGCGATGAGCGGATGCAGACGCCGCTGCGGCGGCTGAGCGCTGCCGGAAGAGGGTGACGTGCTGAGTTTGCTGGTTCCGTTATCCATTATCGAACCTCCGTTTCGAGGCGAACTGCCGCTACCGATGTCGGCGATCACGCCCATTCTCGGGGAAGCGCCGACTTTCCGCTTTTTCGGCGTGTAACAAATTCGCGGAGATTGTCTGTTTCGATGAAAGCAGGAGCGATGCCAATCCCGATGGCTCGCGGCTGTGCGCCCTTCCGGGCCGAATACGGCTTGAAATTTTTACCAGCGGTTACAACACGATCGTTCCATCGAAAAAAAACGCGCCTCGAAAGGCGCGCTTTTTTCGCTGAAAACCGAGGCGAAAGCTCAGTCCTCGCGACGCAGATGCGGGAACAGAATCACGTCGCGAATACTCGGGCTGTCGGTCAGCAGCATCACCAGACGGTCGATGCCGATGCCGCAACCGCCCGTCGGCGGCATGCCGTATTCGAGCGCGCGGATGTAATCGGCGTCGAAGTACATCGCTTCTTCGTCGCCGGCGTCCTTCTGGTCGACCTGCTTCTGGAAGCGCGCGGCCTGATCTTCCGGATCGTTCAGCTCCGAGAAGCCGTTGGCGATTTCGCGGCCCGTGATAAAGAGCTCGAAACGCTCGGTGATGCCCGGCACCGAATCCGACGCACGCGCGAGCGGCGACACTTCGATCGGATAATCGACAATGTACGTCGGCTCCCACAATTGCGATTCCGCCGTCTCTTCGAACAGCGCGAGCTGCAGCGAGCCGAGACCGGCGTTGAGGAACGCGGGCTGCGTCGTATCCACACCGAACTTCTTCAGTTCCGTGCGCAGGAAAGCGGCATCGGACAACTGCGCGTCGGTGTATTGCGGCGCGTACTTCTGAATCGCCTGATTGATCGTCAGACGATGGAACGGCTTGCTCAAATCAAGCTCGCGCCCCTGATACGTGATGGTGGCGGTGCCGAGCGCATCGATCGCGGCCTGGCGGATCAGTTGCTCGGTGAAGTCCATCAGCCAGCGGTAATCGGTGTACGCGGCGTAGAACTCCATCATCGTGAACTCCGGATTGTGACGCGGCGACACGCCTTCGTTCCGGAAGTTACGGTTGATCTCGAACACGCGCTCGAAACCGCCGACGATCAGCCGCTTCAGATACAGCTCGGGCGCGATGCGCAGGAACATTTGCATGTCGAGCGCGTTGTGATGCGTGGTGAACGGCTTGGCCGCCGCGCCGCCGGGAATGGGGTGGAGCATCGGCGTTTCGACTTCCATGAAGCTCGCCTGCGCCATGAAATTGCGGATCGACGTGACGGCTTTCGTGCGCGCCATGAAGGTCTTGCGCGATTCCGGCGTGACGATCAGATCGACATAGCGCTGGCGATAGCGCGTTTCCTGATCGGCGAGGCCGTGGAACTTGTCCGGCAGCGGACGCAGCGCCTTCGAGAGCAGACGCAACTCCGTGCAGCGCACCGACAGCTCGCCCTTGTTCGTGCGGAACAGCACGCCCTTGGCGGCGACGATATCGCCCAGATCCCACTTCTTGAATGCGTCGTAGGTTTCGGCGCCGACGTCCGCGGGCGTCACGAAGAACTGGATCTGGCCGCTGCCATCCTGAACCGTCGCGAAGCTCGCCTTGCCCATCACGCGCTTCAACATCATCCGGCCGGCGATCGCGACGGGCAGGGGATTCGCTTCGAGCGCGTCTTTATCCGTTTCGGCGTAGTCGCTCTGCAGCGCGGCGGCCTGATGCGTCGGGCGGAAGTCGTTCGGATAGGCGATGCCTTGCTCGCGCATCGCGCGCAGCTTGTCGCGTCGCTCGGCGATGATCTGGTTCTCTTCCAGTTCGGGAGCGGCGCCCGGTTGAATCGGTTCGGTCATGATGATTGTGGCTTTTTGATGCGAGGCGGGCTGAATTGAAAACGCGGATATCGAAGTCGATACCCGCGTCGGCGAATTAAACGCCCTGTTTCAGACTCGCGCTGATGAAGTCGTCGAGGTCGCCGTCGAGCACGGCGCGCGTGTTGCTCATTTCCACGTTGGTGCGCAAGTCCTTCACGCGGCTCTGGTCGAGCACGTAGGAGCGGATCTGATGGCCCCAGCCCACGTCGGTCTTGCTCGATTCGAGCTTGTCTTGCTCGGCCTGACGCTTGCGCATCTCGAATTCGTAGAGACGCGCCTTGAGCATTTGCATGGCTTCCGCGCGATTGCGGTGCTGGGAGCGGTCGTTCTGGCACTGCACGACGATGCCCGTCGGCGCGTGCGTGAGTCGCACGGCGGAGTCGGTCTTGTTGATGTGCTGGCCGCCCGCGCCGGATGCGCGATACGTGTCCGTGCGGATATCGGCGGGATTGATCTCGATCTCGATCGAATCGTCGATTTCCGGATACACGAACACCGACGAAAACGACGTGTGACGCCCACCCGACGAGTCGAACGGCGACTTGCGCACGAGGCGGTGAATGCCGGTTTCGGTGCGCAGATAGCCGTATGCGTATTCGCCCTCGACCTTGATCGTCGCGCTCTTGATGCCCGCGACGTCGCCTTCGGACTCTTCGAGCACTTCGGTCTTGAAGCCCTTGCGTTCGCAGTAGCGCAGGTACTGGCGCAGCAGCATGGACGCCCAGTCGCACGCTTCGGTGCCGCCCGCGCCCGCCTGGATGTCGATGAAGCAGTTGTTCGGGTCGGCCGGGTTCGAGAACATCCGGCGGAATTCCATGTCTTCGACGCGCAGGCGCAGCGCATCCGCATCGGATTCGGATGCGACGAGCGTGTCCTCGTCGTTTTCCTCGCGCGCCATGCCGAACAGTTCGTCCGCGTCGCGCAGGTCGTTGTCGAGGGCGGTGAGTGCGGAGACCACGCCGTCGAGCAGCTTCTTTTCGCGACCGAGCGCCTGGGCGTTCTTCGAGTCGTTCCAGACGTTCGGGTCTTCGAGTTCCTTATTGACTTCGGCTAGACGCGCGGACTTGGCGTCGTAGTCAAAGATACCCCCGTAGCTCGCCCGCGCGGCGGCGCAGGTCGGCCAGAAGGCTTTCGATCGCGTTGAGACGTTCCGCTTCCATTGTCGATCTTCGGCTTCGTAAAAAGATGAAATTATAGCCGATCGACAGGGTTTCCCCGGCCTTCGGGGTGCGCGGCGGGCCGCTCAGCCCGCGTGCTCCACGATCAGCTGCACCCGCGCGACGCCGTTCCACGAATCGCTGACGAGCCGGTACGCGACGGTCGCGCGCGGCGGCAGCGGATCGACGTGGTTGAACCAGATCGCGTTGAAACGCTGCCGCCCGCGCAACAGTGACAGCTTCAGATGCTTGTCCTTCACGAGCGCCTGCGACGCGACTTCGAACTCGCCGGAGAAGGTCGGCGCGGGAAAGCCCTGTCCCCAGACGGCGGCGTCGAGCATTTCGACGAATTGCGGCGTGAAGTACGCGTCTTCGAGTTCGCCATCGGTTTCGACGGTGCGCGACAGCGCTTCGGCCGTCAGCCATTCGCGCCCGATCGCTTCGAACGCGGCGGTGAAGCGCGGGATGTCGGCGGTGGAAAGCGTCAGGCCCGCGGCCATTGCGTGTCCGCCGAACTTGTGGATGAGGCCGGGCTCGCGTTTGGCGATCAGATCGACGGCGTCGCGCAGATGAAAGCCCGGAATGGAGCGGCCGGAGCCCTTGCTGAGCGTGCCGCTGTCGTCGGCGTGCGCGAACGTGAACGATGGCCGATGAAACCGCTCCTTCAGCCGCCCCGCGACAATGCCGATCACGCCCTGATGCCAGCTCGCGTCGTAGAGCGTGAGCGTGGCGCGCTCGCCCGGATCGATCGTCTGCAATTCGGCGAGCGCCTGCTGCTGCATGCCGGCTTCGATTTCGCGACGCTCGCGGTTCATCGAATCGAGTTGCTGCGCGAGCTCCCAGGCGCGGCCGACATCGTCGGTCGTCAGGCATTCGATGCCGAGCGACATGTCCGACAGCCGTCCCGCCGCGTTGAGGCGCGGCCCGAGTGCAAAGCCGAGATCGAAACCCGACGCCGCGCGCGCATCGCGGCCGGCGGCGCGAAAGAGCGCGGCGATGCCCGGCTGCATGCGGCCCGAGCGAATCCGCTTCAGGCCTTGCGCGACAAGAATGCGGTTGTTGCAGTCGAGCTTCACGACATCGGCGACGGTGCCGAGCGCGACGAGATCGAGCAGGCCATCGAGACGCGGCTCGGGTGTGCCATCGGCATAAGCGCCGCGCCGCCGCAACTCCGCGCGCAACGCGAGCAGCACGTAGAACATGACGCCGACACCCGCGATGCACTTGCTCGGAAACGCGCAGCCCGGCTGATTCGGATTGACGATCGCGCGCGCGGCGGGCAGCTCGTCGCCGGGCAGGTGATGATCGGTGACGAGCACGTCGATGCCGAGCGCGTTCGCCGCCGCGACGCCATCGACGCTCGCGATGCCGTTATCGACCGTGATGAGCAGATCCGGCAGGCCGCTCTTCGAACGCGACGCCAGCTCGACGATTTCCGGCGTCAGCCCGTAGCCGTATTCGAAGCGGTTCGGAACCAGATAGTCGATGTTCGCGCCGAACATCCGCAGCCCGCGCACGGCGACGGCGCATGCGGTCGCGCCGTCGCAATCGTAGTCCGCGACGACGAGCATGCGCTGTCCCGAGACGAGCGCATCGGCGAGCACGACGGCGGCGGCGTCGCAGCCTTTCAGGCCGGCGGGCGCGTGCAGGCGCTTGAATTCGGTTTCGACTTCATCGGGAGAAGTCACGCCGCGCGATGCGTAAAGACGCGCGATGACGGGATGCAGGCCGTGGCGCATCAGCGCTTCGGCATCGGCGGGAGAAGAAGCGCGCGTAACGATTCGCGTCATTGCAAAGTGCCTTATTCGATGAAGAGCGCCGCGATCGGACGGCGCCGCCAGAACTTGCGCAGATCGGCGCGCGTGACCGAGAGCGTGACCGAGCCGGTATCGCCGCAAAGCGTGAGACTCAGGCGGCCGAGCGAGCCGTCGAGAAGCGCCTGCAGCGCGGGCGCGAACCACGCGTTTTCCAGCGCCTTGAGCGCATCGTTCCAGCGCGCCCAATCCTGTTCGATGAACGGCGCGGAGAACGCATCGAGCTCGACGAGCGTCGCGTCCTGCGCGTCGTCTTTCGAGAGCGATGCAAACGACTCCGGCGGCATCGACGGCTTCACGCCGGAAGCGAGCGCGAGACCGCGCGTCGCGGCCGCATCGGACATCACGCGCGCGAACGGGCTTTGCACGGGCCGCATCGCGCCTTGCCCGTGGAGCCAGATCGAATTGATCGCAGGCAGGCCGCGCGATTCGCGTTCCAGATTCAGCGGATGTTCGAACCATGCCATCTGCACTTCGTTCTGCAGCTTCATCCACGCGCGCGCGCGATCGCCGGTGCGGGCCTCGTGCGGCAGCCAGATTTCGATGTTGCGCCCGGTCGCGCGCAACGGCGATGCGCCCGCGAGCGCGCCCAGCGCTTCACCCGACACGTACCAGCGTAATGGCGTCGGCGCTTGCAGCGTCACGCCGAGCGCTTCGATCACCGGCCGCGCGGTCTGGAGCAGGGCGCGCGCTTCTTCCGTGTGCACGCCGAGCGTGTCGGGATCGATCAATACGAGATGATCGTGCGCGATACGGACATGAACCGGCTCGATGCAGGCCCAGAGCGCATCGCCGGGCGTGCCGCCGTCGGCGAGCAGCATGAAGGGCGCGAGCGGGGCGTCGTCGGCATAGCGCTGATCGGCGGGCGTCACCGCGCCGAAGCGGCGCGCGATCCAGCGTTCGTGCGGCAGCGTGCGCTGAAAATCCTCGCCGATGACGCGTTCTTCGAGCGTGGCGCGGGCGAGCAGCTTGTCGAGCGCCGCGCTCTCCAGTCCGTGCAGGGCGGTGGCGGCGTCCGCGGCCGAAGGCAGGGCGAACGGCAACAGGAGATGGAGATGATGAACGGGCATGATGCTCGGCATTGTAGGGCAAAGCGCCTTCTCCGATCAGGCTCGGCGCGCCGTTCCCGCCTCGCGGACGAAGGCTGCCAGTGCGTGGCTTTCGCGACATATGGCAAACTTTCGCAAATTTGCTTCACCGGACTCAACAACGCTGGAACAGCAGCAGAAAGGAATCGCTTGAAACTTCCGTACGAATGGCAGATCGGCTGGCGCTACACGCGCGCCAGCAAACGCACCACGGGCAACGGCTTCATCTCCTTCATCGCGCTCGTTTCGATGGCGGGCATCGCGCTCGGCGTCGCCGCGCTGATCGTCGTGCTGTCGGTCATGAACGGCTTCCAGAAGGAAGTGCGCGACCGCATGCTGTCGGTGCTCGCGCACGTCGAAATCTTCTCGCCGACGGGTTCCATGCCGGACTGGCAACTGACCGCGCAGGAAGCGAAGCGCAATCCGGAAGTGATCGGCGCCGCGCCTTATGTCGAAGCGCAGGCGCTGCTCACGCGTCAGGGCGCCGTGAGCGGCGTCGCGCTGCGCGGCGTGGAGCCCACGCTCGAGCCGGAAGTGTCCGACATCGGCAAGGAAATGCGCGCGGGCAAGCTCACGGACCTGAAGCCGGGCGAGTTCGGCATCGTGCTCGGCAAGGATCTCGCGGCCAACCTCGGCGTGACGCGGGGCGACAAGATCACGCTCGTCGCGCCCGAAGGCACCATCACGCCGGCCGGCATGATGCCGCGCCTCAAGCAGTTCACCGTCGTCGGCGTTTTCGAGTCGGGGCACTACGAATACGATTCGACGCTCGCGCTCATCGAAATCCGCGATGCCGAAGCGCTCTTTCGCCTGCCCGCGCCGACCGGCGTGCGCCTGCGCCTGAAGGACATGCAGCGCGCGCCCGAAGTCGCGCGCCAGCTCGCGGGCACGCTGTCGGGCGATCTGTACATTCGCGACTGGACGCAGCAGAACAAGACGTGGTTCTCCGCCGTGCAGATCGAGAAACGCATGATGTTCATCATCCTCACGCTGATCATCGCGGTAGCGGCGTTCAATCTCGTGTCGTCGCTCGTGATGACCGTCACCGACAAGCAGGCCGATATCGCCATTCTGCGCACGCTCGGCGCGCAGCCGGGCTCGATCATGAAGATATTCGTCGTGCAGGGCGTGACGATCGGCTTCATCGGCACGGCCCTCGGCGTGACGCTCGGCTGTCTGATCGCGTGGAGCATTCCATGGCTCGTGCCGATGATCGAGCATCTTTTCAACGTGCAGTTCCTGCCGTCCTCGGTGTATTTCATCAGCGAACTGCCGTCTGAGCTCGTGCCGGGCGATGTCGTCAAGATCGGCGTCATCGCATTTTTGTTGTCGTCGCTCGCCACGCTCTATCCGAGCTGGCGCGGCGCGAAGGTTCGTCCGGCGGAGGCGCTGCGCTATGAGTGATCTGATTCCGGCCAACAACATCGTGCTGCGGGCATCGGCGATTTCGAAGACGTTCGTGCAGGGCGGCTTCAACGTGCAGGTGCTCAACAACGCGCAACTCGACGTGATGAAGGGCGAAAAGCTCGCGATCGTCGGCGCATCGGGCTCGGGTAAAAGCACGCTGCTGCATGTGCTCGGCGGGCTCGACGAACCGAGCGCGGGCAAGGTCTCGCTGCTCGGCAAGCCGTTCACCGAACTGAAGGAAAAGGAACGCAACGAGCTGCGCAATCGCGCGCTCGGTTTCGTGTATCAGTTCCATCATCTGCTGCCGGAATTCACGGCGCTCGACAACGTCGCGATGCCGCTGCGCATCCGCCGCATGCCCGAGGAAGACGCGCGCAAGGAAGCGCTCGTCATGCTGGAGCGCGTGGGCATCGGGCATCGGGCGAAGCATCGGCCGGGCGAATTGTCGGGCGGCGAGCGTCAGCGCGTGGCGATCGCGCGGGCGCTCGTCACGCATCCCGCATGCGTGCTCGCCGACGAACCCACCGGCAATCTCGACGGCGGCACCGCCGATACCGTCTTCAACCTGATGCTGGAGCTGTCGCGCACGCTCGAGACGAGCTTCGTGATCGTCACGCACGATCCCGATCTCGCCGCGCGCTGCGACCGCATCCTGCGCCTGCGCGACGGCGTGCTGCACGAAGAGCCGGTCGTGCCGGTCTGAATCTTTCGCGACGCGCGGAGGCCGCCATGTGGATCGATACGCACTGTCATCTGGATGCCGGCGAATTCGATGCCGACCGCGATGCCGTCGCCGATGCCGCGCTCGATGCGCTCGTGACGCGCATCGTGATTCCGGGCGTCGGGCGCTTCAACTTCGACACGGTGCGGGCGCTGGCGCATCGCATCGAAGGCGGCGCGTACGCGCTCGGCATTCATCCGCTCTTCACGCCGGGCGCGCACGAAGACGACCTGCGCGCGCTGCGCGAGGAAATCGAAGCGAGCATGGACGATCCGCGCTTTGTGGGCATCGGCGAAATCGGGCTGGATTACTTCGTGCCGACGCTCGACGACGCCCGCCAGCAGTTCTTCTACAACGAGCAACTGAAGCTCGCGCGCGAGTTCGATCTGCCGGTCATCTGTCATGTGCGCAAGTCGCAGGACAAGGTGCTGAAGGGCTTGCGCGCGCACGACATTCATCGCGGCATCGCGCATGCGTTCAACGGCAGTTTCCAGCAGGCCGAGGCGTTCATCGCGCAAGGCATGCATCTCGGCTTCGGCGGCAATCTCACGTTCGAGCGCGCGCTGCAGATCCGCCGGCTCGCGACGGAGCTGCCGCTCGACGCGATCGTGCTCGAAACCGATGCGCCCGACATCGCGCCGTCCTGGCGCTACAAGCAACGCAACACGCCGGACCAGGTCGCGCGCATCGCGCAAGTGCTCGCGCAACTGCGCGGCATCGACGAAAACGTGCTTTCCCTAGGCACAACGGCTAACGCTCACGCTGCGCTCCCACGGCTCGCGCTCGCCTCTTCATAATCGTTTCGATGGACGCATCGGCTGCATGCGTTCGCCGTGACGAGGAACGAAGAGGGAAGACGTGCGGGCGATTCTGCTGGGATTTGCATTGGGTGTCTGGTGGTTGCAGCAGCAGGCTCGCTTGCCGGATGTCATCGCGTGGTGCGCGTGCTGCACGGCGTTCGTCATCGCGATTGCGTCGGGCGCGATCGAGCCGCGTGCGCGCATCGCGAGCTTCGCGCTGGCTGCTTGCGCGCTGGGTTTCGCGTATGCGGCGATACGCGCGGATGTGCGGCTGCGCGAACAATTGCCAGCACGCTACGAGCAGCGCGACATCGAACTGACGGGTTTCGTGCGCGGCATGCCCGAGCGACGGGCCGACGGTACGCGCTTTCTCTTCGAAGTCGAGGCCAACGGCGCGAAATTGCATGACTTTCCGCGCGTCGTGCGCTTGCTTTGGATGTCGGGCGATCATGTTCCGAACCTGCACGCCGGCGAGCGATGGAGCTTGATGGCGCGTTTGAAGCGTCCGCATGCCAACGCCAACTTCGGTCTGCGCGATGCCGAAGCAACGCTGCTCGAACGCGGCATTCGCGCGACGGGTTATGTATCGGCAGCACGCGAGCCGCGCCGTTTGCACGCCGATGCGTCGGGTCCGCGGCTGACGATCGACCGGCTGCGTGCGCGGGCACGCGAACGCATCGAGACCGTGCTCGGCGATGCGCCGCATCGCGGGATCATCGTCGCGCTCGCGGTGGGCGCGCAGGACGCCGTCAGCGATGCCGACTGGACCGTCATGCGCGCGACCGGCACGAGTCATCTCGTTGCGATATCGGGCTTGCATATCGGCTTCGTCGCGGGGCTGGCGGCGTTGATCGTCGGATTCGTGTGGAAGCGCGTGCGCTTGCGCGGCCTGAGCGCGCCGTTGATCGCGGCCACGCCGAAAGCGGCGGCCATCGGCGCGACCGTGTTCGCTGCGTGCTATGCCGCGCTCGCCGGTTTCAACGTGCCCGCGCAACGCACGCTGTGGATGCTGCTGGTCGTTGCGCTCGCGTTTTTCTTCGGACGACGGCCGTTGTCGTCGCTCGTGCTGCTTTGGGCGCTCGCGTTCGTGCTGATCGCGGATCCGTGGGCGGTGACAGCGCCGGGATTCTGGCTGTCGTTCTGCGCGGTGGCGGCGATTCTGCATGCGATCGCGTCGGCGGGACGTCGCGCGTCGCGGGCGCAAACGGAAGAACAGGACGACGTCGATCAATGGGATCGCGTCGATCCGAGCGAAGTCGGTCATCGTCCGCAACATGTCGCGAAGCGCAGGCCGCTCGCGATCGTCGCGCGGTTCGCCGCGCGCGCGCGGCGGTATATCGCGTCGAGCGCGCGTGTGCAGTACGCGGTGACGATCGCGCTCGCGCCGCTCACCGTCTACTGGTTCTCGCAGATTCCGCTGCTCGGTCCGCTCGCGAATGCGTTCGCGATTCCGTGGATCAGCGCGCTCGTGACGCCCGCGACGCTCGCCGGTCTCATGCTTCCCGCACCGCTCGATGCGCCGATGCTTCACGTCGCCCATGCCGCGTTGTCCGTGCTCTGCGACATGCTCGCGCGTCTCGCGAATGCCGCGCCCGCGTCGCTCTGGCTTTTGCCCCGGCCGGATGCGTTCGCGCTCGCGGCATCGTGCGTCGGCGTCGCATGGGCGCTCGCGCCGCGCGGCTGGCCGTTGCGCTTCGCCGCGCCGCTGACGTGGCTGCCGCTGCTCGCGCCCGCGATGCATCCCGCGCCGGTCGGCGCGTTTCGCGTCACCGCGCTCGATATCGGCCAGGGCTCGGCGCTCGTCGTCGAAACGGCGCGGCACACGTTGCTCTTCGACGCCGGTCCCGGTCCCGAATCGACGCATGCGGGCGAGCGGATCGTGGTGCCGTATCTGCAGGCTGCGGGCGTGCGCGCGCTCGATGCGCTCGTCATCAGCCATTCCGATTCGGATCACGCGGGCGGCGCGCCGGCGGTGCTGCAATCGATCGCCGTGCGGCAACTGCTCGCGTCGCTGCCCGCGCAGGACGCGTCGTGGTCCGATGCGCGCGCACGCGGCGCGCAGACGCTGCGTTGCGCGGCGGGGCAGCGCTGGACGTGGGACGGCGTCGAATTCCGAATGCTGTGGCCCGAGCCGGGACCGCTTTCGGGCAAGCCGAATCGGCAGTCGTGCGTGCTCAAGGTGACGAACGCGGCGGGACGCTCGGCGCTCTTCGCCGCCGATATCGAAGCGGACGTCGAACGCATGCTGATCGCGCGCGACGCGTCAGACCTGCGCGCCGATGTGCTCATCGTGCCGCATCACGGCAGCCGCACTTCGTCCACCGAGCCTTTCCTCGATTCTGTCGGGCCGTTGGCCGCGATATTTCAGGTAGGCTATCGCAACCGTTTTCATCATCCGCATCCGACCGTTTTCGCGCGCTACCGGATGCGCGACATCGTGCTTTCGCGCAGCGACGAAGACGGCGCGGCGCGTATCGAAATCGGTTCGCAGATTACGTTCGAGCGCTACCGGCAAAGCCACGCGCGCTACTGGATGGCGCGCTAAACGCTAAAAAAACAAGAGACACGCTTGAAAGACATCATCCATTTCTCGCACGCGAACGGTTTTCCCGCATCGACGTATCGCACGATGTTCGCGGAGCTTTCCGACGAATACGAAGTTCGCAGCATCGAGCGCATCGGTCATGACGCGCGCTTTCCCGTGACACGCGACTGGCCGTATCTCGTCGATCAGCTCATCGACGACATGAGCCGCTATCGGCGCGAAGCCGACGGCGATCATCCGAAGGTGTGGCTCGTCGGGCATTCGCTCGGCGGCTATCTGTCGCTGATGGCGGCGCTGAAGCGCCCGGAATGGGTGAAAGGCGTGGTGATGCTCGATTCGCCGGTGATCGCGGGCTGGAAGAGCGGACTCCTGCGCGTCACGCAATGGACCGGGCTGGACGAGCGCCTGTCGCCCGCCGCCGCGACGCGCAAGCGCCGCACGCAGTGGGCGAGCCGCGACGAGGCGTGGCGGCATTTCCTGTCGAAACCGGCGTTCGCGCGCTGGGACGAACGCATGCTGTCGGACTATATCGATTTCGGCATTCCGCAGACCCATGCGAACGGCGCACGCTCGCTCGCATTCGATCGCCATGTGGAATATCTGATCTATCGCACGCTGCCGCACACGCTCGGCGCGCGGCTCGCGCACGGCGCACCGGTGCCCGTCGGTTTCATCGCGGGGACGCATTCGCGCGAAGTGCGCCAGGTCGGGCTCGGGATGACGCGGCGCATCGCGGGCGAGCACATCGAATGGATGGAAGGCAGCCATCTCTTTCCGATGGAGCGCCCGATCGACACCGCGCGCGCCGTGCAGCGGCTGCTCACGGCCATGCAGACGGCGCGCTGAAAAGGGCGCGAGCGCGCGCGCGGGACTTGACGAACGGCCCGCGTCACGTTCCGCAAAAATGACGCCGAAATGCGCGGATTTGTAGCCAATATCCGCGCCGGGCGCGCTTCGTGGGAACCGGCCTTTACGGTATAATCCGTTTTTCCCGCGAGCATCTAGCGATGACCAAATATGTATTCGTCACCGGCGGCGTAGTTTCGTCCCTTGGCAAGGGTATTGCCGCCGCCTCTCTCGCCGCGATCCTCGAATCGCGCGGTCTCAAAGTCACTCTCCTCAAGCTCGATCCCTACATCAACGTCGACCCCGGCACGATGAGCCCGTTCCAGCACGGGGAAGTGTTCGTGACGGAAGACGGAGCGGAGACCGACCTCGACCTCGGCCATTACGAGCGCTTCATCAGCACGAAGATGCGCAAGGCCAATAACTTCACCACGGGCCAGATCTACGAATCGGTGATCCGCAAGGAACGCCGCGGCGAGTATCTCGGCAAGACGGTGCAGGTCATTCCGCATATCACCAACGAAATCCAGGCATTCGTGGAGCGCGGCGCCGCTGCGGCGACGTGCGGCCAGCCGGACGTGGCGATCGTGGAAATCGGCGGCACGGTGGGCGACATCGAATCGCTGCCGTTCCTCGAAGCCGCGCGTCAGATGAGCCTGCGCATGGGCCGCAACAGCGCGTGCTTCGTGCACCTCACGCTCGTGCCGTTCATCGCGACGGCGGGTGAACTCAAGACAAAGCCCACGCAGCACAGCGTGCAGAAGCTGCGCGAAATCGGTATCTATCCGAACGTGCTCCTGTGCCGCGCCGACCGCCGCATTCCCGACGACGAGCGCGCCAAGATTTCCATGTTCTCGAACGTGCCCGAAGACGCGGTCATTTCCGTTTGGGACGCGGACAGCATCTACAAGATTCCGCAGATGCTCAACGACCAGCACCTCGACGACATCATCTGTGAAGAGCTGAAGCTCGCGCCGCCGCCGGCCGATCTGGCGATGTGGTCGAACCTCGTCGAGAAGCTCGAAAATCCGAAGCACGAAG
Organism: Caballeronia sp. AZ1_KS37; assembly: GCF_023631165.1. NCBI lineage: Bacteria > Pseudomonadati > Pseudomonadota > Betaproteobacteria > Burkholderiales > Burkholderiaceae > Caballeronia > Caballeronia sp. AZ1_KS37. The sequence goes on along the minus strand of NZ_JALQDP010000012.1, from coordinate 97,129 downwards.
TGACCATCGGCATGGTCGGCAAGTACGTCGAGCTCACCGAATCGTACAAGTCGCTGATCGAAGCGCTGCGTCACGCGGCCATCCATACGTCGACGAAGGTCAACATCGAGTACATCGATTCCGAGCAGATCGACGCCGAAGGCACCGACGCACTGAAGCACCTCGACGCCGTGCTGGTGCCGGGCGGTTTCGGCCGTCGCGGCACGGAAGGCAAGATCAAGGCGATCCGCTACGCACGCGAATCGAAGACGCCGTATCTCGGCATCTGCCTCGGCATGCAGCTCGCGGTGATCGAGTTCGCGCGCGATGTCGCCGGTCTCGCCGATGCGAATTCCACCGAGTTCGATCAGGACACGGGCAACCCGGTCGTCGCGCTCATCACGGAGTGGTACGACCGCGCGGGCCGCATCGAAAAGCGCAACGAAGAGTCGGATCTCGGCGGCACCATGCGCCTCGGCTCGCAGAAGTGCCCGATCAAGCCGGGAACGATGGCCGAGCGCATCTACGGCAGCGATGTGAACGAGCGTCATCGTCACCGTTATGAAGTCAATAACCGTTTCGTGCCCCAGCTCGAAGCCGGCGGGCTTATCATCAGCGCCCGTACGCCGAGCGAGGATCTGCCCGAGATGATGGAGTTGCCGCAGTCGCTGCACCCGTGGTTCGTCGGCGTGCAGTTCCACCCCGAATTCACGTCGACGCCGCGCGACGGGCATCCGCTCTTCAAGGCATTCGTCGATGCAGCGCGCGCGCACGCCGAAGGCAATGGCGTGAAGGCGCCGGCGAAAGCCACCGCGGGAGCGCAAGCATGAAGCTGTGTCATTTCGAAGCGGGCCTCGACAAGCCGTTCTTCCTGATCGCGGGCACGTGCGTCGTCGAGTCGGAGCAAATGACCATCGACGTCGCCGGCCGGCTGAAGGAAATCACGCAGAAGCTCGGCATTCCGTTCATCTACAAGTCGTCGTTCGACAAGGCGAACCGCAGTTCGGGCAAGTCGTATCGCGGTCCGGGCATGGACGAAGGCCTGCGCATTCTCGGCGAAGTGAAGAAGCAGCTCGGCGTGCCCGTTCTCACGGACGTGCACACCGAGGAAGAAATCGAAGCGGTCGCATCGGTCGTGGACGTGCTGCAAACGCCCGCGTTCCTATGCCGTCAGACCGACTTCATCCACGCGTGCGCGCGCTCGGGCAAACCGGTCAACATCAAGAAGGGCCAGTTTCTCGCGCCGCACGACATGAAGAACGTGATCGACAAGGCGCGCGACGCCGCGCGTGAAGCGGGTCTGTCGGAAGACCGCTTCATGGCGTGCGAGCGCGGCGTGTCGTTCGGCTATAACAACCTCGTGTCCGACATGCGCTCGCTCGCGATCATGCGCGAAACCAACGCGCCGGTCGTCTTCGATGCCACCCATTCGGTGCAGTTGCCGGGCGGGCAGGGCACGAGCTCGGGCGGTCAGCGCGAGTTCGTGCCGGTGCTGGCGCGTGCGGCGGTCGCGACGGGCGTGGCGGGCCTCTTCATGGAGACCCATCCGGACCCGGCCTGCGCGAAGTCCGACGGCCCGAACGCGGTGCCGCTGCATCACATGGAAGCGCTGCTTTCGACGCTCATCACGATCGATCGCGCGGTGAAAAGCGGTTCGTTCCTCGAGAACGACTTCAACTGAGCGTCGGCAGCAAAAAGTAGTACGGCGCGGGCGTCATCATGGGCGCCCGTGTTGCGAGATCAGGCCGTCCGGCGTCATCCGGGCAACGGAGGAGCGTGCAACGCATCGGGGCGGCATCCGCAACCGGCGGATGAGACGCCCGCTCCCCACGAAAGCGATGCGGACCGGATTCGATCCGGTCCCGAAACGACCGCTCTTTGCGCCGGAGCTGAACCCGGCGGTCATCGAATGGGTCTGAGCGAAGCCAGTGAAGCGTGTATCGAAGTGTAAAAACAGGCGGCGCGCTTCGTTGTGACTGACAGAATTCATCGTCATTTCTTGAGGAAACCATGAGTGCTATCGTAGATATCATCGGCCGCGAGATTCTCGATTCGCGAGGCAATCCGACCGTCGAATGCGACGTGTTGCTCGAGTCGGGCACGATGGGCCGCGCGGCGGTGCCTTCGGGCGCATCCACCGGCTCGCGCGAGGCCATCGAATTGCGCGACGGCGAAGCGGGCCGCTACGGCGGCAAGGGCGTGCTTAAGGCCGTCGAACACATCAACACCGAGATTTCCGAAGCCATCATGGGCCTCGACGCCTCGGAACAGGCTTTCCTCGACAAGACCCTGCTCGAACTCGACGGCACCGACAACAAGTCGCGTCTCGGCGCGAACGCGATGCTCGCGGTGTCGATGGCGGTCGCGAAGGCTGCCGCCGAAGAAGCCGGCCTGCCGCTGTACCGCTACTTCGGCGGCTCGGGCGCGATGCAGCTTCCGGTGCCGATGATGAACATCGTCAACGGCGGCGCGCACGCGAACAACAGCCTGGACATCCAGGAATTCATGATCGTCCCGGTGAGCCAGCCGACGTTCCGCGAAGCGCTGCGTTGCGGCGCGGAAGTGTTCCACGCGCTGAAGAAGATCCTGGCCGAGCGCGGCATGAGCACCGCGGTGGGCGACGAAGGCGGCTTCGCGCCGAACTTCGGCAGCAACGACGAGTGCCTGTCGACGATTCTGCAAGCCATCGAGAAGGCCGGTTATCGCGCCGGTGAAGATGTGCTGCTCGCGCTCGACTGCGCGGCGAGCGAGTTCTATCACGACGGCAAGTACCAACTGGCTGGCGAAGGCCTGCAACTGTCGTCGACCGAATTCGCGGATTACCTCGCCACACTCGCCGACAAGTTCCCGATCGTGTCGATCGAAGACGGCATGCACGAGTCGGATTGGGAAGGCTGGAAGACGCTGACCGACAAGCTCGGCAAGAAGATCCAGCTCGTCGGCGACGATCTCTTCGTCACGAACACGCGCATTCTGAAGGAAGGCATCGAGAAGGGCATCGCGAACTCGATCCTCATCAAGATCAACCAGATCGGCACGCTGACGGAAACCTTCGCGGCGATCGAAATGGCCAAGCGCGCGGGCTACACGGCGGTCATCTCGCACCGCTCGGGCGAGACGGAAGATTCGACCATCGCGGACATCGCGGTCGGCCTGAACGCCGGCCAGATCAAGACCGGCTCGCTGTCGCGCAGCGATCGCATCTCGAAGTACAACCAGTTGCTGCGCATCGAGGAAGATCTCGGCGATATCGCCAGCTACCCGGGCAAGTCGGCGTTTTACAACTTGCGCTAAAGCTTTTGCCGCTTTAGTCGATAAGGACGCTTAGTGGTCTTTGAAGCGTCATCTTTTGAAGCCCGTCGCCCGGGGCAGCTTGCCGCCGGGCGGCGCTTATTTCGGCTACGTGAATGCGGCTCGTAACTGTCGTTCTGGTTCTTTTGCTGGTGCTGATCCAATACCCGCTCTGGTGGGGACATGGCGGCTGGCTGCGCGTGCATGAATTGCAGCAGCAGCTCGCGCAGCAGACGGACAAGAACACGAATCTGAGACTGCGCAACGAGCGCGTCCAGGGCGAAGTGCAGGACCTGCAAAACGGCACCGCCGCCGTGGAAGAGCGCGCGCGCTACGAGATGGGCATGGTGAAGGACAGCGAGGTGTTCGTGCAGTTCGTCTCGCCGAATTCGAACGCGCCCGTCAATTCCGCGAACGTGCCGGGCATGAACGGCTCGACGCGCGGTCAGGTTTCAGCGGCGCCGCTGCGCGTGGTGCCGAATCCCGTGTCGCGCTCGAAGCAGGAGTTGCGCGAGCTGGACAAGAAGGCGCAGAAGGAAAAAGCGGCCGAAGCGAAGAAAAAGCAGCAGGGCGCGGCGCAGTAAGACGCCGGCTGGTTGAGAGAAAAAATGGCGCGGTCACGACCGCGCCATTTTTGTATTTGGCAGACAAAGGCGGATGGCCGCCTCGCCTACCACGAAGTGCCGAATCCGATGCCGGTGCCCCAGTACGGGCCGCCCCAGCCGCCGCTCGAATAGCCGCCGTAGACCGACACCGGCGCGGGCGCGTAGAACTGCGACATCGTCTTCGCGGCGTTGCCAGCCGCGGCTGCCTGCTGCGATTCGTTGAGCGCCTGCTTGTCGATGGCGTTGTAGCGGTCCATCTCCTGCTGCGGCGTGAGCGTCTGTTGCGGCGCAGGCGATGTGTCGGGCAAGCGGCTATAGATCGGCGACGGGCCGGGCGGATCCATCATGCAGCCGGCGACGAGCGCGACCCCGGCCAGACACGGCAGCAACTTCCAGTTGAGTGTTGCGGTTTTCATTTTGCGACCTCCAGCGGGCCGGACATCTGTGCAGGAGTCCCATCATAGCTTGCGGAATCTGTCGTGAGAGCCGGGCCGAAAGCAGGCCGCAAGCGGCGCGCCGTGCTTCGAGCGTCACCGGCGCGCGTGGCGAAACCTCGACTGGACAAGGCTTGCGCGGCGTTTCAGTGGCGCCGGTCCGACGCCGGGCTCACACCTTGTGAGAGTTCGTTTGCGACAAAAAGTTGCGCAACGTCGACGGAGTCGAAGTCATAGCGCTGGTTGCAGAACTCGCAATGCACTTCGACATTGCCGCGCTCCACGATCACGCTGTCGACTTCCTCGCGGCCGAGCATCTTCAGCATGCCGCCGACCTTCTCACGCGAACACGTGCACTGGAAGCGCGCCGCTGCCGGCTCGAAGTGCTGGACGTTTTCTTGCCAGAAAAGGCGCTTGAACACGGTATCCGGCTCTTCCTTCAGCAATTCGTCGTTCGAAAGCGTGCTGCCGAGATGGCAGACGCGCTGCCACGTATCGGCGTCGTGCTCGCCCGGATGCGGAACGATGCCGCCATCGCCCGGCAGCTTCTGCAGCAGCAGGCCGACGGCGCGGTCGGTATCGGCGGCGAGCCACAAGCGTGTGTCGAGCTGCTCGGAGTGATGCATGTAGTGCTCGAGCACTTCGGCCATCGACTTGAGCGCGCCATGCTCGTCCGACAGCGGTACGATGCCCTGATACGGTTGCTGCCCCGGCTTTTTGTCGGAGGGATCGAGCGTGATGACGCAGCGGCCGCGCCCGTGACGGTTCAGCAGGTCCGGCAGCGACATTTCGCTGTCGAGCTCGCTCTCGCCGCCATCGGCCAGCTTCGCCGTGGCGCGCAGCGACAGGTTGGAATTGCACTGCACGACCAGCATCTTCACGGGGCCGTCGCCGTAGATCTGCATGATGAGCGTGCCGTCGAACTTGAGGTTCGCGGACAGCAGCGCGCATGCGGCCATCATTTCGCCGAGCACGTTGCGCACGGCCACGGGATACGAGCGGCGCGCGAGCACTTCCTGCCACGTATGACGCAACGAGACGATCTCGCCGCGCACCGGCGCCGCGTTGAACATGAATTTCTGCAACTGGTCGTTCACAACTCTTCCTTGGGTGTTGAGGCTGCTGCGCCGTCTCGTGCGGCGTCCGTTCAGCCGATACGCACGAGGTGCGCCTTGTAATATTCGCGACGGTCGGCATAACTCGCCGTGGCCGCACGCATGCGGGCGATATCCGCCTCGCCGATTTCCCGCACTGCCTTGGCGGGCGCGCCGAGAATCAGCGTATTGTCCGGAAACACCTTGCCTTCGGTGACGACGGCGCCCGCGCCAACCAGACAGTTGCGGCCGATCACCGCGCCATTCAAGACCACCGCCTGGATTCCGATCAGCGAGCCTTCCTTGATCGTGCAGCCGTGCAGCATTGCCTGATGGCCGACGGTGACATCGCTCTCGATCGTCAGAGGAAAACCCGGATCGGCGTGGAGTACCGCGCCTTCCTGCACGTTGCTGCCGCGTCCGACGACGATCGGCTCGTTGTCGCCGCGCAGCGCCGCGCCGGGCCAGACACTCGCGTTTTCCTCGAGCGTCACCCGGCCGATGATGGTCGCGGTGTCCGCGAGAAACACGCTTTCGTGGATGGTCGGGGCGTCGTCGCCGAGTTTGTAGATGGCCACATTGTCTCCTGAGGCGTGATGTCGTGAAGGTGGGACTACAATGCGCGCCTGCCGGTGAGGCGGCGCACGCGCATTGTTGCGCGTTTTGAGGCGTCCGCCGGGATTACCATTTTAGCTGTTTGCCGTAAGCGTCCGCTGGAACGCAGTGTTCGACGCCCGTTTTCGAGACAGTCCGATGCACGACCTTGTCATTTCCCCGGAAGCCGATGACTGCGCCCGCCGCGCAGCGCTCGCGGTCCTGCGCGAGCGCGATCCCGCGACGAAAGCCGCGCGCGCCCGCGCACTTTTCGATGCGGCGCGCGCCCAGCCGTCGCGGATCGATCCACGAGCCGCGTTCGCGGAACCCGGCGATCTGCCTGGCCGGCCCGAGCGTCCGGCGCTCGTGGAGCCATCGTCGCTGAAGCGTCGCAGCATGCAGTCGGATGCGGGGCGCGCCGTGCTGTTGCACGCGCTCGCGCACATCGAATTCAACGCGATCAATCTCGCGCTCGATGCCGTCTGGCGATTTCCGTCGATGCCGCAGGATTTTTATCTCGACTGGTTGAAGGTGGCGGCGGAGGAGGCGCATCACTTTTCGCTGCTGAGCGCGCGCCTCGCCGATTTCGGCCACGCTTACGGCGACTTCCCGGCGCACGATGGGCTGTGGGACATGGCGCAACGCACGCGCGGCGATGTGCTGGCGCGCATGGCGCTCGTGCCGCGGACACTGGAGGCGCGCGGGCTCGACGCGTCGCCGCCGATCAGAAAGCGTCTCGCGCAGGCGGGCGATCACCCGTCCGCGGCGATCCTCGACGTCATCCTGCGCGATGAAATCGGCCATGTGTTGATCGGCAATCGCTGGTTCCGGTTTCTGTGCGACGCGCGAAATCTGGACCCGCACACGACTTACGGACGCCTCGCCGCGCAATATCACGCGCCGAAGCTGCGCGGCCCGTTCAATTTCGAAGCGCGCCGCGACGCCGGTTTCGACGAAGCCGAACTGCGCGCGCTCGCCGGCCTCGACGATGCGAAGTAGGGCAGGTTCTTCGTCGCTATAATCGAACGATCATCCTTTTTTACTTCGAGACGACACCATGAAAGATTCGCGCTCCGAATTCGTCGACGCGCGCGGCGTGCGCCTGCACGTACGCCGCTGGGGCTCGCCCGACGCCCCGATGCTCTTCATGCTGCACGGCTGGATGGATATCGGCGCGTCGTTCCAGTTCGTCGTCGATGCACTCGCGGGCGACTGGCAAGTGCTCGCGCCCGATGCGCGCGGCTTCGGGCTCTCCGACTGGCCGGTCGCGCAGAAGGGCGGCGGCCATTACTACTTTCCCGACTATCTCTCCGATCTCGACGTGCTGTTCGACCATTACGCGCCGGGCGGTCAGATGAACATCGTCGGCCACAGCATGGGCGCGAACGTCGCGCTGCTGTACGCGGGCGTGCGGCCCGCGCGCGTGCGCCGCGTGGTCGATCTCGAAGGCTTCGGATTGCCGGCGGCGCGCGCGTCGCAATCGCCGGGGCGCATTTCGCAATGGCTCGACGATCTGCGCGCGCCGCCCGCGCTGCGCAGCTACGCGAGCCTCGACGAAGTCGCCGACCGGCTGATCCGCACGAATCCGCGTCTGCCGCTCGCGCGTGCGCGCTATCTCGCGCAACACTGGTCCCGCGAGGAAGCGGATGGGCGCTTCCATCTGCTTGCCGATCCGGCGCACAAATTGCGCGGACCGACGCTGTATCGGCTCGACGAGGTGAGCGCGGCGTGGGCGCGCGTGGCGGCGCCCGTGCTGCACGTCGAGGCGAAGGATTCGCCGACGCTCGCGGCTTTCGCGGGCGAGACGCCCATCGCCGAATTCAAGACGCGCTTTCAGGCGTTTCCCGACTGGCGCGAGGAAATCGTCGACGAGGCCGGTCACATGATCCATCACGATCAGCCGGAGCGCGTCGCGGCGCTCGTCGAATCGTTCTGCGCGTGAGCGGCGCAGCACGGAACGAAGGAACTACATAATCGGCTTGTCGCGCCGATACAGTTAGAATGTGAGTGAAGCCCGATAAACGACGATGAACGCCGATCTGCATTGCCATTCCACCGTGTCCGACGGACAGTTTGCGCCCGCCGATGTCGCCGCGCGCGCGCACGCGAACGGCGTCACGCTATGGTCGCTGACGGATCACGATCAGCTCGGCGGGCAGGACGAAGCGAAGAAGGCCGCCGAGGCGCTCGGCATGCGCTATCTGCCCGGCGTCGAGATTTCGGTGACGTGGGCGTCGCGCACGGTGCATATCGTCGGCATGAACGTCGATCCGCATAACGATGCGCTGCGCAAGGGGCTCGAATCGACGCGCAACGGGCGCGCGGCGCGCGGCGTGGCGATCGGCGAGGCGCTCGCGGCGGTCGGCATTCCGGATTGCTACGAAGGCGCGCTGCGCTTCACCGACGATCCCGACATGATCTCGCGCACGCACTTCGCGCGGTATCTGGTGGAGGCGGGGTATGCGCAGTCCACGTCGGATGTGTTCGCGCGCTATCTCGGCGACGGCAAGCCGGGTTTCGTCGGGCATTGCTGGGCGAAGCTCGCGGACGCCGTGAAATGGATCAAGGATGCGGGCGGCGAGCCGATCATCGCGCATCCGGGCCGCTACGACTTCACGCCGGTCGAGTTCGCCGCGCTCTTCGATGAATTCATCGAGCTCGGCGGCCGGGCCATCGAAGTCGTGACGGGCAGCCATACGCCCGACCAGTACCGCGAATACGCCGATGTCGCGCGCCGCTATGGGTTCGAGGCATCGCGCGGCTCGGACTTCCACGGCGCGGGCGAAGGGCGCGTCGATCTCGGCCTGCTTCCGCCGTTGCCCGACGATCTCACGCCTGTCTGGGAGCGCTGGCTTTAGCGTTCCCGCGGCGCGCGTCTTTCTGTTCGCGCGCACGGTCTTTGCATCACCTGTGATTTTCCGCACGCGCATCGCGCAGGGCGCGCTCGCGCGCGAGACAAGAAGTCGCGCGCCGCTCGGCCCATCGCGATAACGATCGAAACAATAAGGCGTCGCCATGTCTCAATTCTTTCGCATTCATCCGGATAATCCGCAGCCGCGGCTCATCAATCAGGCCGTGCAGATCATCAAGGACGGCGGTCTCGTCGCGTTGCCGACCGATTCGAGCTACGCGCTCGGCTGCCATCTCGACGACAAGGACGCGGTCGAGCGATTGCGACGCGTGCGCGGCATCGACGACAAGCAGTTGCTCTCCCTGCTCGTGCGCGACCTCTCCGAGCTGTCCAATTTCGCCATGGTCGACAACCAGCAGTATCGGCTGATCAAGTCGGTGACGCCTGGGCCTTACGTTTTCGTGCTGCAGGCGACCAAGGAAGTGCCGCGGCGGCTTTCGCATCCGTCGCGCAAGACGATCGGGCTGCGCGTGCCCGATCACGCGATCACGCTCGCGTTGCTGGAGGCGCTCGGCGAACCGCTGCTTGCATCGACGCTGATCCTGCCGCCCGACACCGAGCCGCTCAACGACGCCGAGGAAATCCGCGAACGCCTCGAAAAACAGATCGAACTCGTGATCGATGCCGGCGCGTGTCCGGCGGAGCCGTCCACGGTGATCGATCTTTCTTCGGGGGAGCCAGTGCTCGTGCGCGCGGGGAGAGGCAGTCTCGAACCGTTCGGGCTCACGGCGTAAGCGCCGCGCAGTAGCGCACACGGGCATAAGTCCCGATTAAGCGTTTGCTCAGACCATGGGCGAAATAGTGCGCGCCCGGCGCCGCCGTGCGTGTCTGATCCAACCTGCCTGCTTGTTACAATACCGCCCTATGGATGCTTCCCTGATACAGACCATCGCGGTCTACGCGCTCCCCGTGATTTTCGCGATCACGCTGCACGAGGCCGCGCATGGCTACGCCGCGCGACTGCTCGGCGACAACACGGCCTACGTTCTCGGCCGCGTTTCGATGAACCCGATGCGCCACATCGACCCGATCGGCACGATCGTCATTCCGATCGTCCTTTACTTCGTGACGAGCGGTGCGTTCATGTTCGGCTATGCGAAGCCCGTGCCCGTGGCGTTCGGCAACCTGCGCAATCCGCGCTGGGGCAGCCTGTGGGTCGCGGCGGCCGGGCCTGGCAGCAACTTCGCCCAGGCGATCGTCTGGGGCGTGATCTTCGTGCTGCTGCGGGCCTTTCACATCGACGAGCCGTTCTTCACGGGCATGGCTCAGGCGGGCATCAGCGTGAATCTCGTGCTCGGCGTGCTCAATCTCTTTCCGTTGCCGCCGCTCGACGGCGGCCGTGTCGTCATGGCGCTTCTGCCGGTGCGCGCGTCCATCGCGTTTTCGAAGCTCGAGCCGTACGGCTTCTTCATCGTGATGGCGCTCGTCGTGACCGGCGTGCTGACGCGCTTCTGGCTCGGGCCGCTCGTGAACGTCGGCTATACGGCGGTGTCGGCTATCTTGAATCCCCTCGCTTCACTATTCCCATAACATCATGTTCCCTGACCGTATCTTCTCCGGCATGCGGCCCACCGGGTCGCTGCACCTCGGCCACTATCACGGCGTGCTGAAAAACTGGGTGCGGCTGCAGTCCGAATATCCGTGCTTCTTCGCAGTGGTCGACTGGCACGCGCTCACGACGCACTACGAGACGCCCGAGGTCATCGAGAAAAACGTCTGGGAAGTGCTCATCGACTGGCTGGCGTCCGGCATCGACCCGGCACAGGCGACGCTCTTCATCCAGAGCCGCGTGCCCGAGCACGCCGAACTTTCGCTGCTGCTCGGCATGGGCACGCCGCTCGGCTGGCTCGAACGCGTGCCGACCTACAAGGAGCAGATCGAAAAGCTGCGCGAAAAGGATCTGTCGACGTACGGCTTCCTCGGCTATCCGGTGCTGATGGCGGCGGACATCCTGCTGTATCGCGCGTCGCTCGTGCCGGTGGGCGAGGATCAGGTGCCGCACGTGGAAATGACGCGCGAGATCGCGCGCCGCTTCAACTATCTCTATGGCAAGGAGCCGGATTTCGAGGAGAAGGCGCTCGAAGCGGCCAAGAAACTCGGCGGCAAGCGCTCGAAGCTGTATCACGAGCTGCGCGTCGCGTATCAGCAGGAAGGCGACGACGAAGCGCTCGAACAAGCGCGCGCGATGCTGCAGGAATCGCAAAGCCTGTCGATGAGCGATCGCGAGCGTCTGTTCGGCTATCTCGAAGGCGCGCGCAAGATCATTCTGGTCGAGCCGCAGGTTCTCCTGACCGAAGCGTCGCGCATGCCGGGCCTCGACGGCCAGAAGATGTCGAAGTCGTACGGCAACACCATCGGCTTGCGTGAGGACGCGGCGACCATCGAGCAGAAAGTCCGCAAGATGCCGACCGACCCGGCGCGCGTGCGCCGCACCGATCCGGGCGATCCCGACAAGTGTCCGGTGTGGCAACTGCATCAGGTCTACACCGACGAGAACACGCACGAATGGGTGCAGAAGGGCTGCCGCAGCGCGGGCATCGGCTGTCTGGAGTGCAAGCAGCCGGTGATCGAAGGCATTCTGCGCGAGCAGCAGCCGATGCTGGAACGCGCGCAGAAGTACATGGACGATCCGTCGCTGTTGCGCGCGATCGTCGCGGACGGCTGCGACAAGGCGCGCAAGTTCGCGACCGAAACGATGCGCGACGTGCGCGAGGCCATGGGGCTGTCTTACAACTGATGGACAGTGCGATCAGTCCGTGGGTCGCGCGCTGGGCGCATCTCGTCGCGCCCGGCGGCGCGGTCCTCGACGTCGCCGCGGGCAGCGGGCGCCACGCGCGCTGGTTCGCGGCGCGTGGTTTTTCCGTGCTGGCGGTCGATCGTGACGCGGACGCGCTCGCGTCGATGGCGGCGCTCGAAGGCATCGAAACGCTTGCCGCCGATCTGGAAAACGGCGCGCCCTGGCCGCTTTCGGGCGATCGAAAGTTCGATGCCGTCGTCGTCACCAACTATCTGCATCGGCCGCTGTTCGGGCACTTCATCGACGCGCTCGCGCCCGGCGGCGTGCTGATCTACGAAACGTTCGCGGCGGGCAACGGCAGTATCGGCAAGCCGTCGAATCCGGCGTTTCTGCTCGAACCCGGCGAACTGCTCGAAGCGGTGCGAGGGCGACTGCGCGTGATCGGCTACGAAGACGGGTTCGTCGATGCCCCGCGCCCTGCCTACGTGCAGCGAATCTGCGCGGTTCGCGCACCGCAGTCAGCGGAAAACCCACTCACGATTAGTAACATACCCCCGGGTCCGCCACGTTACGCGCTCGGCGGCTAATCCGCTACAATCGCGTAATATCGCTTTTTGCGATTAAATTCACGATTAAATTCATAGAGTTTCATGACAAACGGAACACACGGCGGCATCCAGATCCGCGGCAGTATCCCTGCCATCGTCACACCGATGCACGAGGACGGTAGTCTCGATCTGCCGGCGTTTCGAAAACTGATCGACTGGCACGTCGAACAAGGCTCGAACGGACTCGTCGTGGTCGGCACCAGTGGCGAGTCGGCCACTTTGTCGGTCGAAGAACACATCCTGATGATCCAGACGGCCGTCGAGCATACGGCCAAGCGCTTTCCGATCATCGCGGGCGCGGGCGGCAATTCGACCGCCGAAGCCATCGAGCTCTCGAAGCAGGCCAAAAAGGTCGGCGCCGACGCCACGCTGCAAGTCGTTCCGTATTACAACAAGCCGACGCAGGAAGGCATGTATCGCCATTTCAAGGCGATCGCCGAAGCCGTCGATCTGCCGGTGCTGCTCTACAACGTGCCGGGCCGCACCGTTGCCGACATGAGCAACGAAACGATCCTGCGCCTCGCGGACGTGCCGGGCATCATCGGCGTCAAGGAAGCGACGGGCAACATCGATCGCGCTGCGCATCTGATCAAGCACGCGCCGGCGCATTTCAGCATCTTCAGCGGCGACGATCCCACGGCGATCGCGCTCATGCTGCTCGGCGGACACGGCAACATCTCGGTGACGGCCAACGTCGCGCCGAAGGAAATGAGCCAGCTCTGCCGCGCCGCGATCGAAGGCGATGCGATCACCGCGCGCCGCATCCATCTGAAGCTGCTGTCGCTGCACAAGCAACTCTTCTGCGAATCGAATCCGATTCCGGCCAAATGGGCGCTGCAGGCGCTCGGCCGCATGGAAGGCGGCATCCGGCTGCCGCTCACGCCGCTCGACGCGCGCTATCACGACGTGGTGCGTGGCGCGTTGCGCGACGCCGGGCTCCTCGCCTGATCGCATGGGGCGGCGCGCCGAGTCACAAGGAATCGAAAGCCGCGCCGCCGCACGTGATCGAAATGAACCACACCTTCAGTCATCAACCGCCGCTCATTGGCCTCGACATTGGCCTCGCTGAGCCGCTCGCCTAGAGCGGGTTCGGCGCGAGGCAATGCGCATCAGCAGCAAAGAAGGACCTCATGAAACGTTCCGCTCTTCTTACTCGTGCCAAACGCCTGGGCGTGCTGTCGCTCGGCGCCGGTGCGGTCTTCGCGCTCGCGGGTTGCGACACGCTCAACGACTGGCTCGCGCCGGATCGCGTCAACTACAAGGCTGCTGAAACCGCACCCTCGCTGGCCGTTCCGTCCGACCTGACCACGGCCGACATCAGCCAGCGTTATGCCGCGCCGCCCAAGATCAACTCGCTCGGCGGCGCCGCGGAGCGAGCGGTCACGCCGGCCGGCAACGCGACGCTCGGCGTGCCGAACGCGCAGGATCCGTTCGGCATGCACATCGAAAGCGATGGCGATCACCGCTGGCTCGTCGTCGATGGCCGTTCGCCGGACCAGGTCTGGGGACCGCTGAAGGAGTTCTGGGAAGAGAACGGCTTCACGCTCAAGACCGATGCCCCGCAGACGGGCATCATGGCGACGGACTGGGCCGAAAACCGCGCGAACATTCCGAACGACTGGTTCAGGAACAGCGTGGGCAAGCTGCTCGACTTCGCGTACTCGTCGGGTACGCGCGACATGTTCCGCACGCAGGTCGATCGCGCATCCGATGGCTCGACCGACATCTCCGTCACGCACAGCGCGATGGAAGAAGTGCTGACGGGGCAGGACAAGACGTCGTCGCGCTGGGAGGCGCGTCCGCGTAATCCGCAGCTCGAAGCCGCGGTGCTCACGAAGCTGATGCAGAAGTTCGGCCTGACCGAAAAGCAGTCGCAGCAGTTGATGGCGCAAGCGCGTCCGATCGGCGCGAAGGTCGCGGTCGACCCGAGCGCGGGCGGCTCCACGCTCGATCTCGCCGAGCCGTTCGATCGCGCCTGGCTGCGTGTGGGCCTCGCGCTCGATCGCACCAACTTCACGGTCGACAATCGCGATCGCGACAAGGGCATCTATTACGTCCATTTTTCGGACTCCATGGCGGAGCTGAAGAAGGACGGCCTCTTCGGCAAGTTCTTCTCGAGCAACACGCCGAAGCCGACGCGCCAGTTCCTCGTCAACGTGAGGCCGAAGGCCGACTCGGTCACGCAAGTCGGCGTCGTCGATGCGAACGGCCAGCCGGACACGTCGTCCGATGCGCAGCGCATCGTTTCCTTGCTGCACGCGCAGTTGAACTAACGACATCCTGAAGTGAAGACATCGTGAGATTCGCCAGTCTCGGCAGCGGCAGCGAGGGCAATGCATTGCTCGTCGAGGCATCGAGCGGTACGACGACGACGCGCGTGCTGCTCGATTGCGGATTCTCCGGCAAGGAGGTCGAGCGCCGTCTCGCGCGTCTGAACTGCCGTGCCGAAGATCTCGACGCCATCGTCATCACGCATGAGCACACGGACCATATCGGCAGCGCGCTGACGCTGGCGCGCCGCTGGTCGATTCCGCTGTACATGAGCTGGGGCACGGCGCGCGCCATCGGCGCCGATGAAGCCAAGGTCGAATTGAACGTGCTGTGGGGCGATGAAAGCGTCGCCATCGGCGATCTGAGCGTGCTGCCGTACACCGTGCCTCACGATGCGCGTGAGCCGCTGCAATATGTGTTCTCCGACGGCGCGAGCCGGCTCGGCGTGTTGACGGATGTCGGCGTGTCGACGCCGCATATCACGAGCGTGCTGAGCGGCTGCGACGCGCTCGTGCTCGAATCCAATCACGATGTCGAGATGCTTGCCGCGAGCCGCTATCCGCCGATGCTAAAGGCGCGTATCGGCGGCACGCATGGACACCTGAATAACGAAGCGGCGGCGGCCATTCTCGCGTCGCTGGATCGCTCCAAGCTGCGCCATCTCGTGGCCGCGCATCTGAGTCAGCAAAACAATCTGCCGCACCTCGCGCAGGCGGCGCTTGCGTCCGTGTTGGGCGCGAGTGCGGTGGACGTCGTCGTCGCGACTCAGGCAGAAGGCTTCGACTGGCTCACGCTCTGAATCGAAGACGCCTTGCGCGCCGACCGACGCCGCAAGCAGATACAAAAGCAGATACAAAAAAACCGGCCCAAGGGCCGGTTTTTTTGTTGGCAGACCGCATGAAGCGGCCTGCGGCGTAGCGCTAGCCTTACTGGCTTGCGCCCGATGCCGGAGCGGCAGCCGAAGCGGCAGCGTCCGAAGCTGCGCCAGCAGCCGAAGCTGCGTCGCTTGCAGCGGCCGAAGCGCTCGATGCAGCAGCGTTTGCGTCCGAAGCAGCAGCAGCCGGAGCCGAAGCAGCCGACGTATCGCTTGCAGCGCTCGGAGCAGCCGTTTCGCTAGACTTGTTGCATGCAGCCAGAGCAACAGCAGCCAACAGGGATGCTACGAGGAGGGATTTCTTCATGATCACGTCCTTTTATGGTTAAAGGTAAGCAACAGCGCAAAGTACCGGTAATGTGTGCTCCAACACCGACCTGGGCCGCTGTGGAGACTCACAATTCTTTTTTATGTGAGACTTCCTACGGCTTGGCCGGAAATTATAGGCACTTTCGTAACGACCGTCGATAAATCAGGGGACGATACGTTGTCTTTCTCATACAAATTTTCATATTGCGGAACAGCAAATTTCTAGCATCTGCTGCATTCCGTGAAATCCTGTAAAGGCACGCCCGTCAAGGCAAAGCGCCCAAAAGAATCCAGCCCGCACGATACCATTCGTGTAGCAGCGCTGTCATTGTCGATTCGTCTGTAAGTGTTACAAAGCGTTTCGCCTCCAGAGACCGAGTATCGGCCAATTCAGGGAGCCACTTTTTCAGCTTCGACGACAAGACTTCCGCTTCGCCATTTACGAAATAAGAACGGGCGTTGTAGAGCAAAATGGTCTTTCTATCCAGCCTGACGCCTGTCTTTTTCGCTCGTTCTACAAATTTTTGCTCATTCAGCGCACGGTCGGGTGCATCGAACACGACGTTCGCTTTCGGCTCGCTCAGATAAGTACCCAGAAACTCCGCGATGTCCTTTTCGTTCCAGTTCACGTTCGCAAGTATCGCGCCAACGCGGTCGATCAGCAGCGCGGGCAGCGCCGCTGGATTCGACACCGGCTCCTGCGCCGGATCGCGATACCGCGCGTTGCCGCGAGCACCCTCCGATGCTTCACCGGCGCGCTCGGCGAGGTGATAGAGGAACTGAGCCGTGAGCTCGTGCGACGAGGGCGCGCGAAAGCCTATCGATGCCGTCATGCATTCGCCCTCGGCGATGCCGTCGTGTGCGATATGCGGCGGCAGATAAAGCATGTCGCCCGGCTCCAGCACCCATTCTTCCTCGGGCTCGAAGTGCTGTAAAACTTTCAACGGCAGTCCGGGTTTTAGCGAAAGGTCGCGCTGCGCGCCGATTCGCCAGCGCCGCTTGCCATGGACCTGAAGCAGGAACACGTCGTAAGAGTCGAAGTGCGGTCCGACGCCGCCGCCATCGGTCGCATAGGAGATCATCAGATCGTCGAGGCGCGCGTCCGGAATGAAGCGGAACCGGTTCATCAGCGCGTGTGCGCGGTCGTGATGCA
Organism: Caballeronia sp. AZ1_KS37; assembly: GCF_023631165.1. Classification (NCBI taxonomy): domain Bacteria; kingdom Pseudomonadati; phylum Pseudomonadota; class Betaproteobacteria; order Burkholderiales; family Burkholderiaceae; genus Caballeronia; species Caballeronia sp. AZ1_KS37. The sequence continues at coordinate 80,269 of NZ_JALQDP010000012.1, read as the reverse complement.
GGTTCACGCCTTGCACGAGCAGCGTCCATTCACGCTTTTTGACCGATGGCAATTCGTCGGGCGCGAACGGTCCGTGCTCCAGATTCCACGCATTGCGAAAATGCGTGATGAGCCGTGCCTCGACGTCGTCGAGATCGGCAAGTTCGAACAGTTCGTCGCGTGCGAGCGGCGCCGCGATATCGGGAATCGCCTGCCGGATCAAGAGCGGTTTCTTCTGCCAGTAACGCCGCATGAACTGTCGCGGCGTACGGTTGCCCAACAGCGGTGTGAGTTCGTCCGGCAAAGGCGCGCGGGCATGCTCGGGAAGGCCGGAAACGGGGGACGGTGTTGCGTATGAGGGCCGCTTGGGCATCGTATAATCGAGGCTTGTATCTTGGAGGATCCAATGAAAATTGCGAAAGACACTGTCGTTTCGGTCGCTTACAAGCTATCGGATGCGCAAGGCAATCTGATCGAGGAGAGCGACGAGCCGATGGTCTATCTGCACGGCGGCTATGATGGCACGTTCCCCAAGATCGAGGAAGCGCTCGACGGTCACGAGGCGGGCTATGAAACGCTCATTCAACTCGAGCCGCAGGATGCATTCGGCGAGTACGATCCCGAGCTCGTGAAGGTCGAAGAGCGCAGCCGTTTTCCGGAGCCGCTGGAAGTCGGCATGCAGTTCGAAGGCACGCCCGAAGACGGCGATGACGATATCGACTCGCTCATCTACACCGTGACCGACGTCGCCGAAGACAAAGTGGTGCTCGACGGCAATCATCCGCTCGCCGGCATGGCGCTGCGTTTCGCGCTGTCGGTGCAGGAAGTGCGCACGGCGACGGACGACGAAATCGAACATCAACACGCGCACGGCGCGGACGGCCTGCATGTCGTCGATGACGACGAAGACGATGACGACGCACCGCCCAAGGACGCAGGTCCGACGCTGCACTGAGCGCGTCGGCCGATGAAGAAAGCGCAGCTACGGCTGCGCTTTTTTATTGCCCGTTCGTCGCGCCGGTCTCGTTCTGCACGCCCGACGCGGGCACGGGATAGATCGGCGGCAACGACTGCGGCGGCGTGAGGATCGGCGGCAGGTCGGATGCCGGCAGGGGCATCGACGGCGGCGCCGGCAGCGACTCGGGCAGGTCGTTACGCGGCAACGCGGGCGGCGCTGATGCGGGCATCGTCGGCTGAGGCGCGGGGTAAGGAGCCGGGTAGGATGCAGCTGGCGTCTCTGGTGGCGCGACCGGTTCACGCGTGCGCGTGTCCTTCACATTCACATTCACATCGCGCACGCGCAGACGAAACGGCGGATGCCACTGCGCATCGCTCTGCACTTCGAGCCATTGCGATTGCGGCTTCTTGAACGCAATCGCGACGCGCGTGAGATTCGTAACGATCAAGCCCTTGTCGTTGCGCAAAGGTTGATCGATGTGAAAGCCGTTCGGCTCGGGCGCATCCGTGCCGTGAATCACGATCACGGGCCCGCGAAAACTTTCGGCCGCTTTCACGAGGCTGCGTTTCAATTCGAGAAAGCCATCGCGCGGCTGGTTCGTGCGCGAGAAGCGCAGCCACGCGAAGCGCTCGCGCCGTTCGTAGCGCGAAAAATCGGGATCGCCCTGCAACAGGATGACGAGCGCGCGCATCTCGGAACGTCGCGCCGATTCCGCCGCGTGTTCGAGCCAGAATGTTGTCGCGACGGCGCGATCCTCGAACTCGCCGTTGCGCCCGCCCGCGGTCAGATAGTGATTGTTCGGACTCGGTGCATTCAGCCCGATGAACGCGACGCCTTGCGCCTGCCAGCGCACGATTTCCCGGAAGGTCCGAAAGCGCGCGACATCGCTTTCGCGCGAGAGCGTAAGCGGGTTCTGCCCGAGCGACCCGGCATCGGCGAAAAAGAGCTGGCGCACGAAGTCGAGCCGCTCGACCGGATCGTAGGCACCCGCATGCGCGAGTCCGCAATCCGCCCAGTCGTGCTGGCCGAGCAGCAGCACGAGCGGCGTGCGCGACGCGTCGAGCAGATCGTGCCGCGACTGATAGACGCTGTCGCGGCACGGTTCGGCGCCGTCCTTCAAATTGCCGTCGTAGACGATGAACGCGATGTTGGGGTCGCGCCCGATCGCGTCGAGCATGCGGCGCACGGGCGCTTCGTCGGCGGGGCGGGAAATGGCGCCGGACAGAACCGCGAAGCCGAGCGGCGCGCTGCCCTCGGCGCGCGCCTGCGCGATCGTGCCGCACGCGAGTGCGGCGCCGATCGCCATGACGCGCGTCAAACGTGTCGCGGCACGCGCAACGCGCGAAGTGTCACGCTCAACGCGAGGCATCCGGCGCAAGCTTCGCCAGTTCATGCAGTTCGTAGAGCAGATCGAGCGCCTCACGCGGCCGCAGATCGTTCGGATCGAGCGCGCGCAGTTTTTCCATCACCGGATGTTCGGGCGCTTCCTTCGCTGGCGCTTCATCTTCATAAGGCGTGTAAGGCTGGCTCGCGAACAGGTCGAATTGCGCGGCGGGCTGGCTGATCGACTGCTGCTCCAAATGGACGAGATGCTTGCGCGCCGCGCGGATCACGGCGCCTGGCACGCCGGCGAGCTGCGCGACCTGTAGACCGTAGCTCTGATTGGCCGGACCTTCGCTCACCGCGTGCAGGAACACGATGCCGTGATCGTGCTCCACCGCCGACAGATGCACGTTGGCCGCCTGCGCAAATTCCGCGGGCAACTGCGTGAGCTCGAAGTAATGCGTGGCGAAGAGCGTGTAGCAGGCGTTGTGCGTGAGCAGATGCCGCGCGATCGCCCATGCGAGCGCGAGGCCGTCGAAGGTCGACGTGCCGCGTCCGATCTCATCCATCAAGACAAGGCTCGACGCGGTCGCGTCGTTGAGAATCGCCGCTGCCTCCGTCATCTCGACCATGAAGGTCGAACGTCCGCCCGCGAGATCGTCGGCGGCGCCGATGCGCGTGAAGATGCGATCCAGCGCGCCGAAACGCGCGCGCTTCGCGGGCACGTAACTGCCGACGTGCGCCATCAGCGCGATCAGCGCGGTCTGACGCATGAAGGTCGATTTACCGCCCATGTTCGGGCCGGTGATGAGCAACAGCTTGCGGTCCTGGCTGAGACAACAGTCGTTGGCGATGAACTGCTCGACCTGCGCCTCGACGACCGGATGCCGGCCCTGTTCGATATCGATGCCCGCGTCGGCGCTGAATTCCGGTGCGACCCAGTCGAGCGCGCGGGCGCGTTCGGCAAACGCGCACAGCAGATCGAGTTCCGCGAGCGCGCTTGCGACGCGCTGACAATCCGCGATGAAGGGCAACAGGTTCTGCAAGAGCGCGTCGTACAGCGCGCGTTCGCGGGCGAGGGCGCGTTCCTGCGCGGAAAGCGCCTTGTCTTCGAACGCCTTCAGTTCGGGCGTAATGTAGCGCTCGGCGTTCTTGAGCGTCTGACGGCGGCGATAGTCGTCGGGCACCTTGTCGGTCTGCCCGCGCGTGACCTCGATATAGAAGCCGTGCACCTTGTTGTACTCGACACGCAGATTCGCGATGCCGGTGCGCGTGCGCTCGCGCGCTTCGAGATCGATCAGGAACTGATCGCAGTTCTCCGAAATATCGCGCAATTCGTCGAGATCGGGATCGTAGCCGCGCGCGATCACACCGCCGTCGCGAATCAGCGCGGCGGGTTCCGCTGCGATGGCGTTCGTCAGCAGATCGAGACATTCGTGCGGCGGTTCAAGCCCGGCGTCGATGCGCTCGAGCGCCGGCGCATGCGTGGCGACTGCGGCGACGAGGGCGCGCAGATCGGGCAGCGCGGCGAAGGTATCGCGCAGGCTCGACAGATCGCGCGGACGCGCCGACAGCAACGCGAGACGGCCCGTGATGCGCTCGATGTCCGAAATCTTGCGCAGCGCGCCGCGCAGCGTGTCGAGGCCGCCGCTCGTGGGCGCGTCGAGCAATGCGCCGATCGCCTGCTGGCGCGCCTGAGCGATCGACGCATCGCGCGGCGGATGATGCAGCCAGTGGCGCAACAGGCGGCTGCCCATCGTCGTACAGCAAGTGTCGAGCAGCGAGAACAGCGTCGGCGATTCGGTGCCGCGCAGTGTTTCGGTGAGTTCGAGATTGCGTCGCGTGGCCGGATCGAGCCCGATGTACTCCGATTCGTATTCGACTTTCAGACTGCGCACGTGGCGCAACTGCTGGCCTTGCGTGGCGGCGGCATAGAGCAGCAGCGCGCCGGCCGCACCGCACGCGCAGGTGAGCGTTTGCGCGCCGAAACCGTCGAGGCTCGCGACATCGAGTTGCTCTCGCAAGCGCTGCGTGCCCGAGCCGACGTCGAAGTGCCACGCCGGCACGCGCGTGGTCGCGCCGGGATGCGTCACGCCGAGCGACGCCTGAACGTCGGTGATCGAATCGGCGATGAGCGTTTCCGCCGGACGAATGCGCTCGAGCGCCGCGCTGACCTGATTCGGCGCGACTTCCGCGAGACGCAATGCGCCGCTCGCGAGATTGAGCCACGCGAGGCCGACGCTCGTCACCACGCCGCGACGGTTGTGCGCGGGGCAGAGCGCCAGCAGATAGACATCGCTCTTATCGGAGAGCAGGGCTGCGTCGGTGAGCGTGCCCGGTGTGACGACGCGCACGACCTTGCGCTCGACCGGACCTTTAGATGTCGCCGGATCGCCGATCTGCTCGCAGATCGCCACCGATTCGCCCAGCTTCACGAGCTTCGCGAGATATTGTTCGCATGCGTGATGCGGCACGCCCGCCATCCTGATCGGATTGCCGCCCGATGCGCCGCGCTGTGTGAGCGTGAGATCGAGCAGACGCGCGGCTTTCTCGGCGTCGTCGAAGAAAAGCTCGTAGAAATCGCCCATCCGGTAGAAAACGAGCGTGCCGGGATGCTCCGCCTTGATGCGCAGATACTGCTGCATCATCGGCGTGTGCTGCGACAGGTCCGCGAGCGGCGCGGCGGTGTCTGGTGAGGTGTCGGGAGTTGCCGTTTGAGTGCCCATCTTGCGTGCTTTGAAGGCCAGAATGACTAAACGGCCGGGCGCGACGTGCGCCGGCCGTCGTTCAGCCGATAGAGCATGAGTTTAACCTGTCGCGAGATGACGGCGAGTCGGCCGAATGGCCAACGAGATGTGTCTAGTCGATGTGCATCGCCCGCGCGAACGCCGCCGCCGGCACGGACGCGATGCCGTGCCGGCGGCGATTTCCGATGACGCCGGAGCGCGTCACGCGCGCCCGGCGAGATATCCGACGAGCAATGCGAGACCCGCCACCGCGCCGAGCGTGTGCCACGGCTTGTCGTGAACGAACTCGTCGGCGTAACCGGCTGCGTCGTTCAGTCTGCCGGTGAGCGCCGTGCCCGCGCCGTTCATCTGCGAACGGGCGGTCTTGAGGCGCGATTGCAGCTCCTTGCGCAGCTTGTCGGCATCGACGTCCCTTGCGCCGGAGATCGAGCTTTCCAGATCATCGAGCAGGCTGCGCAACTGGCTGCTCGCCGAATCGACCGCGTCGCTCGCACCGCGTACCGCGCGCTGGCCGACATCGGCTGCGCCATTGATCTTGCTGTCGAGCGTCGAACGTGTGAACAATCCCATTTCCATGCTCCTTTATTGACGTTTGCCGAGGAATGGATATCGCCGGGTCCTTCCGCGATGCGCCATGCGGATGCCCGCGATCGGCCGCGCCGGGCCGTACATGGCGTTACGACCCGACCCCGCCGCCGGCGTTCCTCCCATGGTTTCCTCGTGAGCCGGCGCCGGGGCATGAACCCAGAATACACCGTTCACCGTGGAGCAAGGTTCATTCCTCGACGAGCGCGACGAGATCGGTTTCGCGCTCGTTGTGCGTGTGGCGGCGCATCGCCAGCGCCATCATCAGGCACACGAAGACGCCGAACACGACGATGATCCACTGCACCGGCACCTTCTCCGTCAACAGCAAGGCGTAAGCGCCGAGCATTGCGAGCACGGCGAGATTCTGGTTGAAGTTCTGCACCGCGATGGAATGTCCGGCCGACAGCAGCGTCGCGCCGCGATGCTGCAGGATCGCGTTCATCGGCACGATGAAAAAGCCCGACAGGCCGCCGAGCGCGATCATCAGCGGATAGGCCATCAGGATGTACGCCGGCGCGAAGAGCGGACCGATATGCACGCCCGCGCCGGCGGGAAAGAGGTCCTTGTTGTAGAACGCCATCGCGACCGCGACCGCGCCGATCAGCACGCCGACCGGCAGCACTTTCAGCGACTGGCGCAGCACGATCCACGCGGACGCCGCCGCCGCGCCGAGCGCGATGCCCACGCCCGTCACGCCCTGCAGCACGGCGGCTTTGGAGAGCGACAGGCCGAGGTTCGCATCGGCCCATTTCAGCACGAGCAATTGCAGCGTGACGGCCGCGCCCCAGAGCAGCGTCGTGACCCACAGCGCGATCTGCGCGAGCTTGTCCTTCCACAGCACCATGAAGCAGCGCGAGAAATCGTGGACGAGCTTCGTCGGTTCGTTCAGCAGATTCGGATAGCGCGCGCCGGTATCGGGGATGAATACGTTGATGACGGCCGCCGACGCGTAGATCACCATCACGGCGAAGAGCGCGGCGTGCGCGGCGCTGCTCACGAACGGCAGATGCGCGTGCTCGACCCAGCGCCCGACGACCTGGCTCACGAGCGCGCCGCCGATCACGGTGCCGAGAATCGTCGAGCCGACCGTCGCCGATTCGAGCCACGCGTTCGCCGCGATCAGCTTTTGCGGCGGCAAGAGTTCGGTGAGAATGCCGTATTTCGCGGGCGAATAGGCCGCCGCGCCGAGGCCGACGACGCCATACGCGATCATCGGATGCACGCCCGCGATCATCATCGCGCAGCCGGCCGCCTTGAGCGCGTTCGACGTGAACATGACGTGGCGCTTCTGGATCGCATCGGCGAATGCGCCGACGAATGGCGCGAGCAGAACATACGAAATCGTGAAGAAGATCTGCAACAGCGGCGTGACCCACGGCGCGGAATGCACGACGGCGAGCATGGCGATCGCCGCGATCAGGAGCGCATTGTCGGCGAGCGACGAAACGAACTGCGCGGCGATGATCGTATAGAAGCCTTTCTTCATGAGCGGGAATAACGTGGGGCGCGGCGCGCGGCGTGAGAGCGGGGCGGGCGGAAGAAAGCGCGCATCGCCGTTGCCGGAACGAGGGCAAAGCTTGCACTGTAACGGAGCCCTGCATTCGGTGCAGAGCAGGCGGCGCGCCCGGGATGCGGAAGAGGTCAAACAAAAGGGGCGCAAGACGCGCCCCTTCGATGCAGCTTATTCGCCGGTCAGGCGCGTGCGCGAGTACATGTCGAGGATCTTGACCATCTGCGCGTAGACCTTCGGATTGGCGGCGACGATTTCGTTTCTGAACAGGAAATCCGATTCGCCGGTGTAGTTGCCGACGAGTCCGCCCGCTTCGGTCACGATGAGGCTGCCCGCCGCCACATCCCACGGATGGATGCCTTGCTCGAAGAAGCCGTCGAGACGGCCGGCCGCGACGTTCGCGAGATCCAGCGCCGCCGCGCCCGGACGGCGCAGCCCTGCGCACGACAGCGTCATTTCGCTGAAGAGGCGCATATAGGCGTTCAGACCCTGGCCGTCGCGGAACGGGAAGCCGGTGCCGATCAGCGCATCCGACAGACGGTCGAGCTTGCCCACGCGAATGCGTCGCTCGTTCAGATACGCGCCGCGGCCGCGCGATGCGGTGAAGAGGTCGTTGCGCGTCGGATCGTAGATGACCGCCTGCTGCACGACGCCCTTGTGCGCGAGCGCGATCGACACGCAGTAGTACGGAAAGCCGTGGATGAAGTTGGTGGTGCCGTCGAGCGGATCGATGATCCACTGAAACTCCGACTCGCGATCCGTCGCGCCGGATTCTTCGGCGAGGATCGAGTGATCGGGATAGGCGGTGTGCAGCGTCTCGATGATCGCGGCTTCGGACGCCTTGTCGACTTCCGTCACGAAGTCGTTGTGCTGTTTCTTGCTGACCTGGAGACGATCCAGATCGAGCGACGCGCGGTTGATGATCTGTCCGGCGCGGCGGGCGGCCTTGACAGCGATATTGAGCATCGGATGCATGAGCGAAATCCTCTGACCGCCCAGCAGCTTCGTGTGGACGGGAAATTGGCGACAACGACTATGTCGACGAAAGACGAATTGAATAAGAGCGGGGCGTTCGCGCGAAGGTTCTTTGGAAGCCATGCAAGAACCGTTCGCCGCGCGCGAAGGCGCCATTTTACCCGAAAGTGGCCGCGCGGTTCCGGCGCATGGCCAAAGCGCGTTAACATATCGGGTCGCACTTTCTTCAAAATTCAGCACGAACCGCGCCTTGGAACCCAACGAACTTTCCGCGCCCGCCGGCGGCTTCACGTCGACGCGCTTCATCCTTGTCGAGCCGAGTCATCCGGGCAATGTCGGCGCGGCCGCCCGCGCGCTCAAGACGATGGGCTTCGCGCGCCTCGTCCTCGTCGCGCCGCGCGTGACCGACGTCAAGAACGAGCCCGAAGCCATCGCGATGGCCTCCGGCGCCGACGACGTGCTCGCGTCCGCGCATGTCGTCGACACGCTCGCCGATGCGCTCGTCGGCGTGCGCTGGTCGGTCGCGCTGACCGCGCGTATGCGCGAATACGGGCCGCCGCAGATGCCGCCGCGCGCGCTCGCCGAACGCGCGCATGAATTCGTGCGCCACGGCGATATCGCGCTCGTGTTCGGCAACGAGCGCACCGGGCTTTCCAACGCGGACGTCGAAAGATGCAGCGCGCTCGCACATATTCCGGCCAATCCCGCCTACAGCTCGCTCAATCTCGCGCAGGCCGTGCAGGTGCTCGCGTATGAACTACGCGTCGCGTTCCAGACGTCCGCGAGCCCGCTTGCCGTGGTGGAATCGGCGGGGCAGAGCGCATCGAGCGATGAAATCGAAGGCATGTACGCGCATCTCGAAGACGCGCTCGTCGCGCTCGATTTTCTCGATCCGGCCAATCCGAAGAAGCTGATGTCGCGCGTGCGGCGGATGTTCGCGCGTTCCGGGCTCGAGCGCGAAGAAGTGAATATTTTGCGCGGCATCGCGAAGCACATCCTCCTTCGGACGAAAAAGGACTGACCGCGCTGGCGTCGGGGGCATCGGGCAGACTGCGCGCGCTCGTCCTACAATCGGCGAAAAACGGCGAACGCCGATAAGCTTTGCGCGATTCGTGCAAAGCACTCGTCCCCCTTTCAGAGACATCGCCATGTTCGACCGACTTCGCGAAGACATCGCCGCCATCCGCGAGCGCGATCCCGCCGCCCGCAGCGCCTGGGAAGTCGTCACCTGTTATCCGGGGCTGCACGCGATCGTCCTGCATCGCATCGCGAACGCGTGCTGGCGCGGACAGTGGCGCTGGCTCGCGCGGTTCGTGTCGCAGATCGCGCGCTTTCTCACCGGCATCGAAATTCATCCGGGCGCGACGCTCGGACGGCGCGTGTTCATCGATCACGGCATGGGCGTCGTGATCGGCGAGACGGCCGAAATCGGCGACGACTGCACGATCTATCAGGGCGTGACGCTCGGCGGCACGTCGCTCACGCGCGGCGCGAAACGTCATCCGACGCTCGGGCGCGGCGTGATCGTCGGTGCGGGCGCGAAGGTGCTCGGCGGCTTCACGGTCGGCGCCGATGCGAAGATCGGCTCGAATGCGGTCGTCGTGAAGCCGGTGCCGGCGGGCGGTACGGCGGTGGGCAATCCGGCGCGCATCGTGATGCCGGCCGTCGCGAAGAAGCCATCCGATGAAACCGCGAAGAGCGGCTTTTGCGCTTACGGCATTACGCCGAACGCGGACGATCCCGTGTCGCTCGCGATCCACGGGCTGATCGATCACGCGTCGACGCAGACGCAGCGCATCGACGACATCGTCGCGGCGCTCGAACGGCTCGGCGCGCGCGTGGAAGCGCTCAACGCCGCCGATGGCGCCGCGCTCGTCGATCTCAAGCGCCTGTGCACGTCGATGGATGGCAAGGCGGCGGACGAGCGCGCCGCGTCGCTCGAACGCGCGAGTTAAAGCGGCAGCGGGCGCACGCCTTCTTCATCGACGCGCAGATAGCCGCCGCGCGGCGGGTCCGCGTCGAGTTCCCAGTCGGGCAGAACCCAGCGCACGCCTGCGACTTCGCGATGCATCGCCGGACGATGCGTGTGGCCGTGAATCAGCGTGTTCGTGCGGCTATTGATGAAGAGTTCCGCGACCGCTTTCTTCGTCACGTCGTACTTCGCCTTGACGCCGGTGGTCACGCGCGCGCCCTCGCTTTTCGAGCGCATGCGCTGGCCGATGCCCAGGCGCGTGTCGAGCGGCAACGCCAGAAAGAGCCGTTGCGCGAGCTTGTTGCGCGCGAACGAGCGAAAGCCTTGATAGGCGCGATCGGCGGTGCACAGGCCATCGCCGTGGGCGAGCACGATGCGCTTGCCGAACGCGGTGATGACGAACGGATCGGGCAGCGGCAGCGCGCCTGCATCTTTCATGAAGCGCTTGCCCAGCAGGAAATCGCGATTGCCGTGCATCACATATAGGCCGATGCCGCGTTCCGAGAGCGTATGCATGAGGCGCGTCATGCGGCGCGCGAAGCTGGCGCGCGGGTCGGTCGCGGGGCCGTCGAGAATGTCGTCGCCGATCCAGAACTCGAACAGGTCGCCGAGGATGAAGACCGAATCGGCGTCGTTCGCCGTGACCTCGATGAAATGCTCGAAGGCCGCAACCGTTTTCGGAATCGCTTCGGAAAGATGCAGATCGCCAATGAAAAACAGCGGGCGCGCGTTTTTCGCTGTGCCCGCTGCTTCGCGATCGAATGAAGTCTTCGTATCGATCATGCAATGACCGTGATCAGACCACGACGGCCTTCTCGATCACCACGTCGTCGACCGGAACGTCCTGGTGGAAGCCCTTCGAGCCGGTCTTCACCTTCTTGATCTTCTCGACCACGTCCATGCCTTCGACGACCTTGCCGAACACGGTGTAGCCCCAGCCTTGCGGCGTCGGCGACGAGTGGTTCAGGAAGTCGTTGTCCTTCACGTTGATGAAGAACTGTGCAGTCGCCGAATGCGGGTCGTTCGTGCGCGCCATCGCGATCGAGCCGTTTTCGTTCTTGAGGCCGTTGTTGGCTTCGTTGTCGATCGGCGCATCGGTCGGCTTCTGCTTCATGCCCGGCTCGAAGCCGCCGCCCTGGATCATGAAGCCATCGATCACGCGATGGAACACGGTGTTGTCGTAATGACCCTTCTTCACGTAGTTGAGGAAGTTCTCGACCGTCTTCGGGGCCTTGTCGGCGTCCAGTTCAATCTTGATGACGCCGTGGTTCGTATGCAGTTCGACCATGATGATGTTCTCTCCATTGTGTTTGATTGAGCCCTGGCGCAGCGCGCGCCAGGTCAGCGACAGGCGCTTACGGATTACTGCGGGACCACGGTGGCCGACTCGATCACGGTCGGCTTTTGCGGCACGTCCTGCATCGGGCCGCGCGTGGTGGTCGGGCTGCCTTCGATCTTCTTCACGACGTCCATGCCCGCGACGACCTTGCCGAACACGGCGTAGCCGTTGCCGTCCGGGCTCGGATAGTCGAGACCCGCATTATCGACGGTATTGATGAAGAACTGCGCGGTGGCCGAATTCGGATCGCTCGTGCGCGCCATCGCGAGCGTGCCGGTGGCGTTCTTCAGACCGTTCTTGCTTTCGAGCGGAATCGGCGCGCGCGTCGGCTTCTCGGCGAAGCTCGTGCTATAGCCGCCGCCCTGGATCATGAAGCCCGGAATCACACGATGAAAGATCGTGCCGCTGTACTGACCGGACTTCACGTAGTCGAGAAAGTTCGCGACCGTCTTCGGCGCTTTCTCGGGATACAGCTCGACCTTGATGTCGCCTTGCGTGGTCTTGAAGAGCACGGTGGGGTGCGCGGCCTGCGCGTTCGGCTGCGCTAACGCAGGCGTGGTCGCGATCAGGGCAGCGCTCGACAGCGCCAACATCAGGAATTTCATGAAGGATCGATCCTCGTGTGGTGAATGCAAACAGTCGGCCGCGAATGCGCCTGCTTATGGCTGCGCTTGCGGCGCGACGTATGGCGTGGCCGGCAGCGGGCTCGTCGGGCCGCCGAACGGCGCGTAATCGTCGGGACCGGGCATCGTCTGCGAGGCGGCTCCGGATGCCGGCGCCCATTCGTCCGCGGCCGGACTTGGCGCAATTGCCGCGCCCGTTCCCGATGCGCCTTCTGCCGCGCCCGCGCGCTTCTTCGGCGGGTTGTAGATGTTCTGAATCGCCGTGATGCGCTGGCGCGTGAGCGGACTCTTCGAGCCGAGCGATTGCGCGCGCTTGTACGACTCGCTCGCGAGACGAAGATAAAGATCGCCCAGGTTGTCATAGGCGAGCGCGTAGCCTGGATTCGCCTTGACCGCGGTTTCGAGCGCGACGCGCGCATCCTCGTAGCGGCCCTTCTTCGCATAGAGCGCGGCGAGGTTGTTATACGGCTCCGGCAATTCTGGATAGGCTTGCGTGAGCTCGGTGAAGGCGGCGATGGCTTCGTCGTCGCGATTCAGGCGCGCGAGCACGGTGGCGCGCTTGAACTTTGCCTGCACGTCGCGCGGGTTGCTCGCGATGCGCGCATCGAGTTGTGTTAGCGCGGCGTTCCAGTCCTTGCCCGCGATGGCCGAATCGATCTGCGGCGTGTCGTCGCGAGTTGCGGCAGAGGTCTGCGCGAGCGCGGCCCCGGACATGCCGACACATGCGAAGCCGAGCGCCGCGATGGCGAGCGTCCGGGAAACGAGCCGGCAAGAGAGTTGCAGAGGCGTGCGCGCGTGGCGATGAGTCACTTGGAATCGAGTCAATGAATGAGGCGGCGAAAGAAGCCGTGGAAGCGGCGAAAGGGACGGCGAGCGCCCGAGCACGCGAAGGCGTGCGAGCACTGGATAACGAGCGGAAATGCCCGATGCGGCGTCGTGTCCGGCAAGGCTTTCGGCCCGGCCCGGAGCGCGGCTTGCCATGCCCGCCGCGCGGCCGCTTCGAGATTTCATAGGCTCAAGTCCCGGTGTTATACTCCGACCCATTCTAACAAAAGGTCTGCACGTCCCGCGCACGAGTCTTGCGCCTGGATCTCCAGGCGAGCATCTCGCGCCGACTCCAGACTGTCTTTCGCCACTCGTGGCCGTCTCCGTCCTGGTCGCATGACCGTCGTGTTCGCGCTCGCGTGTGGGTCTCTTCGCTCCCGCGCGTATCGCTCACGGCGCTCGCTGCCCGGCACACGGTTGATTCCGGCCCATGCTTCGCCTTCTATGAACTCGCTGCGCATCTACAACACGCTCGCGCGTGACAAGCAAACCTTCACGCCGCTTCGCGCCGGCGAGGTACGCATGTATGTCTGCGGAATCACCGTGTATGACTACTGTCACGTCGGGCACGCGCGCATGTTCGTGGTGTTCGACATCGTTCAGCGATGGCTGCGCGAGACCGGCTACAAGGTGACTTACGTCCGCAACATCACCGACATCGACGACAAGATCATTCGCCGCGCGGTGGAGAACAACGAATCGATCAAGTCGCTCACGCAGCGTTTCATCGAGGCGATGTATGAGGACATGGACGCGCTCGGCGTCGCGCGTGCGGACATCGAGCCGCGCGCGACCGAGTTCGTGCCGCAGATGCTCGGCATGATCGATGCGTTGCACGCCAACGGTTATGCATATCAGGCCAAAGACGGCGACGTGAATTACTCGGTGCGCAAGTTCGCCGACTACGGCAAGCTGTCCGGCAAGTCGATCGAAGACTTGCGCGCCGGCGAGCGCGTCACGGCCAACGACGCCAAGGAAGATCCGCTCGACTTCGTGCTGTGGAAGCAATCGAAGGCGGGCGAGCCGGAAGACACAGGCTGGAACTCGAAGTGGGGCCGCGGGCGTCCCGGCTGGCACATCGAATGTTCCGCGATGGGCTGCACGTTGCTCGGCGAACAGTTCGACATCCACGGTGGCGGCATGGATCTCCAGTTCCCGCATCACGAGAACGAGATCGCGCAAAGCGAAGGCGCAACCGGAAAGCAGTTCGTGAACTACTGGATGCACAACGGCTTCGTGCAGATCGACAGTGAAAAGATGTCGAAGTCGCTCGGCAACTTTTTCACGATCCGCGAAGTTCTTGAAAAATTTGATGCTGAAGTCGTGCGCTTCTTTATTGCGCGGGCACACTATCGGTCGCCGCTGAATTACAGCGACGTGCATATCGACGACGCAAAGAACGCGTTGACGCGCCTATATACGGCGATGAAGGATGTCGAGCCGGACAATCAGCAACTTGACTGGAGCGAGGCGAACGCGCAGCGTTTCCAGTCTGCGATGAACGACGACTTCAACACGCCGGTGGCCGTGTCGGTGTTGTTCGATCTCGCGAGCGAAGTGAATCGTACGCGCGATGCCGCGCTCGCTCGTCAGCTCAAGGGTCTTGCGGGCGTGCTCGGACTGCTTCAGCGCGAGCCGCGTGCGTTCCTGCAGCGGGCGAGCGGCGCAGGCTCGAGCGAGGGACTCTCGCCGCAAGAGATCGAAGCGAAGATCGCCGAGCGCATCGCCGCGAAGCAGGCGAAGAACTATGCCGAAGCAGACCGGATTCGCGCTGCATTGCTCGAAGCCGGTATTGCGCTTGAAGACAAACCGGGTGGGTCGACCGAATGGCGCCGCGTTTGAGCGCGGCCCTTCGAACCCTCTGATCGACTCACCAGGCAGGAGGCAAGATGGCAACGGCCAGGAAGACGCCGGTCAAGCGACCCGCGTCTGTCAGCGATGCGTCGGGCGCAACGAAGCGCGCGAGCAGCGCACAAACGAAAGTGAACACGCAGAAGATCGATGGCGCAGGTGGGGCGGCCGGCAAGACGGCGAAGCCGGCGCGCAGCGTTGCGCTCAAGGCCGCGAAGCCGGAGACGGCAACGCGCCTGAACGGCGCTGCGCGCGCATCGAAAGCGGGCACGGAAGAAGCCGAAGCGTCGCCCGCGAAGGGCAACGGCCGCGCGGTCGCAGGCGATGGCGCGCGCGCTCAGGCGCTGGTCGCCGAACGCGGCGAAGTGGTGCGCAAGTCGCGCGTCGTCACATCGGATGCCGCGGTGCCCGTGCAAATCGGCGGACTCACGCGCGAAGCCGTTCGTCCCGACTACTGGGACCGCGCGTGCGCAGATTTGATGCGACGCGACCGCATACTCAAGAAGCTGATTCCGAAGTTCGGCGAGATTCATCTCGTCAATCTCGGCGATCCGTTCTCCACGCTCGCGCGTTCCGTTGCCGGCCAGCAGATTTCGGTGAAGGCCGCGCAGGCGATCTGGGAACGGGTGAAGGGCGCATGTCCCGAGGTTCATCCGGCGCACTTCATCAAGCTCGGTCACGAGAAACTGCAGGCGTGCGGCTTATCCAAACGCAAGGCCGAGTACATTCTCGATCTCGCGCAGCATTTCGAATCGGGCGCGCTGCACGTCGACGCATGGACGTCGATGGACGACGAAGCCGTCATCGCCGAGCTCACGCAGATTCGCGGCATCGGCCGATGGACGGCGGAGATGTTCCTCATCTTCAATCTGTCGCGCCCGGACGTCCTGCCGCTCGACGATCTCGGCCTGATTCAGGCGATCAGCGTCAACTACTTCAGCGGCGAGCCGGTGACGCGCAGCGAGGCGCGCGAAGTGGCGGCGAACTGGGAGCCGTGGCGCACGGTCGCGACGTGGTACATGTGGCGCAGCCTCAATCCGATTCCGTCAGATCACTAAAATAACCACGCGAAAAGCGCGCGCTATCGTTGCTTTATAATCGATAGTTCACGCGCGAATTTTTGAGGGGCGGACGCGGTTAGAATACGCGCTGCCCGATGTTCCCAGGACTCGAACATATGAAGACCACGTTTCTGGATTTCGAGCAGCCGATCGCTGAACTCGAAGCGAAGATCGAAGAACTCCGCTTCGTTCAGGACGATTCCGCTGTCGATATTTCGGAAGAAATCGAGCGGCTGTCGAAGAAGAGCCAGCAGCTCACGAAGGATCTCTACGCAAACCTGTCGCCGTGGCAGGTTTCGCAGATTGCGCGTCACCCGCAGCGTCCGTACACGCTCGATTACGTCAGCGAGCTTTTCACCGATTTTCATGAATTGCATGGCGACCGCGCATTCGCGGACGACCTCGCGATCGTCGGCGGCTTCGCGCGCTTCAATGGCCAGCCGTGCATGGTGATCGGCCATCAGAAGGGCCGCGACACGAAGGAACGCGCGCTGCGCAACTTCGGCATGCCGCGTCCGGAAGGCTATCGCAAGGCGGAGCGCCTGATGCGTACCGCCGAGAAGTTCAGCTTGCCCATTTTCACGTTCGTCGATACGCCGGGCGCGTACCCGGGCATCGGCGCGGAAGAGCGCGGCCAGTCGGAAGCCATCGGCCGCAATCTCTATGTGATGGCGGAGCTCAAGACGCCGATCATCACGACGATCATCGGTGAAGGCGGCTCGGGCGGCGCGCTGGCGATCGCCGTCGCCGATACCGTGATGATGCTGCAGTTCTCCACGTACTCGGTCATTTCGCCGGAAGGCTGTGCGTCGATCCTGTGGAAGAGCGCGGCGAAGGCGCCGGAAGCGGCCGAAGCGCTCGGCCTCACGGCGCATCGTCTTAAGGCGCTCGGTCTCATCGACAAGATCGTGAACGAACCGCTCGGCGGCGCGCATCGCGACGCGAAGGGCATGGCCGCGCTCCTGCGCCGCGCACTCGCCGATTCGCTGCGTCAGTTCCAGGGCATGAGCGTCAACGACTTGCGCGAGCGCCGCTTCGAAAAGCTGATGGCGTACGGCAAGTTCAAGGAATCGCTGCCGGGCGCGTAATCCGTTCCCGTCATCTTCGTCATCTCATCCATCACGAACTCTCGTGACATCCGATAACGAAACCCCGGCCGGCCGCCTCGTGTTACAGGCGGTGCGCGCGGCGGTTTCGGACGCGGACCTTTCCCCGGATTCACTTCTCGCGGTCGCATTGAGCGGCGGGCTCGACTCCACCGTGCTGCTCGACGCGGCCGTGAGTTGCTTCGGCGCGCGACGTGTGATCGCGCTGCATGTTCATCACGGTCTGAGTCCGAACGCCAACGCGTGGGCCGCGCATTGCGAGCGCTTTGCGGCGTCGCTCGGCGTGCGGTATGACGCGCGTCATGTCGATGTCGCGCGGACCGGCGGCGAGAGCCTCGAAGCCACGGCGCGCGACGCGCGTTATCGCGCGCTCGACGAGCTCTGCGATCAGCATGGCGCGGCGGCGCTGCTCATTGCGCATCATGCCGACGATCAGGCCGAAACCGTGCTGCTGCAACTGCTGCGCGGCGCGGGCGTCGCGGGCCTCGCGGCGATGGCGCCGCAACGTGCGGACGGCGCCGCGCCGCGTGTGCGTCCGCTGCTGCGCCTGCTGCGCGCGCAACTGGAGCAATACGCGCACGAGCGCGACCTGAGCTGGATCGACGACGAATCCAACGCCGACACGCGCTATTCGCGCAACGCGCTGCGCCATGACGTGCTGCCGATGCTCGCGGTGCATTTTCCCGGCTTTCGCGATGCCCTCGCGCGCACGGCATCGCATGCCGCGTCGGCGCAGCGGCTTTTGGATCAGCTTGCGCGCATCGATCTCGGACACGTTCAGAGCGCCGACGAAGAGGGCGCGCTCGTGCTCGACGCGTTTCTCGCACTCGACGACGAGCGCGCGATCAATCTCATGCGTTTCTGGATCCGCTCGCGCGGTTTGATGGCGGCATCGACGGCGCGCATCGCCGACATGTTGCGTCAGTTGCGCGATGCCGCCGCCGCGCGCGATGGCCACGCGCTGCGCGTCGATCATGCGGGGCACAGCTTGCGCGTGTATCGCAATCTGCTGTTCTGGGAAGCCGGCGACAGCGCCGATGCGCCCGATCTCGATGAAGGCGCGGCCGCGCTCAAAGTCGCGGCGGAACTGCTATGGCAGGGCGAAGAGGTGTGGCGTCTGCCGCAATGGCGCGGCTCGTTCGTGTTCGAGCCCGCTGATTCTTCCGCCGACGATGTCGTCGGGGAGGGCGTGTTGCGCGCCGCGCCGCTCGTTGCGCGTTCGCGTGCGGGCGGCGAGCGCATGCGCGTCGCGGCCGAAGCGCCGAGCCGCACGCTCAAGAACCTCTTTCAGGAGCGCGGCGTGCCGGCCTGGAAGCGCGATGTGCCGCTGCTTTTCATCGGCGAGGCGCTGCTGTTCGTGCCGCATGTCGGCGTGAACCGCGAGGCCGCGCCGAGCGCCGCGCACGGACCGCTGCGGCGCATTTCGTGGCGGCCGGATTTGCTGCTCGTGTGAGGCGCTTTGGGCAAACGTTGCGCCGAAGCCGGTAAAATCGCCGTCACCGGTGCCTCATCTTGTAATTTCAGCCTCGATCGGGTACGGTAACTCGTTTTCGCCCAAGCGCGTTTTTGCGCGGCATCTGCGTTCAAAAGACTCGATTTCGCCCGCAACGACGCATCCGCTCGCGTCGCTTATCAATGGCGCGAGCGTGCGAAGGGCGTGCGGCAGCGCCCGCGTATCGTAGCCGGCTTCGACATCCCCTGAAGCGATCGAGCGCGAGTCTCGAGCGTTCTCGCGTCAAAGCGCGTGAAGCGCGGTTTTCTCTCCAGTTCAAGAACGACAATGGCACTCATCGTACACAAATACGGCGGCACTTCGATGGGCTCGGTCGAGCGCATCAAGAACGTCGCCAAGCGCGTCGCCAAATGGCATAAGGCCGGCCACAAGATGGTCGTCGTGCCCTCGGCGATGTCCGGCGAAACCAATCGCCTGCTCGGTCTCGCGAAAGACATCAAGGCCGATCCGGACCCGCGCGAACTCGACATGATTGCCTCCACCGGCGAGCAGGTCAGCGTGGGCTTGCTGGCCATCGCGCTGCACGCGGAAGGCCTCGACGCCGTGAGTTATGCCGGCTGGCAAGTGCCGATCAAGACGGACAGCGCGTTCACGAAGGCGCGTATCAGCGAAATCGACGGCGAACGCGTGCTGAAGGACCTCGACGCGGGCAAGGTCGTGGTCATCACGGGCTTTCAGGGCGTCGATCCGGAAGGCCATATCGCGACGCTCGGACGCGGCGGCTCGGACACGTCGGCGGTTGCGATCGCGGCGGCGATGAAAGCGGACGAATGCCTGATCTACACCGACGTCGACGGCGTCTACACGACCGATCCGCGCGTGGTGGAAGAAGCGCGCCGGCTGGACCGCGTGACCTTCGAGGAAATGCTGGAGATGGCGAGCCTCGGCTCGAAAGTGCTGCAAATCCGCTCGGTGGAATTCGCCGGCAAGTATCAGGTGAAGACGCGTGTGCTCTCCAGCCTGACCGACCCGCTGATGCCGCTCGAAGCCGAAATGCACTCCGGCACCCTGATTACTTTTGAAGAAGACGAGAACATGGAAAAAGCAGTGATTTCTGGCATCGCGTTCCAGCGCGACGAAGCGCGCATCGCGGTCATGGGCGTGCCTGACAAGCCGGGCGTCGCGTATCAGATTCTCGGCCCGGTCGCCGATGCGAACATCGACATCGACATGATCATTCAGAACCAGAGCGTGAACGGCAAGACCGACTTCACGTTCACGGTCGGCCGCGGCGACTATCAGCGCGCGCTCGAAATCCTGAACAACCAGGTGAAGGGCCACGTCCAGGCCGAAACCGTGCTGGGCGACCCGAAGGTGTCGAAGGTGTCGGTGGTGGGCGTCGGCATGCGCTCGCACGTGGGTATTGCGAGCACGATGTTCCGCACGCTGTCGGAAGAGGGCATCAACATCCAGATGATCTCGACGTCCGAAATCAAGATCTCGGTGCTGATCGACGAGAAGTACACCGAACTCGCCGTGCGCGCGCTGCACAAGGCGTTCGAGCTGGATCGCGCGTAAGCGTGTAAGCGTGTGACGGAGATGTGAAGGCTCGCGGGCCTTCACATCGTTGCGGTTCGCTGAACGCGCGATTCCATATTGGCCGTTTCGAAAAAAATCGTCGTGTGAATTTGACCCCGGCCTGCGAACACGCTATTATCTCGATCTCGTTGCACTGCACTCCCGGTGCGGCGAAAAGTTTGGGAGACGTGGCCGAGAGGTCGAAGGCACTCCCCTGCTAAGGGAGCATCTGGCTAAAAACTGGATCGAGGGTTCGAATCCCTCCGTCTCCGCCAGTTGTCGTAGAAAGGCCCCGCAAGGTTAAAAACTTGCGGGGCTTTTTCTTTTTGCCGCGTTAGTCGGCGAAGTGCATTGCGGCGAAGTGCATTGCGACGAAGTGCATTGCGACGAAGTGCATTGCGACGAAGTGCATTGCGACGAAGTGCATTGCGACGAAGTGCATCGCTTCGTCATCCTTCTGAATCGTCGCCGAAGAGAACGCGAGCGTCGCCGCTCGCGCTCAGTCACATCCTTACTTCCCTGACGCGATCCGGTCCTCGATATGCTTCGCGCGCGCCGGCGACGACGGATGCGAACTCAGCATGCTCGACTTGCCGCCATCGATGGTCGCGAGCTTCTGGAACGCCGTGACCAGTCCTTTCGGGTCGTAGCCCTTCTTCTTCTGCGTATCGAAGGAGTAATCGTCAGCGGCCGATTCCTGCGTTTGCGAGAACTGCGCGTTGACGAATTTTTCCGACAGATCGCCGAGCTGCGACGCCGACAGGCTTCCGACCATACCGCCCGCCGCCGAAGCCACCGTGCGCGCCGCCGACGTCGCGTACGCCACCTGCATCGCTTTCTTCGTATGGCCGAGCGCGACGTGCCCCATTTCGTGCCCGACGACACCGCGCACTTCGTCATCGTTCATCAGGTCCATGAGGCCGCTGTAAACGCGCACGCAGCCGTTCGCCATCGCCCACGCGTTGACGTCCTTCGTCAGATAGACCTTGTAATTGACCGGCACGCCGTTGATGTTGTCGCCGAGCTGCTTCGAAATCTTGTTCAAGCGCTGGGTGTACGGGCTGTTGGCTGCCGCGACTTTGTTTTCCTTGTCGAGTTCGGCACAGGACTTGTCGGACAGCGTGCGGACATCGGAGTCGCTCAGCGACAGCGCCTGAGTCGCCATTTGCCCGGATTGCATCAATTGGTTCGGATCCATGCTGCTCATGCTGCTGCACGACGCAAGTGTGAACACAGCGGAGGCCGCCAGCGCGATGCGGAAGATCATCATAGTTTTACCTTTCGAATGTTGTTGTGATCGTCGTTCTGCGCAGAGTGCGCGAACGCAGCGAAATGCTAATGACAGTCGATTCGTAAGCTATTCGAAAATTCCGATTTTGTCGGCAAAAAAGATGAAAACGCCAGCGGAAACCGTGCATCAGTCGCGCACGGAACGCGAATCAATCGGTCGTGCGCCTGCAGGCGGCGCGCACGCGTGCGGCGACGGATGCGGCGGGTGCGGCGTCCATCGCGATCGAAGCCGCGTCCGGCAAGGCTTCGGCGGCAAGCTGCGTGAGCGTCTGTCCCGGCGGCATCTCGACGAACACCTTCGCGCCGAGTTCGGCGAGCGCGATCGTCGATTCGTGCCAGCGCACCGGATAGCGCAGATTGGTGGCGAGGTCTTCGCGAATGGCGTCGGCGCGACGCAGCACGCGCGCGCCGCGATTGCCGATGTAGGCGATGCGCGGCGCCTCGATCCGCACCTTGCTCGCCGCTTCGCCGAGCCGTTGCGCGGCGCTTTCCAGCAGCACGCAATGCGAGGGCACGCTCACGCACAGCCGTTCGGCGCGCCGCGCGCCGCGCGACAGGGCGATGTCGCGGACTTGCGCGAGCGCGGCGTCGCTGCCCGAAAGGACGATTTGACGCGGCGCGTTCAGATTGCCGATGTAGGCGTCGGCGCCGCAATCGGCGATCGCGCGGGCGATCTCCCTTTCGTTGAGCCCGAGCACGGCGAGCATGCCGTAGCCGCTCGGATACGCGTCTTCCATCAGCCTGGCGCGCAGGCGCACCAGTTCGAGCGCATCGTCGAAGCGAATCGCGCCGCA
The DNA here is from genome assembly GCF_023631165.1 of Caballeronia sp. AZ1_KS37. Lineage (NCBI taxonomy): Bacteria > Pseudomonadati > Pseudomonadota > Betaproteobacteria > Burkholderiales > Burkholderiaceae > Caballeronia > Caballeronia sp. AZ1_KS37. Next base: position 58,297 of record NZ_JALQDP010000012.1, on the reverse strand, counting down.
CACGACCGCCGCGCCGAACGCCCCGACCGACAAGCCCGCGACGGCTTCCGGCTCGACGCCTTCCTCCGCGAGCGCGCGCGCCGCGGCCACGCCCGCGACGACGAGCGAAATCTGCACGGCGACGGTCGATTTGAGCGCGTCGGCGCTGTCGAGATCGCGGACGTCCGCGCCGAGCACATCGGATGCTTCGTCGAGCGTGCGGACGATCGCCGGATGCGGCTCGCCGCCGCCGAGCCGATGCAGAAAGCCCGGCGCTTGCGCGCCCTGTCCGGGAAAGAGATAGGCGATCATGCCGCTGCCCACGGATTCGCGACGAGGCGCGGGCCGTCGGCGTGCCGCAGCATGACGCGTAGTCCGACGCGCGCGAACTCCGCGAGCGAGAAAGCCGCGTCGCATGTTTCGATCTGCACGTCGATGCGCGTGTCTTCCTTCTGCGCCGCTTGCGAGAGCGCATCGAAGAGCGCCGATGCGTCTTCGCGGGGCAAGGGCGTCGGCGCGCGCACGACGATATCGAGGTCGCTGTCGCGCGTGATCGCCGGCATCGCGCACGCGAGCTCGAAGCCCGCGCTGCCGGCCGGGCCCCATTCGAGACCGCATCCGTCGATGATCGGCGCGACCGCGCGCAACAACGCGAACGCGGGCAGGTCGCGACGCGCCGGATCCGGCGCGCGCGTGCGCAGCGCTTCGGGCGTGAGCATCGCGTCGATGTGACGCGTCTCGATCCACGCGCCGAAGCGTTCGCCGCGCGCCATTCCGCGCACGCCGACGGGAATCGCAGCGCCGATGCGCGGTGCGCGCCGCACGACGACGAACGGCGCGCGCGCGAGCGACGCGGCGACCCACGCCGGCGCGTTGTCAAAGGCGGCCGTCCCGGGCGCGATCCGCAGCAAATCGTGCGGACGCGGCGCGCGCTCCATCACGCGGTCCATCAAACGCTCCACTGCTCGCGCATGCGCCTGCGCACCTCGATCGATGCGGCGCGCGTGCGTTTCGCATCGGCGGAAGCGAGCCGGTTCGACAGATCGCGCGGACCGTTGCGCGCATCCTTCACCGCCGCCGCGAGCGATGCCTTCACGCGCTCGATGTCGGCGGAAGAGGGCGCGTCGGCGTCGACGCCTTCGATCAGCTCGTGCAGCAAGCCGAGCTTCGCGTAGGCGCTCATCTTGTACGACATCGGCAGGACCGCGTCGCCGAGCGCGTCGAGGCTTTCGACGCTGCGCCGCGTAACGCGCGCCGCAGCTTCCTTGCCCATCGCGTGGACGGCCGTGCCGGGCGCGTCGAGCGCGACGATGCGATTCGCCTGATAGCCGTGCGCGAGATACGCGCCCGACATCGCCGGTCCGACGATCAGCGCGATCACCGGATGGCCCGCGAGCCGCGCGCTCGCGTAGGCATCGACGGCGGCGGCGCACGCGAGATGAATGCCGAGCAGTTCTTCGCGACGTCCGTACGCCTGGCTCTTCACATCGACGACGGCGACGATGGCGCGCTTCACCCCGGCATCGCGATCGGCGTCGATCGTTTCGCGCACGGCGCGTGCGAGCAGCCAGCCCTGTTCGAGGCCGACGACGTTATCGGTCGCGCGCGGAAAGCGGTTCTGCGGATCGGGCACGACGGCAAAGAAGCTCGCGCGTTCGCCATCGAGAGCGCCTTCGCGCACGCGGATCGGCCCGCGCTCCGATTGCGTCGACGCAGAAGTCAGCGCGTCGAGCCAGCGCTCGCCGCGGGAAAGTATGCCGGTCATGATGCGCCCCACAGTTTGCGCAAGGTGTCGGGATCGATGGCGTCGGGGTTGACGTCGGCGAGCCGCGCGATGAAGCCATCCACGTTCTCCGTGCGATGCCGCGGCGGCACGCCGCGCCTGAACGCCGCGAGCACGGCGTCGCGCACCTGCTCGGTATCGTCTTCGACGAGCGTGTCCGCAAGACCGACCGCGACGCGTTCCTCGCCGCCGATCATCGACCAGATGAGGCGCCGGTCGCCCGAATCGAGTTCCTCGATGCCCGCTTCCTGCTCGATCACCTCCGGCCCGTTCATGCCGAGGCGCGCCTGCCGCGTCATCACCAGCTCGGTACAGAGCGCGGCCGCGAGCGACATGCCGCCGAAGCAGCCGACCATCCCGCCGATCACCCCGACGACAGGCACATGAGCCCGCAGCGCGACGATCGCCGCCTGAATTTCGGCGATGGCCGCGAGCCCGAGATTCGCTTCCTGCAGGCGCACGCCGCCGGTTTCGAACAGCACGACGGGACGGATCGCGCGCCCGGCTTCGAATTCGCTCAAGGCCATTTCGAGCGTGGCGGCGATCTTCGCGCCGGATACTTCGCCGATGCTGCCGCCCTGAAACGCCGGCTCGATCGCGGCGATCACCGCCGGTTCGCCGCCGAGCATGCCGCGTGCGATGACCGCGCCGTCATCCGCCTGGCAGACGATGTTCTGCATCGCGAGCCACGGCGATTCGATGCGGTCGAACGGGCCGAGCAGTTCGCGGAACGTGCCTTGGTCGAGCAGCGCGTGCGCGCGTTCGCGCGCCGTCATTTCGATGAAGCTGTGCCGCGCGAGAAACGTGTCGTGCGCGTTCATGGCGTGTCTCCTTCGCTTTCGCTTGCTTCGACGGCTTCGTTGAGTCGCAGCATGACGACGCCGGGCGTCGCGCCGAAATCGTTCAGTTCGATTTTCGCCGCGCCGTCGTAGCGCTGGAAGAAGCGGTCGAGCACGCTTTTCCAGACATGGCCGTAGCCATCGACGCTCGTGCGGATCACCACTTCCGCGTTCGCGTTTTGTGACGGCGAAAGCAGCACTTCGAGATCGCCCGAGCCGACGACGCCCACGTGCGCGCGGCGCGTGACGGGCCGTTTGGCCGGATATTCGTATCGCATGTTTTCCATCGTTCGTTCCTCTTCAGGGCAAGCGCCTGAGACTGTCGAGAAAGAGTGTCGCCGCGAGCAGGTCGGCCGCGCCGCCGGGCGATGCGTTCAGCTTCATCAGTTCTTCGTGAAGCGCCTCGAGCGCGCGACGGCCCGCGACGCTCGCCGCTCCGCCGCAAGCGATCACATCGCTCGCGCCGCGTTGCGCTGCTTCGAGCGCGGGCATTCCGCCGCGATGCAGAAGACACGTATCGTCGAGCGACGCGATGATCGCGACGAGCGCATCGAGCCGCGCGTCGGATTCGTCGAGTCCGCTTGCGCGCGCGGCGTCCAGCGCGGGCAGGCCGACGAGCCGCGCGTGAGGAAAACCATCGCGCGCTTCGCCGCGTGCGCCCGCCACGCGGTAGCGTTCGCTGACGCGCGCACCGTGGCTCTTCGTTGCCGTTAGCGGCGCGTAGCGATCGTCGAAACGGGCGATCTTCGCCGCCGAGAAGCAGATCGCGCCGCTGTCGTCGGGCGCTTGCATCGCCGCGCCCGCGCACAGCAAACCGATGATCCAGATCGCGCCGCGATGCGCGTTGCTGCCTTCGGTTGCGCGCATCATCGCGGATTCGCCTTCGCGGCCGATGCGCGCCAGTTGCTCGCGCAAGATCTGCGACGGCTCCGCGTGCGACGCCGCGCGCGCGATCGCGAGAAACGTCGGATGCAGGGCGCGAGCGGAACGCAGCATCGTGTCCAGATCGAGATCGCGATGCGCGCCGCTGCCACGTTCATCGACGAGCGCGGGCTTCGGCGTGAGACGCGCCTCGGCGATCAGCGCATCGACGGCGCATTGCGCGATGAGCGGCGGCGACGCGACCGCGCGCGCAAGTTCGCGAAGAGCCGGCTTCATCACCAGCTCCGGAAGCGCGCGGGCGGCGCGTATAAGCCGCCCGACCACGCGACGAGATCGTCGATGCTGCGCGCCGCGAGCAGCGAGCGCTTGGCTTCGCCGCGCCGCACGCCCAGATCTTCCGGATACGCGACGATGCCGCGCCGTCTCAATTCCGCCGTCTTCGCGGGATCGGCGCGCATGCCGATCGGCGTCACGCCCGCGACCGCCGCGAGCGCGGCGCGGCGCTCGTCGACGCCTTCGGCCGCGTGCAGATACGCGATGCCTTCTTCCGTCACGACGTGCGTGACATCGTCGCCGTAGATCATCACGGGCGAGATCGGCATGCCGCTTTTCTCGCCGACGGCAATCGCGTCGAGCGCATCGACGATGGTCGGCTCGCCGCCTTTCTTGTACGTCTCGGCCGTCTGCACGACGAGCTTGTGCCCGCGCGCGATCTTCGGATTCGGGCCGTCGTCCTTCAGGAGCTTCAGCCACGCTTCGCTCGAATGACGCCGGCCGCGCGGATCGTGTCCCATGTTCGGCGCGCCGCCGAAGCCCGCGAGCCGCCCGAGCGTGACCGTCGACGAATTCGCGTCGGCGTCCATCTGCAAGGTCGAGCCGATGAAGAGATCGACACCGTATTGCCCCGCGAGCTGGCAGAACACGCGATTCGAGCGCAGGCTGCCGTCGCGGCCGGTGAAGAACACATCGGAGCGCGCCGCGATGTAGTCCTCCATGCCGACTTCGCTGCCGAAGCAATGCACGCTGTCCACCCAGCCGGATTCGATCGCGGGAATCAGCGTCGGATGCGGATTGAGCGCCCAGTTCGTGCAGATCTTTCCTTTGAGGCCGAGCTTCTCGCCGTATGTCGGCAACAGCAGTTCGATCGCGGCCGTATCGAAGCCGATGCCGTGATTGAGCGCCTTGACGCCATAGCGCTCGTAGATGCCGCGGATCGTCATCATCGCCATGAGAATCTGCAATTCGCCGATGTGACGCGGATCGCGCGTGAAAAGCGGCTCTACGGCGAACGGACGATCGGCCTCGACGACGACATCGACCCACGAGCCGGGAATATCGACGCGCGGCAGTTCGTCGACGAATTCGTTCACCTGCGCGACCACGATGCCATGCCGGAACGCGGTGGCTTCGACGATCGTCGGCGTGTCCTCGGTGTTGGCGCCCGTGTACAGATTGCCATGCCGGTCCGCCTGCACCGCGCACACGAGCGCGACCTGCGGCGTCAAGTCGATGAACATGCGCGCATACAGTTCGATGTACGTATAGATCGCGCCGATCTCCAGCATGCCGTCTTCGAGCAGTTGCGCGACGCGCAGGCTTTGCGGCCCGGCGAACGCGAAATCGACCTTGTGCGCGATGCCTTGCTCGAAGAGCGCGAGATGCTCGGGACGGCTGATGCTCGAGATCAGCAGATGGATGTCGTGCACGCGGTCCGGATCGAGCTTCGCGAATGCGCGCGAGAGAAAGTCCGCCTGCTTCTGATTGTTGCCTTCGAGCGCGACACGGTCGCCGGTGACGATGAGCGCACTCAACGCATCGACGATGTGCGCGGCATCGAGCACGGAGCCGTTCATCCACGGCTCGATCAGCTTAAGACGCCGCGCCTTTTCCTGCGCGCGCGTGTTCCAGTTGCGGGTTTCAGCGATGACGTCGTTCATTGGTCGGCCTTGACGGAATTCGATCGGGAAGATGCGCGGCGTTTCTTCTTCTTGACGTGGCTCGATTGCGCGAGCGCCTGGGCATCGGCGAGAAAGCGGTAGAGCAGGTCGCCCGTCGCGAGCAGATGGCGCGCGACGAGCGTCTGCGCCTGTTCGATATCGCGCGCGGCGAGGGCATCGAAGATCGCGCGGTGCTCGGCATCGGATGAATCCTTGTGGATCGGCAGACCGAGCTTCAGCCGCAAATAGCGTTCGCCGCGCCGATGCATCTGGCCGATCAGCTCCATCAGCCGAGGACGGTCGGCGGGCGCGTAGAGCGCCATGTGGAACTGCTCGTTGCGCACGACGTAGAGCGTCGGATCGGGCTCGTTCTCGGCGGCTTCGAGCAGGCGTTTCGCGTCGGCAAGCGTTTCGGGCGTGTGATGCGCGATCGCAATGCCGATCGCGAGACTTTCGAGCGATGCGCGAATCTCGTAGATCTCGCGCGCCTCGTCGGCCGACTGCAGACTGACGGCCGCGCCGCGATTCGGCTCGATTGTCACCCAGCCTTCGCTTTCGAGCTGGCGGAACGCTTCTCGCACCGGAATGGCGCTGACCGAAAACTGCCGGGCGATCGCGTCCTGCCGCAGCGGCTCGCCCGGCAACAGCGAGCCATCGACGATGGCGGCGCGCAGCGCATCCGCGATGAAGCGCGACGTGCTCTGGCGCGGTTCGAACTGCGCGTCGCGAAATGAGGCCGGAGTCGATCCGGCTGAGAGATCTGTCGGCATGGCTAGGTGAAAGTGCGGACTTGTCGTGTCTCGATGTTCAAATATTATATATAAAAACGCACACGGTACTTCGGTGCTTTCCCTAGACGCCATAACAAACATTTTTAACCGGCGCGTCGCTAATTCCTTTGGAGACATGGCCATGCCCAGCACGCTGGATCGACAGATAAGCGCCACGCGCGCCACGAAGACACCGCTCAACCGGTCGCAGATCACCGGTTTCTGGGGTGCGTGGGCCGGCTGGACGCTCGACGGAATGGATTCGTTCATCTACGCGCTCGTGCTCGCGCCGGCGCTCACCGAATTGCTGCCGCGTTCGGGCTATGCGGCGACGCCGGCGAACATCGGGCTTGCGGGCTCAATTCTCTTCGCGCTCTTTCTCGTCGGATGGGGACTGTCGTTCATCTGGGGACCGCTCGCCGACCGTTTCGGACGCACGAAAGTGCTCGCGGCGACCATCTTCACGTTCGCGATCTTCACCGGCCTCGCGGCGACCGCGCATAACGTGTGGGAGCTCGGCTTCTATCGGTTTTGCGCGGGCGTGGGGATCGGCGGTGAATGGGCGCTCGCGGGCACGTATGTCGCGGAAGCGTGGCCGGAAGATCGCCGGAAGATGGGCGCGGGTTATCTGCAGACCGGCTACTACGCGGGCTTCTTCCTCGCCGCCGCGCTCAATTACACGATCGGCGCGACGTTCGGCTGGCGCGCGATGTTTCTCGTCGGCCTGTTTCCGGTCGTCGTGTCGATCATGGTGCTCCTGCGCGTGAAGGAAACCGACAAGTGGGAACGCGCCGAAACCGCTCATCCGCACGTCAAGCACGAGAGTTCGCTGAAGGCGATCTTCAATGCGCAATATCGCAAGCGGACGATCGTCGCGGCCGTGCTGCTGACGGTGGCGATCATCGGCTTGTGGGCGGGCGCGGTGTATGAACCGTCGGCGGTCGTTCAGCTCGCGACGAAGGCGGGCATGGACAAGCACGATGCCGCGCGCATGGCGTCGATCGCGACGGGGTTGCTTTCGATCGGCACGATCGTCGGCTGTCTCGCGCTGCCGCCGATGGCCGAAAAGATCGGCCGCAGAAAGACGCTCGCGGTGTATTTCGTCGGCATGGCAGCGTCGATCGCGCTCGCGTTCGGCTGGGCGTTCTATCTGCCGAACGGGCTGGTGCCGTTCATCGCGCTGCTCGTCGTGCTGGGCTTTTTCGGCGGCAACTTCGCGCTCTTCTCGCTGTGGCTGCCCGAGCAGTTCGAAACCCGCGTGCGTGCGACGGCCTTCGCGTTCTGCACGTCGGTCGGGCGCTTCTTCGGCGCGATCGTGAACTTCGGCATCGGCGCGATGGTGCTCAACATGAAGACGCTCGGCGTGCCGATTGCCATTACCGCGATTGCGTTTCTCATCGGTCTCGCGGTGATCCCGCTCGCGCCGGAAACCAAAGGCCAGGAACTGCCGAACTGATCTTCGCTGCGCCTCTCACGAACGGCGATCTTCGCGATGCGAGGGCCGCCGTTTTTCCATCTGCACGAGCTTACTTTTCGTAAGTTTTTCCTCGGTAATAGCAGGTTACGAAGTCGAACACTCGATGCGGCATCCGTCCGATATAGTCCGGTCAACACAACAAACAACCCATCGGGGTGGGGCTTTACATGAACAAGGTATCGAAGGCTTCCGTGCTGGCTGGCGCCGTGATGTTCGGCGGTCTGATGGTGTCCGGCGCGGCCAATGCGGGTGTGTCCGTGGGCGTGAACATCGGGGTGCCCGCGCCCGTGTACGTCGCGCCCGAGCCGGTCTATGCGCCGCCTCCGCCGCCCGTCGTGTACGCGCCGCCTCCGGCGCCGGTCTACGTGCAGCCGGCCATCGTGGTCGGCTGGCATGGCGATCGTTACTGGGATGGCCGTCGCTACTGGGATCGCGACGATTACTATCGCCACTACGATCATGGCCGCGGCCACGATCACGACGGCCATGACCACGGCCGTCACAACGGCTGGCGTTGATCGTCCCGCGCCGCCCGGCGTCCGTCGCCGAAAGCCACTCGTTCGTCACGGGTGGCTTTTTTGTTGCCGCTTGAACGTGGAAGGGCGAATTCCCAGTAAAACAACAACGCCGCGAATTCTCACCCGCGCGATGTAACAAAAGGTAAGGTTTCTCCAGACGTAAAGCGCGAGCAGGCAATAACTTACAAAGCTGAAATATTGCGTCGAAAGGTTTTCGTTATATTTGGGCGCAAGCGAACAAGTACAAAGCGAGGTCCGGTTGCATATGAAAAAGAAGTTCTCGGGACGAATCGTGGCCGGTGTGCTGACCATGGCGGCGCTGAGCGCGACGGGCATCGCGCGCGCGGCGGATGTTCATGTCGGCGTGAATATCGGCATTCCGGCGCCGGTCTACGTCGCGCCGACGCCGGTCTATGCACCGCCTCCGCCGCCCGTCGTCTATCAGCCCGCGCCGATGTACGCGCCGCCGGTCGTCATCGGCTGGCATGGCAGCCGGTACTGGGACGGCCGACGCTATTGGAGCCGCAACGACTACTATCGTCATTACGGGCACGGCCGTCCGCCGCCTCCGCCGCGCCCGCATGGTCCGCCGCCGGGGCACGGTTACGGACATGGCAACGGGCACGGCAACGGACATGGCGGCCCGCACGGCTATCGTTGAGCGCAGGGCGCGGTCATCGCGGCAAATAAAAAGCGCCGCTCACCTGAAGTGAGCGGCGCTTCATTTTGAAGCTGCGAACGGGCGCTTATTCCGCGTCGCCGCCCATTCCGCCGACGACCGCATGGAATCCGGCATCGACGTGGACGACTTCCGCGCTCATGCCGCTCGACAGATCCGACAGCAGGAACGCGGCGACATTGCCCACTTGCTCGATCGTCACATTGCGCTTGAGCGGCGCATTCTGTTCGACGAAGTTCAGAATCTTGCCGAAGCTCTTGATGCCGCTCGCCGCGAGCGTCTTGATCGGGCCGGCCGAGATGGCGTTGACGCGCACGCCCTTGGCGCCGAGCGACTGCGACGCCGCCATGTAACGCACGCTCGCCTCGAGCGATGCCTTCGCGAGGCCCATCGTGTTGTAGTTCGGCAGCGCGCGCTCGGCGCCGAGATACGACAGCGTGAGCAGCGACGAGCCGTCTTTCAGCATCGGCAGCGCGGCTTTCGCGAGCGCGGGGAAGCTGTAGGCGGAGATGTCGTGCGCAACGCGGAAGTTCTCGCGCGTCATGCCGTCGAGGAAATCGCCCGCGATCGCCTCGCGCGGCGCGAAGCCGATGGAGTGCACGAGGCCGTCGAGCGAGTCCCAGCGTTCTTTCAGCGACGCGAACAGCGCATCGATTTGCGCGTCGTCGGCGACGTCGCACGGATAGACCATGTCGCTGCCGAACTCGGTCGCGAACTCGGTGATGCGCTCCTTGAAGCGCTCGCCGACATACGTGAACGCCAGTTCCGCGCCTTCGCGCTTGCAGGCCGCGGCGATGCCGTAAGCGATCGAGCGGTTGGACAGCAGGCCCGTCAGCAGAATTCGTTTTCCAGCGAGAAAGCCCATGAATGCTCCTTCTTTGATGTCAGTGTCGCGGCGCGCACCGGTTGTCCGATGCCGCGCGGGGTCGTGCGTGGCGCGATCGGCCAGTCGACAACCCTTGGGTCGCAGGCCGAGCGGTGCGTGATTTTGGGTAGAATTCTCTCACATCGCAATGCCTCGCCTTAAGATTCCCGCGGCTCGCGCTTCGGGTTTCCGGCCGGGTCACTCCATCGCGTCACACACTCAAATCGCGCCCAGAGGCACATGACGATCCGTTTATGCAGCGCCTCACGCTTGGTCCTGACCTGGTCGCTGGCCGCATCGGCTGCATGGCTCGCGAGTCCGGCTTACGCGGTGCATGCCATCGCGCAATACGGCGAGCCGAAATACCCGGCCGGTTTCAAGCACTTCGATTACGTGAATCCCGACGCGCCGCGCGACGGCACGCTCGTCCTCGCGAACCCGAACCGGCTGACGAGCTTCGACAAGTTCAATCCGTTCACGTTGCGCGGCAATCCCGCGCCCGGTCTTTCGCTGATGTTCGAGAGTCTGACGACAGGCAGTTCCGACGAAGTATCGACCGCTTACGGCCTGCTCGCCGATGACATTTCCGTCGCGCCCGATGGCATGTCGACCACCTTCCACATCAATCCGAAAGCGCGCTTTTCCAACGGCGATCCGGTCACGGCGGAAGACGTGAAGTTCTCGTTCGAGACGCTCAAGAGTCCGCTTGCCGCGCCGCAGTTCTCCGTGTACTTCGGGCAGATCGCGCGCGCGGTGATCGTCGATCCGCAGACGATCCGCTTCGAGTTCAAGATCGCGACGCGCGAGATGCCGCTGCTCGCGGGCGGCATTCCGGTGTTTTCGCGCAAGTGGGGCATGAAGCCGGACGGCACGCGCATTCCGTTCGACAAGATCGCGTTCCAGAAGCCCATCGGCAGCGGGCCGTATCTGATCGATCGTTACGACAACGGCCGCACGATCTCGTACCGGCGCAATCCGGATTACTGGGGCACGGCGCTGCCGGTGCGTGTCGGCACGTTCAATTTCGCGCACATCGACTACAAGCTTTACGGCGATCCGACCGCGCGCCTCGAAGCGTTCAAGGCGGGCGAGTACGACGTGCTGGTCGAGTACGTCGCGCGCAGTTGGGTGCGGCGCGATATCGGCAAACGCTTCGACAGCGGCGAGCTCATCAAGCGCGAGTTCCCGCACCACAACGGCACCGGCATGCAGGGCTTCTTCATGAACACGCGCAAGCCGCTCTTCAAGGACGTGCGCGTGCGTCAGGCGCTCGATCTCGCGCTCGATTTCGAGTGGCTCAACCGGCAACTGTTCTTCAATCAGTACAGGCGCATCGACAGCTTTTTCGTCAACACGGATCTGCAGGCGAAGGGATTGCCGAGCGAAGGCGAACTCGCGATATTGAACCCGCTGAAGAAGCAGCTCGATCCTTCCGTGTTCGGCGAGATGCCGCGTCAGCCGGACACCGATCCGCCCGGCTCGCTGCGCGCCAATCTCATCAAGGCGCGCGAATTGCTCGCTCGAGCCGGCTGGACGTATCGCGACGGCGCGCTGCGCAACGCGAAGGGCGAGCCGTTCGTCTTCGAGATTCTCGACGACACCGGCGGCGGCGCGTCGATGGAGCCGGTCGCGGCCGCGTTCGGGCGCAATCTGCAGAAGCTCGGCATCACGATGAACTTTCGCACCGTCGATTACGCGTTGATCCAGAAACGTCTCGATGCGTTCGACTTCGACATGACGAGCGTGCGCATGCCCGACGTGCAGGTGCCGGGCACCGAGCAGGTTTCGCGCTTCGGCAGCAAGTCCGCGGACGAGCAGGGCTCCGACAATCTCGCAGGCGTGAAGTCGCCGGCCGTCGATGCGATCCTGCAGAAAGTGATCTCCGCGCAGACGCGCGAGCAACTGGTGGACGCGACGCACGCGCTCGATCGCGTGCTGATCAACGGCTACTATGTGGTGCCGCACTGGTACTCGGCGACGCATCGCGTGGCGTATCGGAATACGCTGGCGTACCCGTCGACGCTGCCGCTGTATTACGGCGCGGAAGAGTGGGTCATATCGACGTGGTGGGCCAAATCCGGGCCCGTCGCGCACGCGGCGAAGTAACGAGGACGCGCCATGTGGAGCTACATCCTTAAACGCATTCTCTTGATGATCCCGACGCTCATCGGCGTGTTGACGCTCACGTTCGTCGTGATCCAGTTCGTGCCGGGCGGTCCGGTCGAACAGGCGGTGCACGACTTGCGGCGCGGACAGTCCGAAGGCGGCGGCGGCTTCGGGCTGCGCACGCATACGGGCGTCGATGCGCAGCAGGTCGAGCAACTGAAGAAGCTCTACGGCTTCGACAAACCGCCGCTGCAACGCTACTTTCTGATGCTCGGCAAGTTCGCGCGCTTCGATCTCGGCGAGAGTTATTTCAGGCATCAGAGCGTGTGGTCGCTGATCGTGTCGAAGCTGCCGGTGTCGATCAGCATCGGCTTGTGGACCTTCTTCATCACGTATCTGATATCGGTGCCGCTCGGCATCGCCAAAGCCGTGAAGAACGGCTCGAAGTTCGATGTCGCGACGAGTCTCATCGTGCTCGTCGGCTTTGCGATTCCGGGCTTCGTGCTCGGCGTGCTGCTGCTCGTGCTGTTCGGCGGCGGCACGTTCTGGCAACTGTTTCCGCTGCGCAATCTCACGTCCGACAACTGGGCGACGCTCTCGCTCGGCGGCAAGATTCTCGATTATCTGTGGCACATCACGTTGCCGGTCGTGGCGTCGGTGGTGGGCAGCTTCGCCGTCGTCACGATGCTCACGAAGAACGCGTTCCTCGACGAAATCCGCAAGCAATATGTGCTGACCGCGCGCGCCAAAGGCTTGAGTGAGCGGCGCGTGCTGTGGAAGCACGTATTCCGCAACGCGCTCTTGCCGCTGATCGTCGGTTTTCCGGCGGCGTTCATCGGCGCGTTCTTTACGGGCAGCCTGCTGATCGAGACGCTCTTTTCGCTCGACGGCCTCGGACTGCTCTCGTACGAATCCGTCGTGCGGCGCGACTATCCGGTCGTGCTCGGCACGCTTTATCTCTTCACGCTGATCGGCCTCGCGACGAAGCTCATCTCGGACCTCTGTTACGTCTGGGTCGATCCACGCATTCAATTCGAACAACTGGAGCGCTGATTTGAATCGAGCCGCTTCACCGGAATCGTCACGGCGCGGTGCCAACGGCAGCGATGCGCAACCGCTGCGCGGCGCGGCATCGGTGCCGCCAGGACGGCGCGTATGGCTGCGCTTCAAGCGAAACAGGCTCGGATACTGGAGCCTGATCGTGTTCATCGCGGCGTTCGTCATCAGTCTCGCGGGGCCGCTGTGGTCGAACGACAAGCCGCTCGTCGTGCGCTATCAGGGCCACTTTTACTTTCCGCTCGTGAAGACGTATGCGGAGACGACCTTCGGCGGCGACTTTCCGACGCCCGCCGATTATCTCGATCCGTTCGTGCGCGATCGCTTCAGCGCGCCCGGCAACTTCGCGATCTATCCGCCGAATCACTACTACTACGACACGCTCAACTATTTTTCGAAGGGCTCGAACCCGGCGCCGCCGTCGCGCGAGAACTGGCTCGGCACCGACGATCGCGGCCGCGACGTGTTCGCGCGCCTCGTCTACGGCTTTCGCGTGTCGGTGCTGTTCGCACTCGTGCTGACGGCGATCGGCACCGTGCTCGGTGTCGTCGCGGGCGCGGTGCAGGGCTACTTCGGCGGCAGGATCGATATCACCGGGCAACGCCTGATCGAAATCTGGAGCGCGTTGCCGGAGCTTTATCTGCTGATCATCTTCGCGTCGATATTCGAGCCGAGTCTCATTCTTTTGATCATCCTGCTGTCGCTGTTCGGATGGATCGGCCTGTCGGATTACGTGCGCGCGGAGTTTCTGCGCAACCGCACGCAGGACTATGTCCGCGCCGCGCGCGCGATGGGTTTGTCGAACTGGCAGATCATCTGGCGGCACGTCTTGCCCAATAGCCTGACGCCCGTCATTACGTTCCTGCCGTTTCGCATGAGCGGAGCGATTCTCGCGCTCACGAGCCTCGATTTTCTCGGCCTCGGCGTGCCGTCGCCGACGCCGTCGCTCGGCGAGTTGCTCGCGCAGGGCAAGGCCAATCTCGACGCGTGGTGGATTTCGCTGTCGACGTTCGGCGTGCTCGTCGCGACGCTGCTCCTGCTGACCTTCATGGGCGACGCCTTGCGCAACGCGCTCGATACGCGTATTTCCGATGCCGTGAAAGCCGGAGGCGGGCAGTGACGGAGCCGCTACTTTCGATCGAAGACTTGCGCGTGCGCTTCGGCGACACGCTCGCGGTCGATGGCGTCAATCTCGACATTCGCGCGGGCGAGCGTGTGGCGCTCGTCGGCGAATCGGGCTCGGGCAAGAGCGTGACGGCGCTGTCGGTGCTGCGCCTCGTGCACGAGGCCGAAGTGAGCGGATCGATCCGCTTCAACGGCGAGGAATTGCTGTCGAAAAGCGAGCGCGCGATGCGAGGTCTGCGCGGTTCCGACATCGCGATGATCTTTCAGGAGCCGATGACCGCGCTCAATCCGCTCTACACGGTCGGGGACCAGATCGGCGAGACGATCCGCCTGCACGACGGCACGAGCCCGCGCGAGGCGAGAAAACGCGCGATTGCGCTGCTCGCGCGTACCGGGATCACCGAGCCGGAAAGGCGCGTGGACAGTTATCCGCATCAGCTTTCGGGCGGACAGCGTCAGCGCGTGATGATCGCGATGGCGCTCGCCTGCCGGCCGCGGCTTCTGCTCGCCGACGAGCCGACCACCGCGCTCGATGTGACGATCCGAGCGCAGATCGTCGAGTTGCTGCTCGAACTTCAGCGCGATGAAGCCGAAAAGCGCGGCATGGCGGTGCTGCTCATCACGCACGACCTGAATCTCGTGCGGCGCTTCGCCGAGCGCGTCGCGGTGATGGAGAAGGGCGTGCTCGTCGAAAGCGGCACGGTGGAGGCCATTTTCGCGTCGCCGCAGCATCCATACACGAAGCGGCTCATCGAGAGCAAGCCGAAGCGCAGCGTGCTGCCGGTGCTGCCCATCGCCCCGGTGCTGCTCGATGCGAAGGATGTGTCCGTCGATTACCCGACGCGTCTGCCGGGTTTCGCGGGCTGGTTCCGGCGCGGCCGCTTCAAGGCCGTCGACGACGTCACGCTGACGGTGCGCCAGGGCGAGACGCTCGGCATCGTCGGCGAATCGGGTTCGGGGAAATCGACGCTCGCGATGGCGCTACTCGGCCTGCAGCGCATCTCGAACGGCGCGGTGGAGTTCCAGGGGCGCGCAATCGGCGATTTTCGCGGACGCGAAAAAACCGTGCTGCGCTCGAACTTGCAAGTGGTGTTTCAGGACCCGTTCAGCTCGCTCTCGCCGCGGCAGACGGTGGAGCGCATCGTCGGAGAAGGGCTCGCGCTGCATCGACCGGAACTCGATGCCGCCGCTCGACGGGCGAAAGTGATCGCCGTGCTGCGCGAAGTCGGCATGGAGCGCGCGGCGCTCGATCGCTATCCGCACGAATTCTCCGGCGGACAGCGCCAGCGCATTGCGATCGCGCGCGCGCTCGTGCTCGAACCGAGCATCCTGATCCTGGACGAGCCGACCAGCGCGCTCGATGTTTCCATTCAAACTCAAGTGCTTGCGCTTCTGGCCGATATTCAGAAGAAGCACAATCTTGGTTACGTTTTCATTAGCCATGACCTTCAGGTGATCGGCGCGATGGCTCATCGCGTCGCGGTCATGCGGAATGGTTTTGTCGTGGAGTCGGGGGAAGTAGAGAAGATTTTTGCGAACCCTTCTGACGAATACACAAGAAAGCTTCTGAAAGCATCGCTAGTTTCCTAAAAATCTTTCTTTTTCGCCAATTGGGTGCGCGGCTCAATTGTATTTTTCTATTTCTTTTGACAGTTAAATACTTTATGGCTAGTATCCCTCCAAACTTTCACGTATCTCCCTGATTTAGCAGCTTTTAATTGTAAAACCTACCGACCGATGCAGCCACTAACGATGACTCAGACATGTGCGCGCGCCGCCGCGAGCATGTTAATCGGCCTTCTGATGACAACAACTTCCGGCGCGTTCGCCGACGAAGTCAGCAGTAGCAGCCAAAATGCCAACAACGGCATTTTCTCCAGCAAATCCAGCGATGCAGCAAGCGCAGACGCCGCCAGCAATCCGGGCGGCGCGAAGTCGTTTCTGTCGGGCGTGGCGAGCAAGGCGGGCGACGTCGTCGTCGGCGCGCTCAACATGATCGGCGTGCGTTATCGCTGGGGCGGCAACACGCCGGATTCCGGTCTCGATTGCAGCGGCTTTGTCCGCTACGTTTTCCAGGACACGCTCGGCATGACCTTGCCGCGCCGCGCCGAGGAAATGAGCCGGGTCGGCGAGAAAGTGACCGTCTCCGATCTGAAGCCGGGCGACCTCGTGTTCTTCAATACGATGCGCCGCTCGTTCTCGCACGTCGGCATCTATATCGGCGACAACAAGTTCGTGCATTCGCCGTCGACCGGCAGCACGATCCGTGTCGACGACATGGAAGACGGCTATTGGGAAAAGCGTTTTCAGGGCGCGCGTCGCATCGAGAACGCGCAAGTCGGCGACGGCGCGGAACTGCGCCAGCGCGTGAGCGCGTCGATCGGCGGTTACTGATCGTCTGTCGGCATCGAAAAAAGCCTGCCTCCTTTGCGGACGCAGGCTTTTTTGTTTTGCGTTCGGGCGCGAGGTAAAGTCAATCGGCGCAATCGGAAAGCCTCATTGCACAGGTCATCAAAAGTCGTTATAGTTTTTGAATGAACTTTTTCACGTTCCCCTTCTCGTTGTTTCCGGCTAGTGCGTCGCTACGCGCACTATCGCTGCTAGCGCGCCTACCGCGCTGATCCTTCACGCCTCCCGTCTGCTCGTCCATTCAGGTTTTCGACGCCAGCGGTGGCGCGAACACCCGAATTCCCTTTTGAGTTTCGTCTCGATATCTCCAACAATCGATAAATCTCCCCACAGGAGCCCAACATGGCAGCAGACAAGTTGATCATCTTCGACACGACCTTGCGCGATGGCGAGCAGTCCCCCGGCGCGTCGATGACGAAGGAAGAGAAGATCCGCATCGCGAAGCAACTGGAACGCATGAAGGTCGACGTGATCGAGGCGGGCTTCGCGGCCAGCTCGAACGGCGACTTCGACGCGATCCACACCATCGCGGGGCTCGTGAAGGACAGCACGGTCTGCTCGCTCGCCCGCGCGAACGACAAGGACATCCAGCGCGCCGCCGATGCGCTCAAGCCCGCCGGCCAGTTCCGTATCCACACGTTCATCGCGACGTCGGCGCTGCACATGGAGAAGAAGCTGCGCATGACGCCGGAGCAGGTCTACGACCAGGCGCGCCTCGCGGTGCGTTTCGCGCGTAAGTTCACGGATGATGTCGAATTCTCGCCGGAAGACGGCAGCCGCTCGGATATCGATTATCTCTGCCGCGTGCTCGAAGCCGTGATCGACGAAGGCGCGCGCACCATCAATATCGCGGATACGGTCGGCTACGGCGTGCCGGAGCTCTACGGCAATCTCGTCAAGACGCTGCGCGAGCGCGTGCCGAACTCCGACAAGGCGATCTGGTCGGTGCATTGCCACGACGACCTCGGCATGGCGGTCGCGAATTCGCTCGCGGGCGTGCAGATCGGCGGCGCGCGTCAGGTCGAATGCACGATCAACGGTCTGGGCGAGCGCGCGGGCAATACGTCGCTCGAAGAAATCGTGATGTCAGTGAAGACGCGCAAGGATTACTTCGGCCTCGATCTGGGCATCGACACGACGCAGATCGTGCCGACCTCGAAGCTCGTCTCGCAGATCACCGGTTTCGTCGTGCAGCCGAACAAGGCGGTCGTCGGGGCGAATGCGTTCGCGCACGCTTCGGGCATCCATCAGGACGGCGTGCTGAAGGCGCGCGACACCTACGAAATCATGCGCGCGGAAGACGTGGGCTGGAGCGCGAACAAGATCGTGCTCGGCAAGCTGTCGGGCCGAAATGCGTTCAAGCAGCGTCTGGAAGAACTGGGCGTGACGCTCGAATCCGAAGCAGATGTGAACGCGGCATTCGCGCGCTTCAAGGATCTCGCCGACCGCAAGGCCGAAATCTTCGACGAAGACATTATGCAGATCGTCTCCGAGGAATCCGCCGAGGCGCAGGCGAAAGAGCACTTCCGCTTCGTGTCGATGAAGCAGCATTCGGAAACCGGCGAGCAGCCGCAAGCGAAGGTCGTGTTCGCGGTGGAAGGCACCGAAGTCACGGGCGAAGCGCGCGGCAACGGTCCGGTCGATGCGACGCTGCACGCGATCGAATCGAAGGTCGAGAGCGGCGCGGAGCTCGTGCTGTATTCGGTCAACGCGATCACGACCGGCACGCAGGCGCAGGGCGAAGTCACCGTGCGTCTGTCGAAGAGCGGTCGCATCGTGAACGGCGTGGGCACGGATCCGGACATCGTCGCGGCGTCGGCGAAGGCGTACATCGCCGCGTTGAACAAGCTGCATTCGAAGGTCGAAAAGCTCAATCCGCAGCTTTGATTCGATCGGTCGAAACGCAAAAAAGCCCTCTTCGTGATCTGCTCTAGAAATCGTGGACACAAATGAGTGTTAGTGTTTCGGAGGCAATTTTCCCAATAGGAACGGGAGGTTGGCGATGAAGCGCAAGCAATATTCGGTGGAGCAGATCGTGGCCGCGCTCAAGCAGGCTGAGCTGGGCATGCCGGTGGCGGATCTGGTTCGGCAGCTCGGGATATCGGAGCAGACGTATTACCGATGGAAGAAGCAGTACGCGGGTCTGGAGTCGAACCAGGTCCGCGAACTGAAGCAACTCCAGGATGAGAACGAGCGGCTCAAGAAGCTAGTTGCGGAACTGAGTCTGGACAAGGCCATCCTGCAGGATATCGCCACAAAAAAGTGGCCGCGCCCGCGCTGAAGAGACAGGCAGTGAGCTACATCGTGGATCACTACGGTCTTCCGACGCAGCGGGCGTGCCGGCTGGTCAAGCAAGCTCGCAGTACCCACTACTATCGCAGCGTCAAGGACCCGCAAACGGCACTGCGTCAACGCATGCGCGAGATTGCGCAGACGCGCGTTCGATATGGCTACCGGCGCGTGCACGTGCTGCTCAAGCGTGAAGGTTGGCGTGTGAGCCGTAATCGGGTCTATCGGCTCTACGCCGAAGAGCAGCTTCAACTGCGTTCGAAGCTACCCAAGCGCCGCAAGATGGTGGTATCGCGCCGCGAGCGTTGCGTGCCGGTTCGTCCCAATGAAGTCTGGAGTCTGGACTTTGTGGCGGACCAGTTAGCCGACGGCACCCGCTTGCGCGCCCTGACGGTCGTGGACATCTTTAGCCGTGAAGCGCTGGCCATTGAAGTAGGCAAGCGCTTGCGTGCCGAGGACGTCGTGTCAGTGCTGAATCGTTTGGTGGCTCAGCGCCGCGCACCGAGGTTCCTGTTCGCCGATAACGGCAGCGAATTCTCGGGTCGCCTGCTGGACATGTGGGCCTACCACTACAAGGTGCAGATCGACTTCAGCCGGCCAGGCAAGCCCACCGACAACAGCTTCATCGAGACATTCAACGGCTCGTTCAGGGACGAATGTCTGAACCTGCACTGGTTCGAATCGTTGGCGGAAGCCAAACGAGAGATCGAGGCTTGGCGCCGCGACTACAATGAGACTCGACCTCACATGGCGCTCAAAGAGCTAACACCGGGTGAATTCGCCCGGCAATACAGCCTCCGGCCCACGGCCGAAGGCTCATGAAAGACCGAACACTAACGCTCGGCACTGTCCAAGAAATCCAAGCGGTTCAAAAAAACACCCCAAATCGTTGAACGGGTGTCCAACTTTTGGGGTGCAGTTCATCGCGCGAGGGCTTTTTACATGGCGTCGATGCGCTCAGAACAGATTGCGCCGATCCGGATCGTGCAACGGATCGGGCGTTTTCTGCGTCATGCGCAAGATGCCCTGCTCGTCGAAATAGAAGTTGTACATCAGATACCAGATGTTCGCCTCCATGTAGCGATAGCTCCAGACTTCGCGCTTCATCAGCGGAAAGTACGACGTCTCCACGGGCCGCCCGAAGTTCACGAGCACGTCCTGCCTCGTCCAGGTGCCGATCTGCGCCTTGTAGAACTCGTTTTCGTCGAGCACTTGCCGAACATTGACGATCTTGCCGGAAGCGTCGATATCGGCGGCGGTGGTGAATTCGCCGAGCGGTTGCGTCGGCCACATCAGGCGCTTGCCGCCATTGAGCAGATCGTAGATTTCGCGCGGCGGGCCGAGGCGGGCGGTGATCGTCGAGGCATCCGCGCCAGCCTGATAGTTCTGCCACGGCTGCGCGCAGGCGGACAGAAGGAGCGCGACCCCGGCGCATGTCAGCGATGCGCGCATGCGGTTGAGTATGTGCAGCATTGAAGCCTCCACGTGCTTGCTCCTCGCGGCGGCGAGCAGCGTTTGTTCGATGTTTCCCGTGATTTTGACATGCGCGCGCGGCAAAGCATTCTCCGATACGTCGCGGCATTCAAGCCGATGTGTCGGCAATCGCGACTTGCGCGGGGCGCGCGCTGCAGCCTATGATCCGCGCTTTCGGCGGATCGGCGGAAACTCATGAAGAACGGAACCAGCGCGCGCGCGATGCAATGGCTGCGCATCGCGGCATCGGCGTGTCTTGCCTTGTCCATGACGGCGCGGGCGGCCGAATTGCCACCCATCAAGCTCGCGCTGATCGAAGGCATGTCCGGCCCGTTCGCGAACGCCGGCGCAATGGTCGAGCGCAATCTGCGTTTCGGCGTCGAGCGCGTGAACGCGCAAGGCGGCGTGAAGCTCGCGGACGGCGCGCATCCGCTGCAACTCGTCGTGCTCGATGGCAAGGGCAGCAGCGAGGCGAGTCTCGTGCAGCTGCGTGCGGCGATCGACGAGAAGATCGGCTTCGTCATGCAGGGCAACAGTTCGGCGGTGGCGGCGGCGCTCGTAGCGGCTGTCGACCGCCAAAACGCTCGCGAGCCGGATCGCCGCGTGCTGTTCCTCAATTATTCCGCCGACGATCCCGCGCTCACCAACGACGCGTGCAGTTTCTGGCATTTCCGCTTCGACGCGCACGCCGGCATGCGGATGGATGCCCTCGCCGATGCGCTGAAAGACGATCGCGCGGTGAAGAAGGTCTATCTGCTCAATCAGGATTACAGCTTCGGCCACGACGTGAGCCGCGAGGCACAGCGCGCGCTCAGGGAGCGGCGCCCGGACATCGCGATCGCGGGCGACGAATTTCATCCGATCGGGCGCGTGAAGGATTTCGCGCCTTACATCGCGAAAATCCGCGCGAGTGGAGCGGACGCGGTGATCACCGGAAACTGGGGCAACGATCTGACGCTTCTCGTCAAAGCCGCGCGCGAGCAGGGGCTCGACACGAAGTTCTACACGTTCTACGGCAACAGTCTGGGCGCTCCGGCCGCGCTCGGCGATGCCGGCGTGAAGCGCGTGATCGCCGTGGCGGACTGGCATCCGAAT
The DNA here is from genome assembly GCF_023631165.1 of Caballeronia sp. AZ1_KS37. NCBI lineage: Bacteria > Pseudomonadati > Pseudomonadota > Betaproteobacteria > Burkholderiales > Burkholderiaceae > Caballeronia > Caballeronia sp. AZ1_KS37. Next base: position 37,015 of record NZ_JALQDP010000012.1, on the reverse strand, counting down.
GCGGGCAGCGCTGCTTCGGACGCGTACTATCGCGCGTTCAGAGCCCGCTATCCTGCCGCCGCGGACGATTACCTTGTCGCGCGTATGCCGCTGATGGTAGAAATGCTCGCCGCCGCGATGACGCACGCAAAAAGCGCGGACCCGCTCGCGGTGGCGCGCACGCTCGAAGGCATGAAGTTCGACGGCGAAGGCTTCCACCCGATGACCGTGCGTGCCGAAGATCATCAGGTGATCCAGCCCCTTTACGTCATGGAAATGGACAAGGCGGGGACGAAAGGCGTCGCGCTCGATAACGAAGGCTCGGGCTACGGCTTCCGCACGCTTCAGAGCGTCCCCGCCGACAGGACGGCGCAACCGACGACGTGCCGCATGTCGCGCCCGCCGCGCTAAGGCGCCGATTCGCCCCGCGCAGAAGTGCTTCGGCGAGACATTGCACTGTGCTATACTTTGCGCTTCGTTTTTGGCGCATTGCCGGAAACGATTCACTTTTTGTAAATCCACGGCACGGCCTTTCTTCCGTGACCGCCTGTCTGTATCAAAGGAAAAGCAAATGTCCGTAGCAGAAATCAAGAAATCCGACATCGTCGCTGAATACGCACGCGGCGCAAACGACACCGGTTCTCCCGAAGTGCAAGTCGCACTGCTGACGAGCCGCATCAACGAACTCACCGTCCACTTCAAGTCGCACTCGAAGGATCACCACAGCCGCCGCGGTCTGCTGCGCATGGTGAGCCGTCGTCGTAAGCTGCTCGACTACCTGAAGGGCAAGGACGCGGATCGTTATCGCTCGCTGATCGAAAAGCTGGGTCTGCGCAAGTAATTGGCGCCAAGCGTGGCTTTGCGGCCAACGTCCTAATGAAGTGCCTGTGTCAGTCCGCTGATACAGGCACTTTGTTTTTGTGCGTTTCGGTCACGAAGTGGTGCCCGATCGTGTTTTCGGCAATCGGCGCCCGGAGTTGCCACGCAGTCGGAAGTTTCGGCAGTTCATAAGCTTTATCCCGGATGAGTCCATCCGGTCCGACACTCGGTCCAGCCTCGCAGCGGAGCTTTGTGTCATTCCAGCGCGACGACGTTCATCGAAACGCATCGCGCTGGAATGGCATAACACACCTCTCAAGCGCGGCTCCGGACCTTCCCGCACGCGCCAGTCGACCGGCGCGGCGCAAACGTAGAAGGAGTCGAAATGTTCAATAAGATCGTCAAAGAGTTCAAGTGGGGACAGCACAACGTCCGCCTCGAAACGGGTGAAATCGCCCGTCAGGCGAGCGGCGCGGTGATCGTCGATGTCGAAGATACCGTCGTGCTCGCAACCGTCGTCGGCGCGAAGACCGCCAAGCCGGGCCAGGACTTCTTCCCGCTGACCGTCGACTACCTCGAAAAGACCTATGCCGCCGGCAAGATCCCGGGCGGCTTCTTCCGCCGCGAAGGCCGTCCGTCGGAAGGCGAAACGCTGATTTCGCGTCTGATCGACCGCCCGCTGCGTCCGCTGTTCCCGGAAGGCTTCTATAACGAAGTTCAGGTCGTGATCCACGTCCTGTCGCTGAACCCGGATGTTCCGGCCGACATTCCGGCGCTGATCGGCGCGTCCGCCGCGCTCGCCGTGTCGGGACTGCCGTTCAACGGTCCGGTCGGCGCGGCACGTGTCGCGTACATCAACAATGAGTACGTGCTGAACCCGACGCGCCCGCAGATGAAGGAATCGGCGCTCGATCTGGTCGTCGCGGGCACGGAGCGCGCGGTGCTGATGGTCGAATCGGAAGCGCAGCAGCTGTCCGAAGAAGTGATGCTCGGCGCGGTCGTTTTCGGCCACGAGCAGATGCAGACCGCCATCGACGCGATCCATGAACTCGTGCGCGAAGGCGGCAAGCCCGAGTGGGACTGGCAGCCGGCGCCGAAGAACGAAGCGCTCATCGCGCGCGTCACGGAAATCGCCAAGCCGGAACTCGAAGCGGCTTATCAGTTGCGCAACAAGCAGGCGCGCTCGGCCAAGCTGAAGGAAGTCTACGCGGCGACGTCGGCGAAGCTGGCGGAAGAAGCCGCGACGGGCGGCACGGTCGCGGCCGATGCGGCGACGGTCGGCAACGTCCTGTTCGATATCGAAGCGAAGATCGTCCGCACGCAGATCCTGAACGGCGAGCCGCGCATCGACGGCCGCGACACGCGCACCGTTCGTCCAATCGAAATTCGTACGGGCGTATTGCCGCGCACGCACGGCTCGGCGCTCTTCACGCGCGGCGAAACGCAGGCGCTCGTCGTCGCGACGCTCGGCACGAAGGGCGATGAGCAAAGCATCGACGCACTCGAAGGCGAATACCGCGAGCGCTTCATGCTTCACTACAACATGCCGCCGTTCGCGACGGGCGAAACCGGCCGCGTCGGTTCGCCGAAGCGCCGCGAAATCGGCCACGGCCGTCTGGCGAAGCGCGCGCTGGTCGCGTGCCTGCCGAGCGCCGACGAGTTCGGCTATTCGATTCGCGTCGTGTCGGAAATCACTGAATCGAACGGTTCGTCGTCGATGGCTTCGGTCTGCGGCGGCTGCCTCGCGCTGATGGACGCCGGCGTGCCGATGAAGGCGCACGTCGCGGGCATCGCGATGGGCCTGATCCTCGAAGGCAACAAGTTCGCGGTTCTGACCGACATCCTCGGCGACGAAGATCACCTCGGCGACATGGACTTCAAGGTCGCCGGCACGTCGCAGGGCGTCACGGCGCTGCAGATGGACATCAAGATCCAGGGCATCACGAAGGAAATCATGCAGGTCGCGCTCGCGCAGGCCAAGGAAGGCCGCATGCACATCCTCGGCAAGATGACCGCCGCCGTTCCGACGACGAACACGGAACTGTCGGACTACGCGCCGCGCATGATCACCATCAGGATCAATCCGGAGAAGATCCGCGACGTGATCGGCAAGGGCGGTTCCGTGATCCGCGCGCTGACGGAAGAAACCGGCACGACCATCGACATTTCGGACGACGGCGTCGTGACGATCGCGAGCACGAGCGCGGAAGGCATGGCCGACGCGAAGAAGCGCATCGAGAACATCACGGCGGAAGTGGAAGTCGGCCAGGTCTACGAAGGCCCGGTGCTCAAGCTGCTCGATTTCGGCGCGATCGTGAACATTCTGCCGGGCAAGGACGGTCTGCTGCACATCTCTGAGATCGTCAACGAGCGCGTGAAGGACATCAACGACTATCTGAAGGAAGGCCAGATCGTGAAGGTCAAGGTCATCCAGACGGACGAAAAGGGTCGTGTGCGTCTGTCGGCGAAGGCGCTTCTGAACGAAGGCGCGCAGCAGGCAGAACCGACGCACCCGCAGCAGTAATGCGGTAATGTGTAGACGGCCGGCCGCTTCAGCGAGCCGGCCGTTTTCATGTATGACGCTTGGGACGCTATGCATTGTCCGACGCGTCATCGGACTCGATGGCAGTGTGTGGAGCGCGGATTGCTTCGAGGCGCGCGCAGTGCCATCCGGTTCGGATGCACACTAACTCTGGGCGGCACAGGGAGAGCATATGAAGGCCATCGAAATCACTGAGTTCGGCGCACCCGAAGTTCTCAAACTCGGCGAGCGTCCGACGCCTGCGCCGGGCAAGTGCGAGGTGTTGATCAAGGTGGCCGCTTCCGGCGTCAACCGGCCGGACGTGTTCCAGCGCAAGGGCGCTTATGCGCCGCCGCCGGGCGCGTCGGATCTCCCGGGGCTGGAGGTTGCCGGTGAAATCGTCGATGGCGATTTCGATCCGAAGCACAACCCGTTCGGTCTGAAAAAAGGCGATCGCGTGTGCGCGCTGCTCGCGGGCGGCGGATACGCCGAATACGCGGTGGCCCCGCTCGAACAGTGTCTGCCGGTGCCGAAGGGTCTGTCGGACATCGAGGCGGCATCCTTGCCGGAGACGTTCTTCACGGTGTGGAGCAACGTGTTCGAACGCGGTCAGTTGGGCGCGGGCGAGAACGGCGAGGAAGAAACGCTGCTCGTGCAGGGCGGGTCGAGCGGCATCGGCGTGACGGCGATTCAGATCGCCAAAGCGCTCGGCTTTCGCGTGTTCGCCACGGCCGGCACCGATGAAAAGTGCCGCGCGTGCGAAGCGCTCGGCGCGGAGCGGGCGATCAACTACAAGACGGAAGATTTCGTCGAAGTGGTGAAGTCGCTGACGAACGATCGCGGCGTCGACGTCATTCTGGATATGGTCGCTGGCGACTATCTTCAGCGCGAGCTCAAGGCGCTTGCCGACGGCGGGCGCATCTGCGTGATCGCGCTGCTCGGCGGCGCGAAGGCGGAGATCAATCTGAACGACGTGCTGCGCCGGCGTCTCGTCATCACGGGTTCGACGCTGCGTCCGCGTCCCGTCGCATTCAAGGCGAAGCTCGCGGCGAAGCTGAAGGAGCGCGTCTGGCCGGAAATCGAGGCGGGGCGCATCAAGCCGGTGATCCATCAGGTGTTCCCGGCGCGCGATGCAGCCGCCGCGCACGCACTGATGGAAAGCAGTACGCACGTCGGCAAGATCGTGCTCGACTGGCGCGACGACGCGTGAAATTCGCCGGGAGGGAGCGTTTCATGTTGCGGCTCGCTTTTGATGGTTTGACCGGTTTCGTCGTAACACAGTAAAATCGCCTGTTTTGCAGGCAGTTTGCGGTTCGTAGCGGTTCATTCTTATAACAGGGCGGCTGACCACGTGCATGCAACAAGCCGCCACCGACTGACGAGACATATGTCCAGAGAACGAGCGAAACTGGTGGTGGGCAACTGGAAGATGCACGGCCGCATCGGAGAAAATGCGACCTTGCTGATCGAGGTCGCCGCGGGCGCATCGGCTTTGCAGAAGGGCGTGAGCGTCGGCGTGTGCGTGCCGTGTCCGTATCTCGCGCAATCGCAAGCGCTGCTCAGCGGCTCGGTGGTGCGCTGGGGCATTCAGGACGTGTCGGCGCATACGGGCGGTGCGTTCACCGGCGAAGTCGCGGCCGAGATGGCGGCGGACTTCGGCGTCACGTACGCGATCGTCGGGCATTCGGAGCGACGCGCGTATCATCGCGAAAGTCCGGAACTCGTCGCGTCGAAAGCGCAGCGCGCGATCGAAGCGGGCCTTACGCCGATCGTCTGTGTCGGCGAGACGCTGGAAGAACGTGAGGCGGGCACGACGGAGCGGATCATCGGCACGCAGCTCGAAGCCGTGTTGCAGGCGCTCACGGAAGAGCAGGCGGCGGGCATCGTGGTCGCGTACGAACCGGTCTGGGCGATCGGTACGGGCAAGACCGCGCGGCCGGGGCAGGCGCAGGATGTTCATGCGTTTCTGCGTCACAAGCTGCTGGAGAAGGGCGCAACGGTTGCGAACGTGCCGCTCTTGTATGGCGGCAGCGTGAAGCCGGAAAACGCGGAAGAGCTGTTCGGGCAGAAAGACATCGACGGCGGGCTGATTGGCGGCGCGTCGCTGAAGTCGAAAGATTTTCTGGCGATCTGCCGGGCGGCGCAAACCGTGACGCATTGAGCGTCGAACGGCGAGCGGGCACGGCAGGCGAAAGAGCATAGTGCGACACGAAGGTGTCACGGAAACATCAGGAATCGGGTGAGTTGAAATGCTGTATTTGAAGACATTGATTATCGTCGTTCAGTTGCTGTCGGCGTTGGGTGTAATCGGCCTCGTGCTGCTCCAGCACGGCAAGGGCGCGGACATGGGCGCGGCGTTCGGCAGCGGCGCATCGGGCAGTCTGTTCGGTGCGACGGGTTCGGCCAACTTCCTGTCGCGTACCACGGCCATTCTCGCCGCGATCTTCTTCGTGACGACGCTGGCGCTGACCTATCTCGGAAGCTATAAGCCGCAGACGTCCGCGGGTGTGTTGGGCGGTGCGGCTCCTGTGCCGGCATCGGCTCCGGCCGTGGCCGCATCGGGAGCGTCTGCGCCTGTGTCGGCACCGGTTGCATCGTCGGCGCCGGGTGCTGACGTGCCCAAATAACGACGGAACAGATTTTTCGCGGATTTTGCATTTTGTGCGTTGAACAATTCCAAGGGCCCAGTTATAATTCAAGTCTTGAAGCGATTCGCGGCAATTAAGAAGTAGTTTTCCCGGATTGCAGTACAGTGCCGACGTGGTGAAATTGGTAGACACGCTATCTTGAGGGGGTAGTGGCGAAAGCTGTGCGAGTTCGAGTCTCGCCGTCGGCACCAAAGTTATCCAATGCCAGCCGCTTGCATCGCTTCGGCTGGCATTGTCACTTCTGGAGTACGCTTACGTTTTTACGGCGGCATCGACAACATCAAAGCGGTTGTCACGTTGTGCTGATATCGTGAGCGGTCCCAAGTGATATCTCCTGCCGGGTGGTCCGTCCCGGCTGAAGCGCCCCAATCAATTACAGGCCACATCTACCGATCTGAGGATAGCCTTGAACCTCGCACCCTATTACCCCGTCTTCTTGTTTCTTCTGGTGGGCCTTGGTTTAGGTATAGCGTTGGTCAGCATTGGCAAGATCCTCGGTCCCAACAAGCCCGACACCGAGAAAAACGCGCCGTACGAGTGCGGCTTCGAAGCGTTCGAAGACGCGCGTATGAAGTTCGATGTGCGTTACTATCTCGTCGCGATTCTTTTCATCATTTTCGACCTTGAGACGGCGTTCCTGTTCCCGTGGGGTGTTTCCCTGCGCGATATCGGCTGGCCTGGTTTCATCGCGATGATGATTTTTCTGCTCGAATTTTTGCTCGGTTTCGCCTACATCTGGAGAAAGGGCGGACTCGACTGGGAATGACAGTTAGATCACCGGATTCATGGGCGGCTTTGGCTGGCTGCTCATCTGGAGTGGAAAACAAATGAGTATCGAAGGGGTCTTGAAGGAAGGCTTTGTCACCACCACGGCTGACAAGCTCATCAACTGGACGCGCACCGGCTCCCTGTGGCCGATGACGTTCGGTCTCGCATGCTGCGCGGTCGAGATGATGCACGCGGGCGCCGCCCGTTACGACCTGGACCGTTTCGGCGTGGTGTTCCGCCCGAGCCCGCGCCAGTCGGACGTGATGATCGTCGCCGGCACGCTCTGCAACAAAATGGCGCCCGCGCTTCGTAAGGTGTACGACCAGATGGCCGAGCCGCGCTGGGTCATCTCCATGGGCTCGTGCGCGAACGGCGGCGGCTACTATCACTATTCGTATTCCGTCGTGCGCGGCTGCGACCGGATCGTCCCGGTCGACGTCTACGTTCCCGGTTGTCCTCCGACCGCCGAGGCGCTGGTCTACGGCGTGATCCAGTTGCAGGCGAAGATTCGCCGCACCAACACCATCGCCCGTCAGTAAGGGCCTGAGTCTCCCCAAACTATGGCAAGCAAACTCGAGACCCTCAAAGCGAACCTCGAGACGGCGTTTGGCGGCCGTCTCCAGAGCATTACCGAGTCGCTGGGTCAGGTGACGGTCGTCGTCAAGGCGGCCGACTATCTGGACGTCTGCAAGCAGTTGCGCGATGACCCGTCGCTGCGCTTCGAGCAGCTTATGGACCTCTCCGGCGTCGATTATTCGACGTATGGCGACGGCGTCTACGACGGTCCGCGTTTCGCGGCAGTCAGTCATCTTCTCTCGATCACGCACAACTGGCGCGTGCGCGTGCGCGTATTCGCTCCGGACGACGAAGTGCCCATCGTGGCTTCGGTGGTCGATATCTGGACGTCGGCGAACTGGTACGAGCGCGAAGCGTTCGACCTCTATGGCATCGTATTCGAAGGCCATCCCGATCTGCGCCGCATTCTCACGGACTATGGTTTCATCGGTCATCCGTTCCGCAAGGACTTCCCGATTTCCGGCTACGTCGAAATGCGCTACGACCCGGAAGAGAAGCGCGTGGTGTACCAGCCCGTGACGATCGAACCGCGCGAAATCACGCCGCGCGTGATTCGCGAAGATCGCTATGGCGGTCTGAAACATTAAGAGAACGCCATGGCAGAGATCAAGAATTACACGCTGAACTTTGGCCCGCAGCACCCGGCAGCGCACGGCGTGCTGCGCCTCGTGCTGGAACTCGACGGCGAAGTGATCCAGCGCGCCGACCCGCACATCGGTCTGCTGCATCGCGCGACCGAGAAGCTCGCCGAGACCAAGACCTTCCTGCAGTCCGTGCCGTACATGGACCGTCTCGACTATGTGTCGATGATGGTCAACGAGCACGGCTACGTGCTCGCTATCGAGAAGCTGCTCGGCATCGACGTGCCGATCCGCGCGAAATACATTCGTGTGCTGTTCGACGAAATCACGCGCGTGCTGAACCATCTGATGTGGATCGGCTCGCACGCGCTCGACGTCGGCGCGATGGCGGTCTTCCTTTACGCGTTCCGCGAGCGCGAAGATCTGATGGACGTCTACGAGGCGGTGTCGGGTGCGCGCATGCACGCGGCGTACTATCGTCCGGGCGGCGTCTATCGCGATCTGCCGGACGCGATGCCGCAATACAAGGCGTCGAAGATCCGCAACGCGAAGGCGCTCGACAAGATGAACGAGAACCGTCAGGGCTCGTTGCTCGACTTCATCGAGGACTTCTTCAATCGTTTCCCGGGCTGTGTCGACGAGTACGAAACGCTGCTCACCGACAACCGCATCTGGAAGCAGCGTCTCGTGGGCATCGGCGTGGTGAGCCCGGAGCGCGCGTTGCAGATGGGCTTGAGCGGCGCGATGCTGCGCGGCTCGGGCATCGAGTGGGACTTGCGCAAGAAGCAGCCGTACGAAGTGTACGATCAGCTCGACTTCGACATCCCCGTCGGCGTGAACGGCGACTGCTACGACCGCTATCTGGTGCGCGTGGAAGAAATGCGCCAGTCGACGCGCATCGCCAAACAGTGCATTGCGTGGCTGCGCAAGAATCCTGGCCCTGTGATGGTCGATAATCACAAGGTTGCACCGCCGTCGCGCGTCGGCATGAAGAGCAACATGGAAGAGCTGATTCATCATTTCAAGCTCTTTACCGAAGGCTTCCATGTGCCGGAAGGCGAAACGTACGCTGCGGTCGAGCATCCGAAGGGCGAGTTCGGCATCTACCTGATCTCGGATGGCGCGAACAAGCCGTATCGCCTGAAGATTCGCGCGCCGGGCTATGCACACCTCGCAGCGCTCGATGAAATGGCGCGAGGCCACATGATCGCCGACGCAGTGACGATCATCGGTACGCAAGACATCGTGTTCGGCGAGATCGATCGCTGATTCATCGGCGCCTGCGCGGTCGGCTCGCCGAGCCGCTGCGCAAGAAACGCGAAAGCAATAACAGGAACCCGCAGGAACGCCAGGTCTGCCGCAATACGAAGGGCGCGGCAGGTTTTCGTTCGGTAGGAATTGAAAGAGTCGTGTCTGAAAATGATCTCAGCTGAAGGCCTGAAAGAAATCGATCGCGCGGTCGCGAAGTATCCCGCCGAGCAAAAGCAATCGGCGGTGATGGCGGCGCTCGCTGTCGCTCAGGAAGAGCATGGTTGGCTCTCGCCCGAAATCATGCAGTTCGTGGCCGATTACCTGAGCATGCCGCCGGTCGCGGTGCAGGAAGTCGCCACGTTCTACACGATGTACGAGCTGAAGCCGGTCGGCAAGCACAAGATCACGCTCTGCACGAATCTGCCCTGCCAGCTCGGCCCGGATGGCGGTTCGGACAGCGCTGCCGAATATCTCAAGCAGAAGCTTGGAATCGATTTCGGCGAGACCACGCCCGACGGCAAGTTCACGCTAAAAGAAGGCGAGTGCTTCGGCGCGTGCGGCGACGCACCTGTGCTGCTCGTGAACAACCATCGCATGTGCAGCTTCATGAGCCGCGAGAAGATCGACCAGTTGATCGAGGAACTTTCGAAATGACGTCACTCCACGATCGTCACATCAAGCCGCTGATCCTCGCTGGCCTCAATGGCGAGAACTGGCATCTCGAAGATTACGTCGCGCGCGGCGGCTACAAGCAGTTGCGCCGCATTCTCGAAGAAAAGATTCCACCCGAGCAGGTGATCGCCGACGTCAAGGCGTCGGGTCTGCGCGGCCGCGGCGGCGCGGGCTTTCCGACCGGCCTGAAGTGGAGCTTCATGCCGCGTCAGTTTCCGGGGCAGAAGTATCTCGTCTGCAATTCGGACGAAGGCGAGCCGGGCACGTTCAAGGATCGCGACATCCTGCGCTGGAATCCGCACGCGCTGATCGAAGGCATGGCCATCGGCGCGTATGCAATGGGCATCACCGTCGGCTACAACTATATCCACGGCGAGATTTTCGAGGTCTATCGCGTGTTCGAAGCGGCGCTCGAAGAAGCGCGTCAGGCCGGCTATCTGGGCGCGAACATCCTGGGCTCGGGTTTCTCGTTCGAGCTGTACGCGCACCATGGTTACGGCGCGTACATCTGCGGTGAAGAAACCGCGCTGCTCGAATCGCTCGAAGGCAAGAAGGGCCAGCCGCGCTTCAAGCCGCCGTTCCCGGCGAGCTTCGGCGTGTACGGCAAGCCGACCACGATCAACAACACCGAGACGTTCGCGGCGGTGCCGTTCCTGCTGGAAATCGGCCCGCAGAATTACCTCGAGATCGGCAAGCCGAACAACGGCGGCACGAAGATTTTCTCCGTCTCGGGCGATGTGAACCGTCCGGGCAACTACGAGATTCCGCTCGGCACGCCGTTCTCGACGCTGATGGAACTGGCGGGCGGCGTGCGCGGCAAGTCGATCAAGGCCGTGATTCCGGGCGGCTCGTCCGCGCCGGTCGTGCCGGGCGACATGATGCTCGCGACCGACATGGACTACGACTCGATCGCGAAGGCCGGCTCGATGCTGGGCTCGGGCGCGGTCATCGTGATGAACGAAACGCGCTGCATGGTGCGCTCGCTGTTGCGCCTGTCGTACTTCTACTATGAAGAGTCGTGCGGCCAATGCACGCCGTGCCGTGAGGGCACGGGCTGGCTGTATCGCGTCGTGCATCGCATCGAGCACGGTCTCGGCCGCAAGGAAGATCTGGATCTGCTGAACTCGGTCGCCGAGAACATCATGGGCCGTACGATCTGCGCGCTCGGCGATGCAGCGGCGATGCCCGTGCGCGGCATGCTCAAGCACTTCTGGGACGAATTCGAATATCACGTCGAGCACAAGCATTGTCTCGTCGGCGGGCACGCGCATCACGCGCCGTCCGAAGCGCTTACCGCGTAATCAGGCGCGCAGTCAGATGCGCGACAACGCTCGAGAAGGGTTGAGGATCTTTATCCATCATGGTTGAACTAGAAATTGACGGCAAGGCGGTCGAGGTGCCTGAAGGCAGCATGGTGATCCAGGCTGCGCACAAGGTCGATACGTACATCCCTCACTTTTGCTATCACAAGAAACTGTCGATCGCGGCGAACTGCCGGATGTGCCTCGTCGAAGTCGAAAAGATGCCGAAGGCCGTTCCCGCCTGCGCCACGCCGGTATCGAACGGCATGATCGTCCGCACGACGTCGGACAAGGCCGTGAAGGCCCAACAGTCGGTGATGGAATTCCTGCTGATCAACCACCCGCTCGATTGCCCGATCTGCGATCAGGGCGGCGAGTGCCAATTGCAGGATCTGGCCGTCGGTTACGGCAAGTCGCAGTCGCGCTATAGCGAAGAAAAGCGCGTGGTGTTCCACAAGAACGTCGGTCCGCTCATCTCGATGGAAGAGATGTCGCGCTGCATCCACTGCACGCGCTGCGTGCGCTTCGGCCAGGAAGTCGCCGGCGTGATGGAGCTCGGCATGCTGGGCCGTGGCGAGCATTCGGAAATCACGTCGTTCGTCGGCAAGACCGTGGATTCGGAGCTGTCGGGCAACATGATCGACCTGTGCCCGGTCGGCGCGTTGACGAGCAAGCCGTTCCGCTACAGCGCCCGTACGTGGGAACTGTCGCGCCGCAAGTCGGTGAGCCCGCACGATTCCGTCGGCGCGAACCTCGTGGTGCAGGTGAAGAACAACCGCGTGATGCGCGTTCTGCCGATGGAGAACGAAGCCATCAACGAATGCTGGATCTCCGACAAGGACCGCTTCTCGTACGAAGGCCTGAACAGCGACGAGCGTCTCACCGCGCCGATGCTGAAGCAGGGCGGCAACTGGATCGAAACCGACTGGCAGACCGCGCTCGAGTACGTCGCGAAGGGCCTGAAGGGCATCAAGGCGGATCACGGCGCGAATGCCATCGCCGCTTTGGCCACGCCGCACAGCACGGTCGAAGAACTGCATCTGCTGAAGACGCTGGCTGAAGGCGTCGGCACGCCGAACGTCGATTTCCGTCTGCGTCAGAACGATTTCTCGGCGCCGGTCGGCGTCGGCGCGCCGTGGCTCGGCACGAAGATCGCGAATCTGTCGACTATCGACACTGCGTTCGTCATCGGCTCGTTCCTGCGTCGCGATCATCCGCTGTTTGCCGCGCGTCTGCGTCAGGCCGCGAAAAACGGCGCGAAGCTCACGTTCCTCAACGCAAGCAACGACGACTCGCTGATCCCGACCGCGCATCGCCTGGTCGCGGCGCCGTCGGCGTGGCTCGATCAGCTTGCGGGCATCGCTGCGGCGGTTTCGGAAGCGCGCGGCGTCGCGCTGCCGGACGCATTCGCGGGTCGCGAAGTGTCGGCCGCGGCGAAGGACGTCGCGGCGTCGCTGTCGGCGGGCGAACAGCGCGTCGTGCTGCTCGGCAACCTCGCGGTTCAGCATCCGGATTTCGCGCAGATTCAGGCGGCCGCCCAGTGGATCGCCGACAATACCGGCGCGACGCTCGGCTTCCTCACGGAAGGGGCGAACTCGGTCGGCGCGCATCTCGTCGATGCATTGCCGGGCGAGGGCGGTCTCAACGCGCGCGAAGTGTTCGAGCAGCCGCGCAAGGGCTACGTGCTCTTCAACGCGGAACCGGAATTCGATACGGCCAATCCGGCGCAAGCCATCGCCGCGCTCAAGGCGGCGGAAATGGTCGTCGTGATGTCGCCGTTCAAGCACGGCATGGACTACGCGGACGTGCTGCTGCCGATCGCGCCGTTCACGGAAACGTCGGGCACGTTCGTCAACGCGGAAGGCACGGCTCAGTCGTTCAATGGCGTCGTGCGCGCGCTGGGCGAGACGCGTCCGGGCTGGAAGGTGTTGCGCGTGCTGGGCACGATCCTCGGCCTGCCGGGCTTCGAGTTCGACACCGCTGACGAAGTGCGTGTCGCGGCGTTGGGCACGGGCGATCTGACCGCGCGTCTGTCGAACAAGACGACGGTGCAGGCCAAGCGCGCTGCATCGAACGTCGTGTTGAACGGCAGCGGCCTGCAGCGTCTCGCCGATGTACCGATCTATCACGCCGATGCGCTCGTGCGCCGCGCGCCCTCGTTGCATTTGACGGCAGCCGCACGCGATGCAAACGTGGCGGGCCTCCCGACCGCGCTCTTCGACAAGCTCGGTCTGAAGGATGGCGAAGCAGTGCGTATTCGCCAAGGCAATCTGTCGGTGACGTTGCCCGCGGTCCGCGATGCGAATCTCGCGGAATCGGTGGTCCGCGTGTCGGCGGGCACGACGGCTGGCGCCGCGCTCGGCGGCCTGTTCGGTGAACTGGTAGTGGAGAAGGCGTAAAAATGGGCTTGTTCGATACGATCAACGCAGGCGGCACGCAGCTTCTGGGCGTCGCATGGCCGACGGTGTGGGCGGTGGTCCGCATCCTGGTGGTTTCGGTGGTCATCCTGCTGTGCGTGGCCTACCTGATTCTCTGGGAACGCAAGCTCATCGGCTGGATGCACGTGCGTCTCGGCCCGAACCGCGTCGGCCCCGCAGGCTTGCTGCAGCCGATCGCCGACGTGCTGAAGCTTCTGCTCAAGGAAGTCATTCAGCCGACGGCTGCGAGCAAGTGGATCTATGTGATCGCACCGATCATGACCGTGGTGCCGGCGTTCGCCGTGTGGGCGGTGATCCCGTTCCAGGCGAAAGCGGTGCTCGGCGACATCAACGCGGGTCTGCTGTACATCATGGCGATTTCGTCGATCGGCGTATACGGCGTGATTCTGGCGGGTTGGGCGTCGAACTCGAAGTACGCGTTTCTCGGCGCGATGCGCGCCGCGGCGCAGATGGTGTCCTACGAAATCTCGATGGGCTTCGCGCTCGTCGTGGTGCTGATGGTCGCGGGCACGCTGAACATGTCCGACATCGTGCACTCGCAGCAGCGCGGCATGTTCGCGGGCTGGGGCATCAACTTCCTGTCGTGGAACTGGCTGCCACTTTTGCCGATGTTCGTCGTGTACTTCATCTCGGGCATCGCGGAAACGAACCGTCACCCGTTCGACGTGGTGGAAGGCGAATCGGAAATCGTCGCCGGTCACATGATCGATTACTCGGGCATGGCGTTCGCGCTGTTCTTCCTCGCCGAGTACATCAACATGATCGTGATCTCGGCGATCGCAGCGACGCTGTTCCTCGGCGGCTGGGATGCACCGTTCGGCTTCCTGTCGTTCATTCCGGGCGTATTCTGGTTCGTTTTCAAGGTTTTCCTGCTGCTGTCGGTCTTCATCTGGGCGCGCGCGACATTCCCGCGTTACCGCTACGACCAGATCATGCGTCTCGGCTGGAAGGTGTTCCTGCCGGTGTCGGTGATCTGGGTGGTCGTGGTCGGTTTCTGGATCATGTCGCCGCTCAACATCTGGAAGTAAGCGAGCGCGGACGAAAACATCATGAATGCTATTCAGAACTTCTTTAAGACCTTCTTCCTGACCGAGTTGCTCAAGGGTCTTGCGCTGACGGGACGTTACACGTTCCAGCGCAAGATCACGGTGCAGTTCCCGGAAGAAAAGACGCCGATCTCGCCGCGTTTTCGCGGTCTGCACGCGCTGCGCCGCTATGAGAACGGCGAAGAGCGCTGCATCGCCTGCAAGCTGTGCGAAGCGGTGTGCCCGGCGATGGCGATCACGATCGAATCGGAAACGCGCGCGGACAACACCCGTCGCACCACGCGTTACGACATCGACCTGACCAAGTGCATCTTCTGCGGTTTCTGCGAGGAGAGCTGCCCGGTCGATTCGATTGTCGAAACGCACATCCTCGAATATCACGGCGAAAAGCGCGGCGACCTGTATTTCACGAAGGACATGCTGCTTGCGGTGGGCGATCGCTACGAAACGGAAATCGCCGCATCGAAGGCGGCCGACGCGCCTTATCGTTGATATGCGTCCGATGCCCGAGCCTCATGTTCCGGCATCGCACCGTAGCGATTTTGTTGTTGCTGTTTGGCACACTGCGGCGCGCGCCGAGGGCGGCTCCTGTCCGAAAGCGCCGACACACCATGCCTGATGATGGCCTAACGATGAACCGGTAATCATGGAATTCACAACCGTACTGTTCTATATCTTCGCGCTGCTGCTGGTCGTTTCCGCGCTGAAGGTGATCACTTCGCGCAACCCGGTGTCGTCCGCGCTCTTCCTCGTGCTCGCGTTCTTCAACGCGGCCGCGATCTGGATGCTGCTGCAAGCCGAATTCCTCGCGATTCTGCTGGTTCTCGTATATGTCGGCGCCGTGATGGTGCTGTTCCTGTTCGTGGTCATGATGCTCGACATCAACATCGATGTCCTGCGCAAGGATTTCAGGCGCTTCGTGCCGCTCGCGAGCATCGTCGGCGCGATCATCGTGATCGAGACCGCGCTGATCCTTTGGCACGGCTACGGCGGCACGATCACACCCGAAACGTCGACGGCGGTGACGGGCGCAGCGGCGATGTCGAACACGCAACTGATCGGCAAGGTCATCTACACCGACTACATCTTCGCGTTCGAAATCGCCGGCCTCGTGCTGCTGGTTGCGATCATCGCGGCGATCTCGCTCACGATCCGCGACAAGAAGGACAAGAAGACCCAAACCGTCAGCCAGCAGGTCAAGGTGCGCCGCGAAGACCGCGTGCGCCTCGTGAAGATGCAGGCCGAAACGCAGGCGCCCGACGCCTCCACGGAACCTGCCGTGACCGGCAACATCGGCGCGGGCACGGTCGACAACAAGGGCTGAGCGCGAAGGAGAAATCGAATATGTTGAGTCTTGCCCATTACCTCGTGCTCGGTGCGATCCTCTTTGCGATCAGCATCGTCGGCATCTTCCTGAACCGCCGCAACGTCATCATCATCCTGATGGCCATCGAATTGATGCTGCTCGCGGTGAACACCAATTTCGTCGCGTTCTCGCACTATCTGGGCGACGTGCACGGCCAGATCTTCGTGTTCTTCGTGCTGACTGTCGCCGCCGCTGAAGCCGCGATCGGTCTCGCGATTCTCGTGACCCTGTTCCGTAGCCTCGACACGATCAACGTCGAGGACCTCGATCAGCTCAAAGGTTAATTTCAGGCTAGGCTGTTATGTCCACGACACTCAATGAAAACCTCCTGCTCGCGGTTCCGCTGGCGCCGCTTGCCGGCTGTCTGATCGCGGGGCTGTTCGCGAAATGGGTAGGGCGCAAGGGCGCGCATCGCGTCACGATCCTCGGCGTCTTCATCTCGTTCATTCTTTCGGCGATCGTCTTCAACGACGTGATGCACGGCGCGAGCTTCAACGCGACCATCTACGAATGGATGAGCGTCGGCACGCTGAAGATGGAAGTCGGCTTCCTGGTCGACTCGCTCACGGCGATGATGATGGTCATCGTGACCTTCGTCTCGCTGATGGTGCACATCTACACCATCGGCTACATGGCGGACGAGGAAGTCGGCTACGAGCGCTTCTTCTCGTACATCTCGCTCTTCACGTTCTCGATGCTGATGCTCGTCATGAGCAACAACTTCCTGCAGCTGTTCTTCGGCTGGGAAGCAGTGGGCCTCGTGTCGTACCTGCTGATCGGCTTCTACTTCACGCGTGAGAGCGCGATCTACGCCAACATGAAGGCGTTCATCGTGAACCGCGTGGGCGACTTCGGCTTCCTGCTGGGCATTGGCCTGCTGCTCGCGTTCGCCGGTTCGCTGAACTATGGCGACGTGTTCGCGCAGGGCGACAAGCTCGCGACGATGACGTTCCCCGGCACGCAATGGGGTCTGCTGACGGTCGCGTGCATTTGCCTCTTCATCGGCGCGATGGGCAAGTCGGCGCAGTTCCCGCTGCACGTCTGGCTGCCCGACTCGATGGAAGGCCCGACGCCGATCTCCGCGCTGATCCACGCGGCAACGATGGTGACGGCCGGCATCTTCATGGTGACGCGCATGTCGCCGCTCTTCGAGCATTCGGATGCGGCGCTTTCGTTCGTGACGGTCATCGGCGCGATCACGGCCTTGTTCATGGGCTTCCTCGGCGTCGTGCAAAACGACATCAAGCGCGTGGTCGCGTACTCGACGCTCTCGCAGCTCGGCTACATGACGGTCGCGCTCGGCGTCTCGGCTTATCCGGTCGCCGTGTTCCACCTCGGCACGCACGCGTTCTTCAAGGCGCTGCTGTTCCTCGGCGCGGGCTCGGTCATCATCGGCATGCACCACGATCAGGACATGCGCAACATGGGCGGCCTGCGCAAGTACATGCCGATCACCTGGATCACATCGCTGATCGGTTCGCTCGCGCTGATCGGCACGCCGTTCTTCTCGGGCTTCTACTCGAAGGATTCGATCATCGAAGCCGTGAAGTACTCGCATCTGGCGGGCTCGGGCTTCGCGTATTTCGCGGTGGTCGCGAGCGTGTTCGTCACGTCGCTGTACTCGTTCCGTATGTACTTCATGGTGTTCCACGGCGAAGAGCGCTTCCGCGGTCCGAAGCATCCCGACTCGCCGATGGGCCAGGCGGAAGCGCACGGCCACGGTCATGATCCGCACGGTCATCACGACGATCACGGTCACGGACACGCTCACGTCCCGCACGAAACGCCTTGGGTCGTGACGCTGCCGCTCGTGCTGCTCGCGATTCCGTCGATCATCATCGGCGCGATCATGATCGGCCCGATGATCTACGGCGACTTCTTCTCGCACGGCGTCGTGTTCGACAAGGTGATCTACATCGCCGAGAACCACGAAGGCCTGAAGGAAATGGCCGAAGAGTTCCACGGCTGGATTGCGATGGCGCTGCACGGCATCATCACCCCGGGTCCGGTGTGGCTCGCGGCGCTCGGCGTGATCGTCGCGTGGTTCTTCTACATGAAGCGTCCGGACCTGCCGGCGGTTGTCGCGCGCACGTTCCGCCCGATCTACGTGCTGCTCGACAACAAGTACTACTGCGACAAGATCAACGAGGTCGTGTTCGCGAAGGGCGCTGTCGCCATCGGCCGCGGCTTGTGGAAAGAGGGCGATGTGGTCGTCATCGACGGCATCGTCAACGGCAGTGCGCGGTTCATGGGCTGGTTCGCCGGTGTGATCCGCTTCCTTCAATCCGGTTACATCTATCACTACGCGTTCGCCATGATTATCGGCATGTTGGGGCTCTTGACCCTGTTTGTGACGCTCGGCGGCAAATAAGGCGAGGGATCCTATGCACTCTTTTCCGATTCTCAGTGTCGCGATCTGGCTGCCGATCGTTTTCGGCCTGCTCGTGCTCGCGGTTGGTAACGACCGCAACCCGGCGCCCGCGCGCTGGGTCGCGCTGGTCGGCTCGGTGCTCGGGCTGATCGTCACGATTCCGCTCATCACCGGCTTCGATACGTCGACGGCCGCGCTGCAGTTCGTCGAACAGTCGAACTGGATCGAGCGCTTCAACATCACGTATCACCTCGGCGTCGACGGCATCTCGATGTGGTTCGTCGTGCTGACCGCGCTCATCACGGTGATCGTCGTGATCGCCGGCTGGGAAGTGATCACCGAGCGCGTGTCGCAGTACATGGCCGCGTTCCTGATCCTCTCGGGCATCATGATCGGCGTGTTCTCGACGGCGGACGGCCTGCTGTTCTACGTGTTCTTCGAAGCCACGCTCATTCCGATGTACATCATCATCGGCGTGTGGGGCGGCCCGAACCGCGTGTATGCGGCGTTCAAGTTCTTCCTGTACACGCTGGCCGGCTCGCTGCTGATGCTGGTCGCGCTGCTGTACCTCTACACGCAGACGCACACGTTCGATCTGGCGACGTGGCAAGCCGCGAAGCTCGACATGACGCCGCAGGTGCTGCTGTTCATCGCGTTCTTCCTGGCGTTCGCCGTGAAGGTGCCGATGTGGCCGGTGCACACGTGGCTGCCGGACGCGCACGTCGAAGCGCCGACGGGCGGTTCGGTCGTGCTGGCGGCGATCATGCTGAAGCTCGGCGCGTACGGTTTCCTGCGCTTCTCGCTGCCGATCGCGCCGGACGCGAGCCATTTCCTCGCGCCGGTGGTCATCACGCTGTCGCTGATCGCGGTGATCTACATCGGTCTCGTCGCGATGGTGCAGTCCGACATGAAGAAGCTCGTCGCGTATTCGTCGATCGCGCACATGGGCTTCGTCACGCTCGGCTTCTTCATGTTCGGTGCGTCGAGCCAGCTCGCGGTCGAAGGCGCGATCATCCAGATGATCTCGCACGGTTTCGTATCGGGCGCGATGTTCCTTTCGATCGGCGTGCTGTACGACCGCGTGCACTCGCGCCAGATCGCGGATTACGGCGGCGTCGTGAACACGATGCCCAAGTTCGCGGCATTCGTGATGCTCTTCGCGATGGCCAACTGCGGCCTTCCGGGTACCTCGGGTTTCGTCGGCGAATTCATGGTGATTCTGGCGGCGGTGAAGTACAACTTCTGGATCGCTTTCCTCGCGACGTTCACGCTGATCCTCGGCGCGGCCTACACGCTGTGGATGTACAAGCGCGTGTACTTCGGCGCGGTCGCGAACGACCACGTCGCGAAGCTCAAGGACATCAACGGGCGTGAATTCCTGATGCTCGCCATCCTTGCGCTGTTCACGCTGTACATGGGCCTGCATCCGAAGCCCTTTACCGACGTGATGCACGAATCCGTGGCAAACCTGCTCTCCCACGTCGCGCAGTCCAAGCTGCCGCTGGCTCAGTAACGTCGTGCGGAGGAACTAAAAGATCATGCAAAACGCCTCTATGAGTATTCTTTGGCCTGACGCGATCCTGATGGCGTCGGTCGTTCTGGCCTGGCTCAACGACACGATGTTCGGCCCGAAGAGCCGCGGCACGACGTATCTGATCGCGCTCGTGTCGACGATCGTCTGCGGCGTGTGGTTCGCCGTCACCGCGCTCGACCCGACGCCGCATTTCTTCTTCACGCGCATGTATATCGTCGATCCGTTCGCGAGCGCGATGAAGGCGGTGGTGTGTCTCGGCTACGCGGTGTCGATCATCTACTCGAAGAAGTATCTGGAAGACCGCGACCTGTTCCGCGGCGACTTCTTCCTGCTCGGCCTGTTTTCGCTGCTCGGCCAGTGCGTGATGATTTCGGGCAACAACTTCCTGACGCTGTATCTCGGCCTCGAACTGATGTCGCTGTCGCTGTACGCGGTGATCGCGCTGCGCAAGGACGTGCCGCAGTCGAACGAGTCGGCGATGAAGTACTACGTGCTCGGCGCGCTCGCATCCGGCTTCCTGCTGTACGGCATCTCGATGATCTACGGCGCGACCGGCTCGCTCGATCTGAACGAAGTGCTGAAGACCGTCGCTTCGGGCCGCATCAACGACGCCGTGCTGCTGTTCGGCGCGATCTTCATCGTTGCGGGCGTGGCGTTCAAGATGGGCGCGGTGCCGTTCCACATGTGGGTGCCTGACGTCTACCAGGGCGCGCCGACCGCGATGACGCTGCTCACCGGCGGCGGAC
Source organism: Caballeronia sp. AZ1_KS37 (assembly GCF_023631165.1). Taxonomy (NCBI): domain Bacteria; kingdom Pseudomonadati; phylum Pseudomonadota; class Betaproteobacteria; order Burkholderiales; family Burkholderiaceae; genus Caballeronia; species Caballeronia sp. AZ1_KS37. The sequence continues at coordinate 16,398 of NZ_JALQDP010000012.1, read as the reverse complement.
CGAAGGTCGCGGCGTTCGCGTGGGGTCTGCGCTTCCTGGTGATGGGCCTCTTGCCGCTCGCGGTGGACTGGCAGGAAATGCTCGTGATCCTCGCGGCGCTGTCGCTGATCGTCGGCAATATCACGGGTATCGTGCAGAAGAACATCAAGCGGATGCTGGCTTACTCGGCCATCTCGAACATGGGCTTCGTGCTGCTGGGTCTGCTCGCCGGCGTGGTCGACGGCAAGCTGACGGGTGCGGCGGGCGCATACAGCTCGGCGATGTTCTACAGCATCATCTATCTCGTCACGACGCTCGGCACCTTCGGCGTGGTCATGCTGCTCGCGCGCCGCGACTTCGAAGCCGAAATGCTCGAAGACTTCAAGGGCCTGAATCAGCGCAGCCCGGTATTCGCGTTCGTCATGATGATCATGATGTTCTCGCTCGCCGGCATCCCGCCGACGGTCGGCTTCTACGCGAAGCTCGCCGTGCTCGAAGCGACGATGAACGCCGGTCTCACATGGCTCGCCGTCCTCGCCGTGATGACCTCGCTCGTGGGCGCGTTCTACTACCTGCGCGTCGTCAAGCTGATGTACTTCGATGCGCCGACGGACGCATCGCCGATCGTCGCCGGCGGCCTGAACCGCTCGCTGCTCGCGTTCAACGGCCTGGCCGTTCTGGTGCTCGGTCTGGTGCCGGGTCCGTTGATGAGCGCGTGCCTCACGGCGATCTCGCATACGCTGCCGCTGTAATGTCGGCGGCAGGCTGGTTCATCGTGCTGTTGGCGCTCGTTCTCGCCAACGTGCCGTTCCTGAATCAGCGCCTCTTCGCCATCGTCCCGTTGCCGCTTCCGGCGTCGACGGGACGCAAGGCGGCGAAGAAGAGCGCGTGGATTCGCATCGGCGAGCTCGTCGTTCTTTACTTTGTGGTCGGTGCGCTCGGCTTCATGCTCGAAGCGCGCGCCGGCAACCGATTCGATCAGGAATGGCAGTTCTATGCCATTACCTTCAGTCTCTTCGTCGTGTTCGCCTTTCCGGGCTTCACGTATCAATATCTCGTCAAACGCCGCTGACCGCTTCGTGCTGTCAGCGGCTTGTTTGCTTCAACAGCACAGGGCTCAAGATGGCAGATCATTCCTCGATTCCCGGTAACGACGACGGCCTCATCGAAAAGAAGGTCGAAAGCGTCACGCTGCACGAGGGCAAGTTCCTCACGCTGAAACGCGATACCGTTGAATTGCCCGATGGCAAGCACGCGACGCGCGAGTTCGTCGAGCATCCTGGCGCGGTGATGATTCTCCCGGTCTTCGACAACGGACGCGTGCTGCTCGAACGCCAGTTTCGTTATCCGGTGGGCCGCGTGCTGCTCGAATTTCCGGCGGGTAAGCTCGATCCGGACGAAGACGAGCTGACGTGCGCGAAACGCGAGTTGCAGGAAGAGACGGGTTACACCGCGCGTGAATGGACGTTCCTCACGCGAATCCATCCGGTGATTTCGTATTCGACCGAGTTCATCGACATTTATCTTGCGCGCGGCCTCGATGCCGGCGATGCGAAACTCGACGAAGGCGAATTCCTCGAGACTTTCGTCGCCGACGAAGCGCAGTTGATGGCCTGGGTGAAGGACGGCAGCATCAGCGACGTGAAGACGATCATCGGCGTGTTCTGGCTGGAGAAGATCCGCTCGGGTGAGTGGAAGCTTGGTGAGTCGATCGAGGATTGAGCGCTCGTCACACGGATGCGTGCAAAAGCGGCCTCGATGGCCGCTTTTGTCGTTTTTGCGTCGTCAAAGGCGCCCTTCGGGCCGAGCGGCTAGAATGAGTAGTTCAGCGTTTGACGGCCACTGCACATTCCTGCAGATTTGCGAACGACCGTTCATAAAGCGCGTTTTTGAGATAAACTTCAACGAAGCCCCATCAGCATGAAGGTCCTCGATTTAAAGTGCTCGCACGATCACCGGTTCGAAGGCTGGTTCGCCTCGACCGAAGAGTTCGAGTCGCAATTGTCGCGCAAGCTGGTTGCTTGTCCGGTTTGCTCGGCGACCGATGTGAGTCGTATGCCGTCCGCGCCACGCTTGAATTTGTCGTCCGCGCGAGGTGAGGCGGCTTCCCAGCCTGCGCAGGCGCAAGCCGCGCCTGAAGCGGCGGCATTGCAGGCGCGCGCGCTGCAATTCATGCGCGAGCTGATCGAGAAGACCGAAAACGTGGGCGACCGGTTTGCCGACGAGGCGCGGCGCATTCATTACAACGAGGCGCCGGCGCGCAACATACGCGGCGTCACGACGCCCGAAGAGACGCACGCGCTGCTCGAAGAAGGGATCGACGTGATGCCGTTGCCTGTTCCGGACGTGCTGAAAGAGCCGCTGCAGTAACGTTCTTGCGCGGTGTCTTTGCGGGCTCCGGAAGGGGCCGTGAAGGAGACACTGCGCATGGACATCAGTTTTTCTCACCGACGCCAGTCCTCCGCGCGTTCTGCGCGACCGTGTTCTCCGTTTTCAGAATTTGCCGCCACGTAAAGGAGAACGCATGACCTACGCTTTTGAGGATTTCGAAATCGGCAGCGCCGTGACGCTGGGCGCGCACACGTTCACGAGAGAGGAGATCGTCGGATTTGCGGAGCGTTACGATCCGCAACCGTTTCATCTCTCGGAGGCGGCGGGCGAGGCGTCGCATTTCGGCGGGCTCGTCGCGAGCGGTTGGAACACCTGTTCCGCGATGATGGGCATCCTCGTGCGCGACATGTTGCGCGGTTCGACCTCGATGGGCTCGCCCGGTCTCGACAACATCCGCTGGATCAAGCCGGTGCGCGTCGGCGATAGCGTGCGCCTCACCGTGCGCGTGCTCGACAAGCGCGTGTCGAAGAGCAAGCCGGATCGCGGCATCGTGCAGACGCGCTGGGAAGCGCACAACCAGAACGGCGAGCTCGTGCTGACCGTCGATTCCGCCGCGCTTTTCGGCCTGCGCAATCCTGTCGATTCAGGCGCTTCAGCCGCCTGACGCGTATTTCCCGAGTTCGAGCTTCGCGATCGCATTTCGATGCACTTCGTCGGGGCCGTCGGCTAAACGCAGCGTGCGCGCCGATGCATATGCATAAGCAAGCGGAAAGTCGTCGCAGACGCCTCCCGCGCCGTGTGCCTGGATCGCCCAGTCGATGACCTGGCACGCGACGTTCGGCGCGACGACCTTGATCATCGCGATTTCGCCGCGCGCGCCCTTGTTGCCGACGGTGTCCATCATGTACGCGGCCTTGAGCGTCAGAAGCCGCGCCTGCTCGATCATGATGCGCGCCTCGGCGATACGCTCCTGCGTCACGCCATGCTGCGCGATCGGCTTGCCGAACGCGACGCGCGCGAGTGTGCGTCTCGTCATCAACTCGAGCGCGCGTTCGGCGAGTCCGATCAGACGCATGCAATGATGGATGCGCCCGGGCCCGAGCCGTCCCTGCGCGATTTCGAAGCCGCGTCCTTCGCCTAACAGCATGTTCGTCGCGGGCACGCGCACGTTGTCGAGCGTGATGTCCATATGGCCGTGCGGCGCGTCGTCGTAGCCGAAGACGTTCAACGGCCGATGCACCGTGATGCCGCTCGCATCGGCGGGCACGAGAATCATCGATTGCTGCGCGTGTTTCGGCGCGTCGGCGTCGGTCTTGCCCATCACGATATACACCGTGCAGCGCGGATCGCCCGCGCCCGACGACCACCATTTGTGGCCGTCGATCACGTAGCTGTCGCCGTCGCGCGCGATGCTGCAGCGGATGTTCGTCGCATCCGATGACGCAACTTCCGGCTCCGTCATCAAAAACGCCGAGCGGACTTCGCCGCGCAACAGCGGCTCGAGCCATTGGGCTTTTTGCGCATCGGTGCCGTAGCGTTCGATGGTTTCCATGTTGCCCGTATCGGGCGCGCTGCAATTGAACACTTCGGGCGCCCACGGCACGCGGCCCATGATTTCGCACAAGGGCGCGTATTCGAGATTCGTCAGCCCCGCGCCGCGCGCCGATGCGGGCAGGAAGAGGTTCCACAGTCCCTCGGCGCGCGCTTGCTCCTTCAAGCCTTCGATGAGGCGCGTCGGAATCCACGCGTTGCCAGCCGCGCGATTCGCCGCGATTTCATCGGCGTAAGCGCGTTCGTTCGGATAGATGTGCGCGTCGAAGAAAGCGAGCAGCTTCTCGCGCAACGCCTGCACCTTGGGCGTGTAGTCGAAGTTCATGCGCTTGTCCCCACTTTTTGTGCGTATGTCCACGCGAGTTCGGCCATCGGCCGCGCGCGCTTGCCCGCATCGACGGCTTGCGCGCTTGCGGCGGTGCCATCGACGACGCGCTTCATGATGCCCTGCAGGATCGCGGCGATGCGGAACATGTTGTAGGCGAGATAGAAGTTCCAGTCGCCTTCGATTGCGAAGCCGGTGCGCTCGCAATAGCGCTTCACGTACGCGGCTTCGCCGGGAATGCCGAGCGCCGCCCAGTCGAGTCCGGCGATGCCGCGAAACTGCGATGGGTCGACATGCCACGCCATGCAGTGATACGCGAAGTCGGCGAGCGGATCGCCGAGCGTCGACAGTTCCCAGTCGAGCACGGCGAGCACGCGCGGCTCGGCCGGATGAAAGATGAGATTGTCGAGCCGGAAGTCGCCGTGCACGACGCTGACTTTCGGTTCGCGGGACGCGGGAATATGCCGCGGCAACCAGTCGATCAGGCGATTCATCGCGTCGATCTTCTCGGTTTCGGACGCGACGTATTGCTTGCTCCAGCGTCCGATCTGCCGCTCGAAATAATTGCCCGGCTTGCCGTAGCCCGATAACCCGGCGGCCTCGACATCGACGGTATGGAGCGCTGCGATCACGCGATTCGTTTCGTCATAGATCGCGGCGCGCTCGACGGGCGTCATGCCGGGCAACGACTGATCCCACAGCACGCGGCCCTGCACGAACTCCATCACATAGAACGCGCGGCCGATCACGCTTTCGTCCTCGCATAACGCGAGCATGCGCGCGACGGGAACGTCGGTGGCGGCGAGCGCGTGCATCACGCGATACTCGCGCTCGATCGCATGCGCAGACGGCAAGAGTTTCGCCGCGGGTCCGGGCTTCGCGCGCATCACGTAACTGCGCGCGGGCGTGACGAGCTTGAATGTCGGATTCGACTGGCCGCCGGCAAATTGTTCGATGGTCAACGGGCCGTCGAAGCCATCGACGTTCGCCGCGAGCCACGCTACGAGCGCATCGGTATCGAAACGCTGTTTGTCCTGCACGGGCCGCGTTCCTTCGAACGCGGAGAAATCGGACTGCTTTTGCGTCTCGTTGTTCTGCATCGTCTCCTCCGGACTGCGGTTTTCAGTTCATGTCGCCGGCCTTGTAGCGAACGAATTGGGCGTAGAGCAGTTCCATCGTCGTATTGCGCACGTCGGCGTGCAGCGGCGAGGGCGGCGAATGATTGATCGCGTGCACGACCCAGTCGGCCTGCTTGTCGCCGACATCGAGCGCGTTGATGCAGCCCGTCGCCTGCGACAGATGCCCGAAGAACGCGCGCCCGCCCGCGGTGATCGCGTGCGAGAGCAGCGCGCGATTGACGCCACCGTGCAGCACGAGCAGCGCCGTGTCCCACGATCGATCTTCACGCAGACGCGCGACCGCAGGCAGCACGCGGTCGAGCAATTCGCCGATGGTTTCGCCGCCGAGGAATTGCGTCTCTTCCGGCACGACGCCGTCGAACACCGAGAGAAACGCGCGCTCGATGTCCGACACCGTCAGATCCTTCAGCTTGCCGCCGCGAATTTCCTGCCACTCGGGCCACACTTCGATGTCGATGCTTTGCCCCGTCGCGTCGAGCACGCGTTGCGCGGTTTCGATCGTGCGCGGCAATCCGCTCGCAATCACGCGATCGAAGCGCACGTTCTGCGCGGCGAACTCGCGGCCCGCGGCGCTCGCTTCCTCGCGTCCGCGCTCGTTGAGCGGCACGCTTTCGGGATCGATCGCGCGGCCGCTGTCGTCGAAATAGGTGACGTCTCCATGACGCATCAGAAAGATGCGCCGGCGCTTCGGCAATTCGTAGTGAGCCATGAGCTTAGCGATAGTTCGGCTGGCGCTTTTCGAGGAACGCGGTGATGCCTTCGAGCGCGTCGCCGTGATGCAGCGCATCGACGAAACTGTCGCGCTCCATGTCGAGATGCGCGGCGAGCGGCTGCAGCTCGGCGGCGTTGATGAGCGACTTGATGCGCGCCATCGCTTTCGGCGACACGCTGCCGAGATCGTCGGCCCACGCGATAGCCGCATCGAGCGCGATGCCTTTCTTCGTCAGCCGGTTCACGACGCCGACTTCATGCAGCCGCGCCGCGCCGATCGGCTTCGCTTCGAGCAGCACTTCGCTCGCGAGCGTGCGCGGCAGCGTGCGTGACAGAAACCACGATGCGCCGCCATCGGGCGTCAGGCCGACGCGTGCATACGACATGACGAATCGGGCGTCATCGGCGGCGACGATCAGATCGCACGCGAGCGCGAGCGAGAAACCCGCGCCGGCCGCCGCGCCTTCGACGGCGGCAATGACCGGTTTCGTCGATGAGCGCAACGCGCTGATCCATTCCGCCAGCAGATCGATGCTTTCGCCTTGCACCGACGGATCCTTCGCGCGGTTTTCCAGCAGGCGATTCAGATTGCCGCCCGCGCAGAAGAAGTTGTCCGCGCCGGTCAGCACGATCGCGCGCACGCTGTTGTCGCGCTCCGCCGTGTTCAACGCCTCGATGCCGGCCGCGTACATGTCCGGATGCAGCGCGTTGCGCGCGCCGGGATTGGACAACTTGAGCACGAGCGTGGTGTCGCTGCCCGCGGGACGGTCTGTCAGAAGTTCGGCGCTCATCTGAGCTCCTCGGTATGGGTAAGCGAAAGTCCGAGCTGCGCGCGCCGCGTGAGCCACGGCGAGGGCCGGTAGCGCGGATCGCCGAGCGCGGTGCAAATGTTGCGCAGGATCGTGAGGATCGTCGTCGCGCCGAGCGTATCGCCGAGCGCGAGCGGACCTTGCGGATAGCCCAGGCCGAGCATCACGGCGAGATCGATGTCCTCGGGCGTCGCGATGCCTTGCTGCGCGATATCGCAGCCGATATTGACGATCGTCGCGACGACGCGTTGCGCGACGAAGCCGGTCGAATCGCGGATCACGGAGACCGGCACGCCGTCGAAAGCGAGGAGGGCGTGCGCGGCGTCGCGCATCTCGGGCGAGGTCGCGGGCGTCGTCATGATCGTGCGGCGCGCGACCGTATCGAGCGGGAAGAGCGTATCGACGGCGACGACGCGCGTCGCATCGAGATGCTCGTTGACCGCGGCGGTGGTCGCATCGAAACCGAGCGGCGTCACGATGATGAGCGAATCCGGCTCCGGCGTGTGGCCCGCGTCGATGTGCAACGAGCAATCGCATTTGGCGATCAGCTTCAGCACTTGCTCGCGTCCTTCGTGCGATGCGCGGCTGATCCACACGCGCGTCGGCAGTTCGGTCGGCGCGGCGGGTTCGGGCGGCACGTCCTGCTTGCCATCGACATAGCGATAAAAACCTTCGCCTGCCTTGCGCCCGATGAGCCCGCCCGCGAGCCGCGTGCCCGTGATCGGCGACGGCTTGAAGCGCGGCTCCTCATAGAACTGGTGATAGATCGACTCCATCACCGGATGCGATACATCGAGCGCGGTGAGATCGAGCAGCTCGAACGGTCCGAGCCGAAAGCCTGCCTGCTCGCGCATGATGCGGTCGATTTCCGCGAAGCTCGCGACGCCTTCGCTCGCCACGCGCAGGCCTTCGGTGTTCATGCCGCGCCCGGCGTGATTGACGATGAAGCCCGGCATGTCCTTCGCGCGCACGGGCGTATGACCCACGCGGCGGGCGAGGTCCATCAATGCGTCGCCTGCGCGCGGGTCGCCGCGCAGTCCGTCGATGACTTCGACGACGCGCATCAACGGCACCGGGTTGAAGAAGTGAAAGCCCGCGACGCGCTCCGGATGCGCGCATCCGGCGGCGATCGCGGTGATCGAAAGCGACGACGTGTTCGACGCCAGAATGCAGCGCTCGCCGACCACGGCTTCGAGCTCGCGAAACAGTTCGCGCTTGAGGTCGAGGTTCTCGACGATCGCCTCGACGATGGCGTCGCAATCGGAAAGCTCGCCCGTGTCGCCCGCATCGCGGATGCGCGCGAGCGCCGCGTGCGCGTCGGCTTCCTTGAGCTTGCCTTTCGCGATGAGCTTCGCGAACGTGTCCGACAGATACTCGCGCGCCGCAGCGAGCGCTTTCGGATTCGTATCGTAGATGCGCACGCTGAGCCCGCCGAGCGCCGCGATCTGCGCGATGCCGCGCCCCATCGCGCCGCTGCCGACGATGCCGAGCGTTTCGATCTTGAAGTCTTGGGTACTCATGTTCCGTTCGACTCCTCGTTGTGGCGGTTATGGCGCGTGCGCCGCGGTTCAAAGCTTCGCGAGACGTTCCAGCGCGAGTGCGAGCGTTTCTTCCTTCTTCGCGAAGCAGAAGCGCACGACGCCCGATTCATGGCTCTCGTGATAGAACGCCGAAACGGGAATCGCCGCGACGCCGATCTCGCTCGTGAGCCATTGCGAGAACTCGGCTTCGGGCATGTCGCTGATCTTCGAATAATCGACGCACTGGAAGTAAGTGCCTTCGGACGGCAACAGCGAGAAGCGCGTCTTCGCGAGACCTTCGCGGAAGAAATCGCGCTTCTTCTGATAGAACGCGGGCAGTTCGAGATACGGCTTCGGGTCTTCGAGATAATGCGCGAGACCGATCTGCATCGGCGTGTTCACGGTGAACACGTTGAACTGATGCACCTTGCGGAATTCGGCCGTCAACGCGGCGGGCGCGGCCACATAGCCGACTTTCCAGCCGGTCACATGAAACGTCTTGCCGAAGCTCGACACGACGAAGCTGCGTTTCGCCAGCTCCGGATAGCGCGACACGCTTTCGTGCGGCGCGCCGTCGTAGACCATGTGCTCGTAGACTTCGTCGGAGACGATCAGCACATTGGTGTCGCGCACGATCTCTTCGAGCTTCTTCATGTCCTCCGCGCGCCACACGCGGCCGGTCGGATTGTGCGGCGTGTTGATCATGATGAGGCGCGTCCTCGGCGTGATCGCGGCGGCGATCTTGTCGAAGGGCAGCGCGTAGTCGGGCGCTTCGAGCGACACGAACACCGGCTTGCCACCCGCGAGTTCGATCGACGGCACATAGCTGTCGTACATCGGCTCGATGACGATGACTTCATCGCCCGGATGCACGCAGCACAGGATCGCCGTGAGCAGCGCCTGCGTCGCGCCGGCGGTCACGGTGATGTCGGTGTCGGGGTTATACGCGCGGCCGTAGAGCGCGTCGATCTTGCGCGCGATCGCCTGGCGCAACGGCGCGGCGCCCGCCATCGGCGGATATTGATTGTGGCCGTCGCGCATGGCGGCCGCGACGGCATCGACGATGCGGGCGTCGCAATCGAAATCGGGGAAGCCCTGGCCGAGATTCACCGCGCCTTTTTGCGTGGCGAGCGCGCTCATCACGGTGAAGATGGTCGTGCCCACGTTGGGCAGACGCGACGGGAAGTAAAGTTCGGGCGGTGTCGGCGGCAATTCGTGCGTCGTGTTCATGGTCGGATGGGCGTTGAATTTGGCTCGCGACTATTTTAAGACACCGTCAGCCGATGGCCGCCTGTGCCTCGAATTCGATGACGAACGGCTTCGGCTCGGCGATGCGAAACGCGAAATCGCGCGCGACGCGCCGCGCGAGCTTCAGCACCGCGCGGTCTTTCGATACGAGCCACTGTGCGCCCGATGCGTGCGCGAGTTCGAGAAACTTCTGGTCGTCGCGGTCCTTGCATTGGGGCAGCGGACGCTCGTTTTCGTCGATGGTCGCGGCCACGAGCGTCGACAGGCGCGCGACGCTCGCGAGCGCGGCGGTCTTGTCGACGTCCATTCGCACGAATTGCGGATAGTCGAGCACGCGCGTGAGTTCCCTGAGACAGCGCTCGTCGATGAGCGCTTCGAGCGTGCGGGCAACGAGTGCGGCGTGAATCGGACGCGTGGCGGGGTCGTCGAATACGAGGATGTCGATCCACACATTCGAATCGAGCACCACGCGCGTGGAGCCAGGCTGCGGCGCGGCGGAATTGTCCATTCGATACAATCAGGGGTTTATGCCAATGATCGCCGGCGGCGTGCCGGCGAGCCTCCATGATAATCGTTCTCTCGCCCGCCAAATCGCTCGACTACGAGACGCCTGCCCATATCAAGAAGCACACGCTGCCGCAATTCGTCGATGACGCCGCGGAACTGATCGACGGACTGCGCGAACTTTCGCCGCAGCAGATCGGCGGCATGATGAGCATTTCGGACCCGCTCGCGGCGCTGAACTTCCAGCGTTACGCGGACTGGTCGAAGACCTTCGACACGAACAATTCCAAGCAGGCGGTGCTCGCGTTCAACGGCGACGTGTACGAAGGCTTTGCCGCGAAGTCGCTGTCTGCCGGCGATCTCGATTTCGCGCAAAATCATGTGCGCGTGCTGTCGGGGCTGTATGGTTTGTTGCGGCCGCTCGATTTGCTGCAGCCGTATCGGCTCGAAATGGGCACGAAGTTTCCGAATGCGCGCGGCAAAGACCTCTACGCTTTCTGGGGCGAGCGCATTACGGCGGCGCTCAACGAGCAGTTGCAGAGGCAGCGCGGCGCGCGGGTGCTCGTGAATTGCGCGTCGGAGGAATATTTCAAGTCGGTCAAGCCGAAGCTGCTGGCGGCTCCGGTCATCTCGCCCGTGTTCGAGGACTGGAAGGGCGGGCGCTACAAGATCATCAGCTTTCATGCGAAGCGCGCGCGCGGGATGATGGCGCGTTATGCGGTCGAGAACCGCATCGACGAACCGGAAGCGCTCAAGGGCTTCGACAGCGAAGGCTACAAATTCGATGCAAAAGCATCGAACGACACGACCTATGTATTTCGTCGCCGCGTCGCGGACTGAGATCCACGCGGCAAGCACGCAAGGAAACGCAGATGACTCTCTCTATCTCAAGCAACTTCGACGCGGGCGCGATCGAAGTCCTCAACGCCGACGATCCCGCCGACATTCGCCTGCGCATTCGTCCCGATTCGCACGCGGATTTCGCGCAATGGTTCTATTTCCGCGTGTCGGGCGCGCGCGGCGAGCGTCTCGTGATGACCTTCGAGAACGCGGCGCAGTGCGCGTTTCCCGAAGGCTGGCGCGACTATGAAGCGGTCGCCAGTTACGACCGCGTGAACTGGTTCCGCGTGTCGACGGAGTACGACGGGCAGGTGATGAAGATCGACCACACGCCTGACTTCGATCGCATCTATTACGCGTACTTCGAGCCGTACAGCGAAGAGCGCCACTCGGAGTTTCTCGGCGCGGTCCAGCAGATGCCGCTCGCGACGCTGACCGAGCTCGGCAGCACGGTTCAGGGCCGCCCGATATCGGTGCTGTCGCTCGGCATCCCGGATTTCGGCGACGCCGAGCCGAAGAAGAAAGTCTGGATCATCGCGCGTCAGCATCCGGGCGAGACGATGGCGGAATGGTTCGTCGAAGGACTCGTGAAGCGTCTCGCCGGTTTCGGCGACTGGGCGGGCGATCCGGTGGCGCGCGCGCTCTTCGAGCGGGCCATTTTCCATATCGTGCCGAACATGAATCCGGACGGCAGCGTGCTCGGCAACCTGCGCACCAACGCGGCGGGCGCGAACCTCAACCGCGAATGGATGGAGCCGAGCGCGCAACGCAGTCCGGAAGTGCTGGTCGTGCGCGAGGCGATCGAGGAGACGGGCTGCGACCTGTTCTTCGATATCCACGGCGACGAAGCCATTCCGTACGTGTTCGTCGCGGGCTCGGAGATGCTGCCGGGCTTCACCGAGCAGCAGGCGAAGGAGCAGAAGGCGTTCGTCGATTTCTTCAAGCAGGCGAGCCCGGATTTCCAGGACGTCCACGGCTACGAGTCGAGCAAGTATCAGACAGATGCGCTCAAGCTCGCGTCGAAGTACATCGGCAACGAGTATAAATGCCTGTCGCTTACGCTCGAGATGCCGTTCAAGGACAACGCGAATCTGCCCGACGAGAGCGTCGGCTGGAACGGCGCGCGCAGCGCGGCGCTCGGCGCATCGATGCTGCAAGCCATTCTGTGGCATCTGCAGGCGTTCGGCGCCTGAGCGCCGCCGACTTGCCGCCGATGTGAAAAGGGCGTGGCCGCTTCATGCAGCCACGCCCTTTTTTGTCGTGTCTTCGTCGCAGGACGAAGGGAGCTAGTGCTTCTTGGTGCTCTTTTTTGTCGACTTGGTCGAGGACTTCGACGTGGTTTTCGACTTGCCCGACGACGCCTTCGTCTTCGCGCCGTGCTTGCCCTTCGTGGCGTGCGTCGAGCGAGGTTCAGCGCGCGCGCGCAATGGCGGGACGGGATCGTTCCAGCCGAAAGCGAGCATCTGACTGCCGACATAACCGCAGCGGAACTTGAGCGGAGTGGGATCGCTCCCGCCGTCCTTCGGCATGCCTTGACCTTCGACGGTCACGACATTGTCCACTTTGATTCGCTGCTTCTTCTCGTCGAACGAATCGTTCCACGGCTCGATCGCGGAATGCGAGGCATCGAACGAGGCAGGCGGAAATTCGACGTGATCGAACGCCGACGACGTGCTGGCGATGAAGTTGCCATGTGCAGCGCAATCCGCGACGAGCGGGTTGGCTTTGAAATCGGTGACGAAGTGGTGAATCAGTTCGTTGCGCTCGTCGAGCGAATCGGCAAAAGCGGACACGGCGCATGCCAACGATGCACATACCGCCAACCGGCCGACGAGCCGCAGGAGCCGGCGCGGTGCGAAGTTACTTTCCATCAAGTCTGGCGCTAAGAAGACACGGGCAAGTAAGATGCGCCGTGTGGGGAGGGAGTTCAATCTTATCGTACTTTGTGCGCGTACCCATCGCCCGGAGTCCGATATCCGACTCCGCCAGTAGCAGTGAATTGATACGTTTCGCGCAACCTAGACGCGCGGGCCGCGGTCCAGGCGATAGCGGCGCACGTCATAGGTGGTGATCCAGGCGGGCTTGTACACCGTGATCAATATGGTGAGCAGGCCCGTGAAGAGCGCCTCGCCGGCGCCCAGCAGCAGCGAGCCGCGCGTGAATGCCGGAGGCACGATGACCGGGCCGCCGGCAAGCGCCATCTCGAGCCCGACCGTCGCGCCACAAGCCGCGGCCACCGCAACCGCCGACGTGATGAACCCGTGTCCGGCGATGAAGGTAAAGAGATTGCGGGGCAAGCATAGGTTGCTCAAGCGCTGCAGCAATGTCGACACAGCGACGGGCACTGCGCCGAAGAGAAGATAGGTGGTCGCGACCGACAGCCACGATGCATCGAGCACGACGGCCGCGAGACCCGTGGTCGCGGCCGTGCCGATGAGCGCGAGCCGCCAGTCGAACAGCGTGACCATCAACGTTGCGCCCAATAGATGGATGACGGGTCCGTCATCGAACCATGCGTTGCATGCCCATAGCACCGAGATCGCGACGATGACGCCAAGCCACACGTTTTGCAGCGTGGCGTCCTGCAGGCGAGCGAACGGACGCTGCAGCATTGCGAGCGCGAGCAGCCCCGCGGCGGCGATCCAGCTGCCGACGGTTAGCCAAAGCGGTAGCGGTGTGTAGAAGAACCCCATGCCTTGCATATTACTCGTTGCGCGTAAAACGTGTGCGCAAAGGACGGACCCGTTTGCCTCGTTTGTTGCTAGAACGTTGATTCAGGCTCGGCGGCCATCGGCAGCGCGGCCGCATCGTTGTCGAGAAGCGACGGATAGCGCGTCCGCGGCCGGCGCAGCGGAATCACGCCTGGCTGGCCCGATACGACGCGCACCGGTTTCTCGCCTCCGCTGCGCAGAATCTCGAGATGCGAATTCTGCACGCCGTTGTAGATCGCGACCGCGGCCGCGCGATTTGTCGCGCCCAGCTGCTGGAAGATACTTGCAAGGTGGATTTTCACCGTGCCTTCGCTGATACCGAGCGTCTTCGCGATCATCTTGTTCGTGCTGCCCATGTGCACGCAGCGCATGATCTGCTGTTGTCGCGGTGACAGCGTCGGATGATGGCGAATCTTCGGCAGCTTGGCACTGTTTCGAATGCGGCGGTTGGTGAGCTCAAGCGTCAGTTCCGGGTCGACCACGTCCGGCGGAATGTAATGTCCACCGACGAGGACCATCTCCAGCGCGCGGAGTATCAGGATGGGATCGAGGGCGCGCGGGATCACGCCCATTGCGCCGACGCTCATCAGCGCGTAGACCAGCGCGGCGCCGCAACGGTCGACCATGATGGCCGCTGGCACATCTGGGGCGTCGTCGAGCAGGATCTGCAGGTCGCCGGTGCGCAGTTCGGGCGCCCAGTCGATCACGATCATGTCAGGGGAGGAGCGCTTCAAGGCGGAACGGGCTTGTCTCCAATCCTTCGCCTCGATGAATTGCGCTTGGCGCGCAACGCGGCGCAGCAATGTTTTAAGGCCCGCCCGGCGTTCTGCGTCGGAACCAATGATGTTGATTATCATGCTTCACCTCTTGTCAATACACCGTCGCCTACCGGCTTCGGAACTCGGCGCCGGTTTGCATCGGCGCCAGTCGGTATGTTGACAAATTTAAGGTGATTTGGCCCCCTATCCGAATGGCATAGGCATAAATACACAAAACCCCGCACGCGGCGGGGTTCTTTTTGGCGTAAATAGCTGCTATTGAGCATCGTTAATGGAAATGTGGCTGCGCAGGATCAGCGTCTTCCGGCATTTCAGCGTGAACGATCTCGCCGAGCGGATCGGCATAGAGCGGCACGCCGCAGTCGTCGCAGAACTCCGGTTCGAAGCGTCCCGCATGGCGGCGTACGTCAGAGACACCTGTCTTCTTCAGCAACTCGACGATTTCTTCCACCGGTCCATTGGCGCCCTCGAGATCGACCGGATCCTCGTCCATTCCGAGTTCCCCGTTCTCGCGGCCGTAGAGCGGCCACACGACGCCGTAGATCACATCGTTGCTGCCGCGACGTGTAAAGCCGATGCGATATTCGTCGATGCGCCGCTCGCCGAAGCCCGCGATGACCGCGCGCAAGTCCTGGGGCGCGGTGCCGAGCGTATCGAACAGATATCGGACGGCGGTACGTACGGTGTGCGGACGCACCTGCTCGTCGGCGTCGCGGCAGGCGGAGTAGTAGGCGTCAGGAAGCAAGCACTCGAACTCGCAGCCCGGCAGAATTGCCGCGAAGCTCGGTCCGCCTTGCGCGGCCCACTGTTCGAGGCATTGACCCCGCTCCACGCGGCTGCCGTTTTCGTCTTCCTGCCAGCGAAAGAACGCCGCACCGGCCGGTACGACGACCAGCGCCAATAGAAATCGCGGGTCCGCGAGAATCGGCGAGGTTTCCGGGAGGTCCGACAGATTCAGACGTGCGACGCTGCCGCTCGTCACCGTCTGCAGCAACTGTTGCGCGAGGCGCGACGTATCCACATGGTGGCGTGGCAACTGATCGATGCTGTACAGATAGGGCGCGACGGCTACCCGGGCATCGGCTGCGAGCACATGAGCCTGCATCTGCGTGCGCAGTGCGTCGACGGCATCGCCTTTGAGCGAGCCCGATGGAATCGCGTAGCGCGTCCACGCGAGCACCGGCGCGGCAATGAGCAAGGCTTCATGCGGTGCGCCTTCGATGTCGAATCTGAACGACTCGCTGTGCGTCTCGGCCATATCGGCGAGCGCGCCGTAGGCGTCCGGATGATTCTGCTGCAGATGGTCGAGCGCGGCGTCGAGCGTCGTCTGATTGCCGTTGCGCACGAGTTTGGCGATGAGCGTGTCGAGGCGAGCTTCCCAGAAGCGGTCCTCGACACGGCTGCCGGACGCGAAAAGCGCGAGGGAGAGGCTGACGAGCTTGTCTGCATCTGGGGGAATACGTTTTGCGATTCGCGAGCGCATATAGATACTAGAGTGAATTAGTGCGGTGAACCTTTGATTGTAGTCGCTCGGGCGATGCTTTTATCGTGCGGCGTTGCAACACGTCGATCGGAGGAGAGTGCAGGGTGACTTGGAGCGCCGCGATAATTTCTTTGCATCCCCTTGCGGAGTCGGGATTCGCTCACTAGAATTCCGTTCCTTCGCGATTCGATGAACGCGAAGGAAGCGGGAGAGGGCGGTATCGGCGGTGCGCTTGGGGGGTAGGTTGTAGAAGGCTCCGGGCGCGGATCGGCAGGAAAAAGAAACTTCGAATTCTTGTTGACACGAACCGAAGCGTTCTTCATAATCTCGTTTCTCTGCTGCTGATGCAGCGACGCAAGACGGAAGTTGAAGTAAGGCTTGTCTTGCGATGTGCTCTTTAAAAACTAACAGCCGATAAGTGTGGGCGCTTGATGGCGAGTGCGGCTGGTTCTTCGGAATCGGCGATAG
>NZ_JALQDP010000011.1:0-195595 GCF_023631165.1 Caballeronia sp. AZ1_KS37 | reverse complement strand
GGACCGTGAAACGACTCCACGCCGATGATAGTGCGGATACCCGTGTGAAAGTAGGTAATCGTCAGGCTCCTCATGCTCCAAACAAAAACCCCACCCCAAAAGGTGGGGTTTTTGCGTTTGAAGCGCGGTATCTGCAAATCCGCGAAGTGCGCGCTGCGACTCGCCTCGCGCCCCATCGGCGCATCCTTCCATCCGCCCAGCTGTTTACCCTCGCCCGCAAAAATACTGTATAAATATACAGTAAACCGGAGGCCCACCGAGCGCTTGCGCCATGAGCAGGCCCCTGTATTCGCGTCGGACGGGGAAAACTCATGGGTGCAGCACTTTCATTGCTCGACATCGGGCTGACATCGCATCTGCAGCGTCAGGTCTGGCAGGGCAGTCCGGTCAACGATCCCGATTCGAACATCATCTCGAGCGGCTTTCGAGCGCTCGACTTGGCCTTGCCCGGCGCAGGCTGGATGCCCGGCTCAGTCACCGAGTTGCTGATCGAAGAGAGTGGCGTAGGCGAAATCAGACTGCTCGCGCACTCGATCCGCGAACTGACAGCAAGCAAAGGCCGCTCCGTCATCTTCGTCGCGCCACCGTGGAAGCCCAATCTGGCCGCGCTTCGGACGATGAACATCGCGGTGAACAAGCTGGTCTGGGTCAAAGCGGCCGAGGATCAGGTGCTCTGGGCCGCGGAGCAGTCGTTGAAGCAGGAAGGCATCGGCGCAGTGCTGATCTGGCTACCACAAGTCGATGCCAAAGCCTTGCGAAGACTGCAGGTGGCGGCTCAGGAAGCGCAGTCGCTGGCATTTCTGTTCCGCCCGCTCAAAGCGGCGAAGCAATCCTCCGCTGCGCCGCTGCGCATGGTCTGCAAGCCGATACTTCCCGCCAACGCGCAGACGATGAACCGTCGCGAATGGATGCAGGCCGTCATGCTCGAAATCGACATCATCAAGCGGCGCGGCCCATTGCTCGGCAAGCCCTTGCAGTTGAACTTGCCGCTGCAGATGCCTGCGCTGCCCGAACATATTCGTCGGGCGCATCAGGCAAGGAAAGCACGAGAGGTCAAACATGTTGTGGATAGCGGTGACATTGCCGCTTTTATCGCTCGAAGCCGTCAGGCCGCCTTCGATGCCCTCAGCGCCGGCGAACTCGACATCGCCTGGAGCGAGCTCGACGGCGAATGACAATATCGATCAGTCATGCTTCGCGCTAGCCGATCACGCGCGCGTCCTGATGCCCGATCTCGTCGCGTTTCGGCTCGGCGTGCGGCCCGGCAGCACGCGCTCGCATGCGTTCGCGCTCGCGCCCCAACTGACGTTGCTTGCCGTCGACATTCGCGAGGAGCAGAACGCGCTCGAAGCCGTTGCGCTGGCGCTGCTCGCGTTCACGCCCAAAGTCGTGCTCGCGCATGCGAATACGGTACTGCTCGAAGTCGGCGCCAGCATGCGGCTCTTCGGCGGATTGCGCGCGTTGCTGTCCAGAGTGACATCGACGGTTAAAGGATGTGGCTTCACGTCCCGCATGGGCTGCGCGCCGACAGCGTGGGGCGCGTGGCTGCTGGCGCACGCGCGCACGCGCCGGGTCGCGCGGCGCGTACGCATCGTGAAAGAGACGACGCTCGTGCACGTACTCGATGAGTTGCCCGTATCGCTCATCCCATCGGCGCACTCGCACGGCAACGTGTTCGAGCAGATCGGTTGCGCGACGCTCGCCGATTTGCGTCGTCTGCCGCGCAAGGGCGTCGCGCGCCGCTTCGGGCAAGGCGTTCTGCAATGGCTCGCGCAAGCGTACGGACAGGCGCCCGACCCGCGCGAGGCATTTTGTGCGCCGGCGTCGTTCGAAGCGCGGCTCGAATTGCAGGCGCGCGTGGAAAGCGCCGAGGCGCTGCTGTTCGCCGCGCGCCGGCTCGTGCTGCAACTCGCCGGCTGGCTCTCTGCGCATCATGCGGCGGTCAGCGAATTTTCCCTCTTGCTCGAACACGAACTGGCCGCCCGTCACGCGCCGAAAACGTCGACATTCAAGGTGGCGTGGGCCGTGCCGACGCGCGACGCCGACCACATCCTGTGGCTCTTGCGCGAGAAGCTGAATCAGACGACGCTCGCCGCGCCCGTCATCGAGATGAAACTCCTGGCCGACAAGGTCAGCGAGTATGCGCCGCCGCCCGACACCTTGTTTCCGATGCCTGGTTCCGACAGCGAATCGATGGCGCAACTGCTCGAACGCCTGAGCGCGCGGCTGGGCGCGGAGAACGTGGTGCAACTGGTCGCGCGCGACGATCATCGGCCCGAGGCGGCGATGACCGTCGAACCTTATAAGCCCGCAAGCGAAACGAAATCCAAGCGCGGAAAAAAGTCGCCGAAGACGCAAACGGCAAGGGCAGAAACAGAACCCGAAGTGCAAACGGAGTCAAACGAACCGCTCGAACTTCCCGATCTCGCCGTGCCTCAGCAGCCGCGTCCGTCGTGGATACTCGAAACGCCGCAAAAGCTGATGCTGCGCAACGAGCGGCCGTTCTATCGGCGTCCGTTGAAGCTGATCAGCCGGACCGAGCGTATCGAGGCGGGATGGTGGGACGGCAACGGCGTCCAGCGCGATTACTACGTCGCCGCCGACGATCGCGGGCGCATGTTCTGGCTCTATCGCGAACGTCTTACGGGCGACTGGTTCCTGCACGGTTTTTTCGGATGATGCGCGATGGATGATCTGAACGACATCATCGGTCTGGATGGAGACAACGCGTTTCCCGGCTCGATGTCGGCGTCGGCGTTGTTGCCCGGTTATGCCGAACTGCATTGCCTGAGTAACTTTTCGTTTCTGCGCGGCGCATCGCATCCGCAGGAACTGGCGGCGGCCGCGCTCGAACACGGCTACACCGCGCTCGCGATTACGGATGAATGCTCGCTCGCGGGCGTCGTGCGCGCGCATGCCGCGATCAAGGACATCGAGGCGAAGGCGCAAGCCGACGCCGAAGCCGCGCGGCTTGCCGGCGAGCCGCCGCCCAAGAGCCAGGATCTGAAGCTGATCATCGGCAGCGAACTGCATCTCACGGACGCCGATGGCGAGCCGTTCTGCACGCTTATCGCGCTCGCGACGAATCGGGCGGGCTACGGCAACCTGTCCGAGCTGATTTCGCACGCGCGCGCGCGTTCGCCGAAGGGCAGCTATCGGATCGGTCCGGAAGACTTCACCGATCCCGCCGCTTCATCCGATACATCGGACTTGCGCGGCGATATCGCGCATCTGAAGCACTTGCCCGATTGCCTGCTGATTCTCGTGCCGCAGCGCGCAGCGACGCTCGCCGATACGCTCGATCGCGCGCACTGGCTGGCCGGTTTCGCCGCGGGCCGCGCGTGGCTCGCGCTGGAGCTCTGGCAGGACGGCAGCGACGACGAGCGTCTCGCTTCGTGCCGCGTGATCGCGCAGGCGAGCGGATTGCCGCTCATCGCGGCAAGCGGTGCGCTGATGCACGCGCGCTCGCGCAAGCCCTTGCAGGACACGCTCACCGCGATTCGCCTGAACCGGCCGCTCGCCGAATGCGGCTATGCGCTCGAAGCGAACGCGGAGCGGCATCTGCGCACGCGGTTGCGCATCGGCGCGCTTTATCCGAAAGAGGCGATCCGGGAAACGTTGAAGGTGGCCGCGCGCTGCACCTTCTCGCTCGACGAACTCAAGTACGAATATCCCGAGGAACTGGTGCCGCCCGGCGAGACGCCCGCGAGCTATCTGCGCAAGCGGGTGATGGCGGGCGCGCTGCAGCGCTGGCCGAACGGCATGGACGCCGAGACGATCGGTCTCATCGACAAGGAACTGGCGCTCGTCGCGAAGCTGGAATACGAGAAGTACTTCCTGACGGTCTACGACATCGTCGCGTTCGCGCGCAGCAAAGGGATTTTGTGTCAGGGACGCGGCTCGGCGGCGAATTCGATCATTTGTTATTGCCTCTTCATCACCGAGCTCGATCCGGTGCGGATGGGTCTTCTGATCGAGCGCTTCATCTCGCAAGCGCGCAACGAGCCGCCCGACATCGATGTCGATTTCGAGCATCAGCGGCGCGAGGAAGTCATCCAGTACATCTATCAGAAGTACGGGCGGCATCGCGCGTCGCTGGCGGCGTCGCTCATCACGTATCACACGCGCAGCGCGCTGAAGGATGTCGGCAAGGCGCTCGGGCTCGATGCATCGCTGATCGAGCGCATCGGCAAATCGCAGCAATGGTGGGACGGGCCGTCGGCGGTGGCGGGTTATCTCCGGGAAGCCGGCTTCAGCGACGATTCGCACGTCACGAAGCATCTGATCCGGCTCACGCGCGAGTTGCGCGGCTTTCCGCGGCATTTGTCGCAGCATGTCGGTGGCTTCGTGATCGCGCGGGAACGTCTGTCGCGGCTCGTGCCGATCGAAAACGCCGCGATGAAGGACCGCTGCGTGATTCAATGGGACAAGGACGACATCGATCAGCTGAAGCTCCTGAAAGTCGACGTGCTCGCGCTCGGCATGCTTTCGGCGATCCGGCGCGCGCTCGAATTCGTCGCGCTGCGGCGCGGCGTGCCGGGCTTCGGGCTGTCGCATATTCGTCGCGAGGACAAGGCCGTCTACGAAATGTGCTGCCGCGCGGACACCATCGGCGTGTTTCAGATCGAATCGCGTGCGCAGCAGAGCATGCTGCCGCGCTTGCGGCCTCAGAAGTATTACGACCTCGTCATCGAAGTGGCGATCGTGCGGCCCGGCCCGATCCAGGGCGGCATGGTGCATCCGTATTTGCGCCGCAAGCAGGGCCTGGAAGAGGAGGATTATCCGAAAGAGGAACTGCGGCCGGTGCTCGGCCGCACGCTCGGCGTGCCGATCTTTCAGGAGCAGGTGATGAAGCTCGCGATGGTCGCGGCGGGCTACACGGCGGAACAGGCCGATCAGTTGCGCCGCGCGATGGCCGCGTGGCGCCGCGGCAGTCATCTGGAAAAGTATCAAGCCGATCTCATGCAGAAGATGCTCGCGCGCGGCTACGAGCACGATTTCGCCGCGCGCGTGTGCAAGCAGATCGAGGGTTTCGGCGAATACGGCTTTCCTGAGAGTCACTCGGCGAGCTTCGCGCTGCTCGTCTATTTCAGCGCGTGGATCAAGCGTTACGAGCCCGCGGCGTTTCTGGCCGGCCTGCTGAACAGCCAGCCGCTCGGCTTTTATTCGCCGTCGCAACTCGTGCAGGACGCGCGGCGTCACGGCGTGCCGGTGTTCGCGCCCGATGTTTCGCTGAGCGATTGGGAGTCGGTGCTGGAAGCGCGCGCCGGCGATGGCGAGCGCATCGGGTTCGATGCCGGCAAGGAGCGGCGGCGTCAACAGTTTTACGGCGCGGCAGAGTCGGATCGCGTGTTCCGGAAGACCGTGCAGCGAGCGGCGCGCAGGCTCAGAAAGCGCGTCGAGCTGGATGGACGGCAATACGGCGCGAAAGGGCCAGGCGTGCGGATCGGCCTGCAACTGATCAAAGGTCTGCCGCAAGCGGCGGCCGAGCGGATCATGGCCGCGCGCGCAGAAGCGCCGTTCATCGATGTCGACGATCTCACGCGCCGTGCCGCGTTGTCGCGCCGCGAACTCGAAGCGCTCGCGGCGGGCAATGCGCTCGCGAGCATTGCAGGACACCGGCGTCAGGCGTGGTGGGCGGTCACCGCACAGCAGCGCGCGCCGGAATTGCTGCGCGACGCGCCGATGAGCGAGGCGCCGCTGCTGTTGCCGGAAGCATCGGAAGGTCGCGAAATCGTCGACGATTACGCGAGTCTCGGGCTCACGCTCAATCGGCATCCGCTCGCGCTTTTGCGCGCGAAGCTCGCGCGTATGCGCTTCAAGACCGCGGCCGAACTCGCGGATATCAGAAACGGGCGCTTCGTGCGGGCGTGCGGCATCGTGACGGTGCGGCAGCGGCCGGGCACGGCCAACGGCACGATTTTCGTATCGATCGAGGACGAAACGGGCGCAATCAACGTGATCGTCTGGCCGGGGCTCGTCGAGAAACAGCGCAAGGTGCTGCTAGGCGCGTCGCTGCTCGGCGTGCACGGCGTCTGGCAAATGGAAGGCGAGGTGCGCCATCTGGTGGCGCAGCGGCTCGAAGACCATAGTGCTTTGCTCGGCCGCCTGGCCGCGCCGAGCCGCGATTTTCACTGAGATGAGACGTCCGGATACTTCGCGAGCAGTCTGCCGATCGCGATGTCGAACGGCGTGCGCCGGCGGATGCCCAGCGCTTCCAGCCGGCCGGAATCGAGATGACAGTCGCGCGGGCGCGGCGTCGCGTCCGCGGGCGTGCGCTGCGCAACGAGCTTCGCGTCCACTTTCAGTGCTCGCGCGATGCGTTCGGCGATATCGAACTTCGTCATCGGCTCGTCGCCGGACCATTGCGTGATCCCGGAAATCGTCGCGCCTTTCGCGTGATGTTCGAGCATGCCGCGAATCACCACGGCGACATCGGGCGTGTATGTCGGATAACGCGTCGCCCAGGCGTCCATCGAGGCGGGCGCGCCGGCCGCCTCGGACGATTTCACGATCGCGGGCGTGAGGCTCGTCACCGCAGATTCGCTCCAGTCGGTGAACGGCCCGTAAAGCAGCGGCAGACGCAGCACGCAGGACATCGGATCGCTCGCGAGCAGCGCGCGTTCGCCGTCGAGCTTGCTCTGGCCGTAGGCGTTGAGCGGCGCGGGCGCGTCGTCGGGCAAATAGGGCGGCGACGCGCCGTCGAAGACGTAGTCGGTCGAAATCGACAATACCCATGTGCCGAGCGCGCGCGCTTCGGTGGCGATCACGCTCAACGCCTCGACATTCAACGCGCGCGCGAGCGCCGGATCGTTTTCGCAGATGTCCGGACGCCGCTCCGCTGCCGCGACCACGATCGCATCCGGCGCGAGATCGCGCACGAACGCGCGTACCGCGTCATGGTCGAGCAGGTCGAGCTTCACGCTCGCGGCGTCGGCGCGCCGGTGAGCCGTATGCACGACGCGCCACGTCTGCGTGCTGGCCGCGCTCGCCAGTTCCGTGGCAACCGCCCGGCCCAGCAACCCCGACGCCCCGATCAGCGCGACGGTAAAGCGCTCGTTTTGCCTCATGCCGAAGCGACGCCGACGACCGTATAGCCGGCCTCGTCGATGGCTTCCTTGAGCGCATCGTTCGATTTTGCGGATTCGACGGCGACCTTGCCTCGCTCCAGATCGACGCGAACTTGCGCTTGCGGATCGATTTCCTGAATCGAGCGCGTCACAGCGGCGACGCAGTGCTGGCAACTCATGCCCTGAACTTCGAATTCGGTCATTGCTGTTTCCCCTTGAAAAAGTCCGGATCAACGACATCGTATACCTTGCCATCATGGGAAGGTGTAGAGTCGGAATGACATTTTTCAGGAGCAGACGATGAATATCGGCGAAGCGGCCCGCGCCTCGGGCGTGACCGCGAAAATGATCCGCTACTACGAGAGCGTCGGATTGCTCAATCCGGTCGGACGGACGTCATCGGGATATCGCGTGTATGGCGATCACGAGGTCCACGCGCTGCGTTTCGTGCGGCAGGCACGCCGGCTCGGCTTTCTCGTCGACGATATCCGCAAGCTGCTCGCCTTGTGGCAGGACCGGTCGCGGGCGAGCGCGGAGGTGAAGTCGATTGCGCTGGAACATGTTGCGGAACTGGACCGGCGGATCGCCGAATTAACCGAGATGCGCGACACGCTGTCGCATCTGGCTAATCATTGTCACGGCGACGCGCGGCCGGATTGCCCGATATTGGACAAGCTGGCGCAGTAATGCACGAAAATGGTGCGTCTGCAACGACCAGATTGTTGGCAATGAGCGAATTCATACGAGAAATCAGTGGATTAAGCAAGAATGCAGCCTGCACCATTCCGAATCCGAATGCACACTATTCAAGCATTTCACTACCCCGGCACGGACGTTCTCCCCTATAATCCGGGTATTCCCTAACGCGGGTAATCCCTGACCCGAACCGCCAGGGATCTTTCGAAGACCTTGGAGAACACCATGTTTGCATTCCTCATCGAAAAACTGAGCATCTGGTTTGAAGCCGCCGAGCAGCGCCGCCGCGAAGCCTATCTTGCGCAATCGACGGACATCGTCCAGCTTGAACAGCGCATCCGCTCGCTGGAAACGAACGGCTACAACGCTTAAGCGTTTCGTTCCTGGCGTCGAACACGCCCGATGTGAAAGCAAAAGCCCCGCAATTGCGGGGCTTTTGCTTTTTGCTCGTCACGTGAGCGGAGCGTTTTACTGCTTGTGCGGATGCTGCTCCAGCCACTGTTTCATGAATGCGATTTCCTTGTTCTGCGCGGCGATGATGTCCTTCGCCAGCTTGCGCAGCTTGGCGTCCTTGCCGTACTTCAGTTCGACCTTCGCCATTTCCACCGCGCCCTGATGATGCGGAATCATGTGCGCGACGAAATCCCGGTCGGCGTCCCCCGTGTACTCGATGCTCGACATGCCCGACATCATTTTCTGATCGGCGGCCTGGAACGCGGCGGTGGACGAGACGTCCGTCGGCTTCGGCTCGTGCTGTTCCATATTCATGCCTGGCATTGCATCGCTCGCCGGCGCGGCGGTCTGGGCATTCACGCTTGCGCTGCAGAGGATGGTGAAGATGGCAAGTGCGATTCTTGTTGATTTCATCGTATCTCCTGTGGAAGGGGCGGTTGCAAGGCTGCTTATGTGTCGAACCACCTAGCCTAAAGCTTGCCACCGGGGTAAGGTAAAGCGGTTTCGTCTACACAAAAGAGCGCGCGATGCCAGGCCATATCAATGACACGACGAATATCGGGTTCCGCCATCGAATCACGAAAGTCACGCAGGTTTGCATCGCGCTCGCCGCAGTCTTGCCCGGCTCGCAACCGGCGCTCGCCAAGCCGGGCGGCGAACCGCTCGTACTCGATACGCAAACCGGTATCCACAGCGGCGTGAGCGGCACGGTGCTCCAGAGCGGCCCGCTCGGCGGCCCGGGCATGGTGCCGATGGCGACATTGCCCGGCATCCCGCAGGAGGCTCAACCGCCCATCGTCGTTTCACCATACGTCGAATATTCAAGCGGACAGAACACGGTGCCCGTTCAGCCTGGCGGCGGCGTGCGCCCCAGAACTCCGCGCGCGCCTCATCCCTGACCGCGAAACCGTGCTCAGTCGGCGCGATGTTCAAGCTTGAACGAAGCGTTGCCGTCCTCGCCGAGCGCGTCGACGAGGTAGGGCAGTGATTCCTTCAGTTCCTTCGCCAGCGTGTAGGGCGGGTTGATTACGAACATGCCGCTGCCGAACAACCCGAAGCCGTCCGTCGGCGGTTTCCTCACCGTGAGGGCCGCATGCAGCCAGCCGTTCGGCTGGATCGCCGTCAACTGATCGGCGAAACGCTGCGACTCCTGGCGCGTGACGATCGGGTACCAGACCGCATACGTTCCGGTCGAGAAGCGCTTGATACTTTCTTCGAGGCACGTAATCGTGCGGGCGTAGTCGCGCTTGTCCTCGTACGACGGATCGATCAACACGAGCGCACGCCTCGGCGGCGGCGGAAGAATCGCCTTGATGCCGTCGAAGCCGTCGCCTTCGTAGATCATCGCGCGCCGGCCGGCATCGCGGAAATTGTGGCGCAGCACGTCGATTTCCGTGCTGTGCAACTCGAAAAGCCGCATGCGATCCTGCTCGCGCATCGTGCGCCAGGCCAGATAGGGCGAGCCGGGATAGAAACGCAGACCGCCATCGGGATTCAATGCCTTCACTTCGTCGACATAGTCGGCGAGCAGCGCCGGCAGGTCGCCGCGATCCCAAAGCTTGCCGATGCCCGTCTCGAACTCGGCGTTCTTCGTCGCGAAGCCTTCGGTGAGCGAATACACTCCGGCGCCGGCGTGCGTGTCGACATACCAATACGATTTGTCCTTCTGGCCGAGATAGCGAAGCATCTGAATGACGATCGCGTGTTTCAGCACATCGGCGTGGTTGCCCGCATGAAAGGCGTGACGGTAACTGAGCATGACAGGAGGCCCGCGTCGGGCGCGAGAAGCAAAATGAAAAGGTGCGGCGGAAGGGCGCCTATTCTAGCCGACCCCGTGCGCTGCATGACTCACGACGCCCAGCGCGTGCTGCGGCGCATTGCGTCCTTCATGCACAATAACCGCTCCCGGACTTTCATGAACAGTCGGCCGAATGGCCTAAGCGTTCTGAGTTTCGCCCGACTTTTCCTATGCCGAACGGCCAGCTTGATAGCCGTGCCGACGGATGTTGTCATACACCCGATGTCTTCCCACTGGATAGGAGGTTCGCATGTCATCAAACGGTAAGCTCGACGGCAAGACCGCGATCGTGACGGGCGCGGCGAGCGGTATCGGCAAGGCTATCGCGTTCACGCTCGCCGGCGCGGGCGCGGCGGTCGCCATCGCCGATCTGAATCAGGCGGGCGCGGACGCGGTCGCCGAAGAGATCCGCGGCAAGGGCGGCAAGGCTATCGGCATCGCGATGGACGTGACGAACGAAGACGCCGTCAATCAGGGCATCGATCGCGTCGCTGCGGAACTGGGCTCTGTGGACATCCTCGTGTCGAACGCGGGCATTCAGATCGTCAATCCCATCGAAAACTACGCGTACGCCGACTGGAAGAAGATGATGGCGATCCACGTCGACGGCGCGTTTCTCACCACCAAAGCCGCGCTCAAGCATATGTACAAGGACGATCGCGGCGGGGTAGTGATCTATATGGGTTCGGTGCATTCGCACGAGGCGTCGCCGCTGAAGTCCGCCTATGTGACCGCGAAACACGGACTGCTCGGCCTCGCGCGCGTGCTGGCGAAGGAAGGCGCGAAGCACAACGTGCGCTCGCACGTCGTCTGTCCGGGCTTCGTGCGTACGCCGCTCGTCGACAAGCAAATTCCCGAGCAGGCCAAGGAGTTGAAAATCAGCGAGGAAGAAGTCGTCAGGCGCGTGATGCTCGGTGGCACGGTCGATGGCGTATTCACGACCGTCGAGGACGTCGCTCAGACCGTGCTCTTCCTTTCCGCGTTCGAAACGGCGGCGCTGACGGGGCAATCGTTCGTCGTGAGTCACGGCTGGTTCATGCAATAAGGAGAACGCGCGGGATGTCGGAAATCGAGAACGAAGAAGTCATAGGACGGGAAAGCGCGCGGACTCGGGCGTCCGCCGGGCAGCAAGCCCGCGTGCACCTGCCTCCCTACGAGACGATCGCGCTCATGCTCCAGGGCGGGGGCGCGCTCGGCGCCTATCAGGCGGGCGTCTATCAAGGGTTGCACGAGGCGGACATCCATCCGAACTGGATCGCCGGCATCTCGATCGGCGCGCTCAACACGGCGATCATCGCGGGCAACGCGCCCGAGCATCGCGTGACGCGTCTGCTTGAATTCTGGGAGACGATCTGCCGGCCCGCGTTCGGTTTCCCGTTGCCCGCGTTCCTCGAGCGCGCGCTATTCGATTCCGCCGACGAAATCCGCAAGGCGTTCACCGCGATGCAGGCTTTCGGTGCGATCGTCGAAGGGCAGAAGGGATTTTTCATCCCGCGCTTTCCGCCGCCGTCGCCGATCGCGTCGAGCTCGCCGCAGACCGCGAGCTATTACGACACCACGCCGCTCAAGGCCACGCTCGAGCGGCTTTGCGACTTCGACCGCATCAATTCCGGCGAAACGCGCGTGTCGGTAGGCGCGGTGAACGTCGCGACCGGCAACTTCGCGTATTTCGACAACACGCAGATCCGCTTGCGCGCCGAGCATTTCATTGCCTCGGGCGCCTTGCCGCCGGGCTTCGCCGCAGTCGAGATCGACGGCCAGTTCTATTGGGACGGCGGTCTCATGTCGAACACGCCGCTCTACGAAATCGCGCAGGCGACGCCGCGCCGCGACACGCTCGCCTTCCAGGTCGATCTGTGGAGCGCGCGCGGGCCGGTGCCCGACAGCATCGTCGACGTGATGGGGCGCGTGAAGGACGTGCAGTATTCGAGCCGCACGCGTCTCGTCACGGATCAGATGCAGCGCGCGCAGCGCTACCGTAACGTGTTGCAGCACGTTCTCGATCTCGTGCCCGAAGACGTCCGCGAGAGCGACGAATGGTGCAGGCTCGCCGCCGAACTGGCATGTTCGAAGCGTTACAACATCATCCACCTGATATACCGGCAAAAAGAGTACGAGGGGCATTTCAAGGACTACCAGTTCGGCTTTTCGACGATGCGCGAACACTGGGAAAGCGGTCTCTCCGATATGCGCCGCACGCTTGCGCATCGTGACTGGCTCGACATGCCCAACGGCGAGTCGCGCTTCATCACGCACGACATCCATCGGGACGAGCGCTGAAAGCGTTGCGCAAGATGGAATGAGCCGTGTGGGCGAGAATTTGTGCCCCTTTGTATAATTCGGGACGCATTCCGGTGCTGTTTCTATCGACGCCGGACATCACGACTTTTCCCGGCTTTAGATGAACTCGATCGCGGTCTGCTTCGTCTGTCTCGGCAATATCTGCCGCTCGCCCAGCGCGGAAGCGGTGATGCGCGATCTCGTCGAGCGCGCGAAACTGGCTGAGCGCATCGTGATCGATTCGGCGGGCACCGGCGACTGGCACATCGGCGAGCCACCGGACGAACGCGCGCAAAAGGCAGCGAAGAAGCGCGGCTACGATCTGTCGAAGTTGCGCGGCCGTCAGGTCGCCGCGGCCGATTTCGCGCGCTTCGATCTGTTCATCGTCATGGACGACGCCAACGCCGCCGCCTTGGCGGAAGTCTGCCCGTCCGAGCACCGCGACAAGATTCGCCTGCTGATGGAGTTCGCGACGCGCGACGACAGCCGCGTGGTGGTCGATCCCTATTTCGGTGGCAAAGAGGGCTTCGAAAAAGTGCTCGACCAATGCGAGGACGCATGTGAAGGCTTGCTGAAAGCCTTACGCGCTCAGTTGACTGCCTGAGCGGCGGCGCGGCCGCGCGATCCGAAAAAAACGCGTTAAAAGACTACTTATCTCGCCCCGGATACTTGACTAAAAACGTGGGCTATTTATACTTGACGAAAACCATCGAGTATTAGCGTTAGCCCCCAATTATGAGACTCACCACGAAAGGCCGTTTCGCCGTCACGGCGATGATCGACCTGGCGCTGCGCCAGGAGCAGGGCCCGGTGACGCTGGCAGGCATCAGTCAGCGCCAGCGCATCTCGCTTTCCTACCTCGAACAGCTCTTCGGCAAGCTGCGGCGGCATGAGATCGTCGAATCGGTTCGCGGACCGGGCGGCGGCTACAACCTCGCGCGCCGCGCGGAGAACGTCACGGTTGCCGACATCATCATCGCGGTCGACGAGCCGATCGACGCCACGCAGTGCGGCGGCAAGGGCACGTGCGAAGGCACGAAGCAGCACGACGGCCACTGCATGACGCACGAGCTCTGGGCGACACTGAACCAGAAGATGGTCGAGTATCTCGATTCCGTCTCGTTGAAGGATCTGGTCGACCAGCAGCGTGCGCGCGAAGGTTCGTCGGCGGTGCTGCGCGACCGGCGCGCGGAATCGGCTGGCGTCGAGGCCGCGCGTGTCGTGCCCAAGGGGCCGAATTCCATTTTCAATCTGGCCGGATGACATAAACCGCGCCGGCGCGAGCCGCGCGCGCAGACGAAAGCGTCCCAGCCAAGAGCTTTGACCGATTTTCCCGGAGCGACTGATGAACAACGATATTCCCCACCTGCCCATTTACATGGACTACAGCGCGACGACCCCCGTCGATCCGCGCGTGGTGGACAAGATGATTCCGTATCTTCGCGAGCAGTTCGGCAATCCGGCCTCGCGCAGCCACCAGTACGGCTGGGATGCGGAGCGTGCGGTCGAGGAAGCGCGCGAGAACGTCGCGGCGCTCGTGAATTGCGATCCGCGCGAGATCATCTGGACGTCGGGTGCGACGGAATCGGACAACCTCGCCATCAAGGGCGCGGCGCACTTCTACAAGAGCAAGGGCAAGCACATCATCACCGTGAAGACCGAGCACAAGGCCGTGCTCGACACCACGCGTGAGCTGGAGCGCGAAGGCTACGAAGTCACGTATCTCGACGTGAAGGACGACGGTCTCATCGATCTGGAAAAGTTCAAGGCGGCGATCCGTCCGGACACGATCCTCGTCTCCGTGATGAGCGTGAACAACGAAATCGGCGTGATTCAGGACATCGAGGCGATCGGCGAGATCACGCGCGAGAAGGGCATCATTTTCCACGTCGATGCGGCGCAAGCCACCGGCAAGATCGAAATCGATCTGCAAAAGCTGAAGGTCGATCTGATGTCGTTTTCGGCTCACAAGACGTACGGTCCGAAGGGCATCGGCGCGCTGTATGTGCGTCGCAAGCCGCGCGTGCGCATCGAAGCGCAGATGCACGGCGGCGGTCACGAGCGCGGCATGCGTTCGGGCACGCTCGCGACGCATCAGATCGTCGGCATGGGCGAAGCGTTCCGCATCGCGCGTGAGGAAATGGCGACGGAGAACGAGCGCATCCGCATGCTGCGCGACCGTCTGCTGAAGGGGCTGCAGGACATCGAAGAGGTGTACGTCAACGGCGACATGGAACGCCGCGTGCCGCACAACCTCAACATCAGCTTCAACTTCGTCGAAGGCGAATCGCTGATCATGGCGGTGAAGGACGTCGCGGTGTCGTCGGGTTCGGCGTGCACGTCGGCGTCGCTCGAGCCCTCTTATGTGCTGCGCGCGCTCGGCCGTAACGACGAACTCGCGCACAGCTCGATCCGCTTCACGGTCGGCCGCTTCACCACCGAGCAGGACGTCGACTATGTGATCAACCTGCTGAAGAACAAGATCGCGAAACTGCGCGATCTGTCGCCGCTCTGGGAAATGCACAAGGACGGCATCGACATCTCGACCATCCAGTGGGCTGCGCACTAAGCGACCACTGAGCGCCACGCGACACCGAATATTAGGAGAGTTTGAATCATGGCTTATAGCGACAAGGTTCTGGACCACTACGAAAACCCGCGTAACGTCGGCTCGTTCTCGAAGGACGACGACACCGTCGGCACCGGCATGGTCGGCGCGCCGGCGTGCGGCGACGTGATGAAGCTGCAGATCCGCGTGGGCGCGGATGGCGTGATCGAGGACGCGAAGTTCAAGACCTACGGCTGCGGCTCGGCGATCGCATCGAGCTCGCTCGTCACCGAATGGGTGAAGGGCAAGACGCTGGATCAGGCGCTCACCATCAAGAACACGCAGATCGCCGAAGAACTGGCGCTGCCGCCGGTGAAGATCCACTGCTCGATCCTCGCGGAAGACGCGATCAAGGCGGCGGTTGCGGACTACAAGCAGCGTCATGGCGTCGCGGCGCCGGAAGCGGCAGCGGCGGAATCGAAGCAGGCAGCGGCGTAATTGTGACGACGGGCGTCCGGGGCGGCGCCCCGAAGAGAGAAGCGAAGACTATGGCAATCACGTTGACGGATAAAGCGGCACAACACGTACAGAAGTATCTGACGCGGCGCGGCAAGGGCGTCGGCTTGCGGCTGGGCGTGCGGACGACGGGCTGTTCGGGCCTCGCGTACAAGCTCGAGTATGTCGACGAGCTCGCACCGGAAGACACCGTGTTCGAGTCGTCGGGCGTGAAGATCGTGATCGATCCGAAGAGTCTTCCGTATCTCGACGGCACCGAGCTGGACTTCGCCCGCGAAGGCCTGAACGAAGGCTTCAAGTTCAACAATCCGAACGCGAAGGACGAATGCGGCTGCGGCGAATCGTTCCGCGTCTGACGGGAATGACGCCGGCGGTATCGGCAAAAGAGGCGGCGCGTGCCGCCTTTTTCATTCGCGCACACTGAATTCACAGACATAGCATGGCCACGCTCACCGACAGTCACTTCGATCTCTTCGATCTGCCGCAGACCTTCGCCGTCGACCAGCAGAAGCTCGACGACGCTTATCGCACCGTGCAGGCGCAAGTGCATCCGGACCGTTTCGCCGCGGCCGGCGATGCGCAGAAGCGTCTCGCGATGCAGTGGGCCACGCACGCGAACGAGGCGTATCAGACGCTGCGCGATCCGCTGAAGCGCGCGCGCTATATGCTCGCGCAGCGCGGCATCGACGTCGGCGCGGAGAACAACACCGCGATGGAGCCGGCGTTCCTGATGCAGCAGATGGAATGGCGCGAAAATATCGAGGATGCGGCGAACGCGAAGAACATCGGTGCGCTCGAAGCGCTGCTCGACGAACTGCGCGACGAAGAGCGCATGCGCTTCACCAAGCTCGAGGCGCTGATCGACAGCAAGTCGGATCAGGCGGCGGGCGAGGCCGTGCGTCAGTTGATGTTCATCGAACGCGTGGCGCATGAAATCGGCGCGCAGATCGAACGGCTCGAACACTAAAGGCAAACGCGCCGCATACAACCTCATAAGACCAACGATGGCTTTACTGCAAATCTCAGAACCCGGCATGGCGCCGGCGCCGCATCAAAGGCGCGTGGCGGTCGGCATCGATCTCGGCACGACGAACTCGCTCGTCGCGGCCGTGCGCAGCAGCGTGCCCGAAGCGCTGCCCGACGAGGACGGCCACGTGCTGCTGCCGTCGGTCGTGCGCTATCTGGAGAAGGGCGGACGGCGCATCGGCCGCGCCGCGAAGGAAGAAGCGGTCATCGATCCGCGCAATACGATCGTCTCGGTCAAGCGTTTCATGGGCCGCGGCAAGAGCGAGGTCGAGGGCGCGGAGAACGCGCCGTACGATTTCATCGACGCGCCGGGCATGGTGCAGATTCGCACCGTCGACGGCGTGAAAAGCCCGGTCGAAGTATCGGCGGAAATTCTCGCGACGCTGCGTTATCGCGCGGAAGACACGCTCGGCGAGGATCTCGTCGGCGCGGTGATCACGGTGCCCGCCTATTTCGACGAAGCCCAGCGTCAGGCGACGAAGGACGCGGCGAAGCTCGCCGGCCTGAACGTGCTGCGCCTGCTCAACGAGCCGACCGCAGCCGCGATCGCTTACGGTCTCGATAACGGTGCGGAAGGCCTCTACGCCGTCTACGACCTCGGCGGCGGCACATTCGATCTGTCGATTCTCAAGCTCACGAAAGGCGTCTTCGAGGTGCTCGCGGCGGGCGGCGATTCCGCGCTCGGCGGCGACGATTTCGATCACGCGCTGTATCGGCACGTCTTGACGGCGGCGGGCGTGTCGGTCGATGCGCCGGAAGACGTGCGCCTGCTGCTCGATCTCGTTCGCAACGCGAAGGAAGCGCTGTCGTCGACGAACGAAACGCGCGTCCAGGCGACGCTCTCGACCGGCCAGCAGATCGATGTCGCCGTGACCGAAGTCGAGTTCGCCGCGCTGACCGAGGCGCTCGTCGCGCGCACGCTCACGCCGACGAAAAAGGCGCTGCGCGATGCGAAGGTCGCCGCGAAGGACATCAAGGGCGTCGTACTGGTTGGCGGCGCCACGCGCATGCCGGTGATCCGCCGCGCGGTCGAAACGTTTTTCGGCCAGCCGCCGCTCATCAATCTCGATCCAGATCAGGTCGTCGCGCTGGGCGCTGCGATTCAGGCCGATCTGCTCGCGGGCAACCGTCGCGGCGAAGGCGACGACTGGCTGCTGCTCGACGTGATTCCGCTGTCGCTCGGCGTCGAAACGATGGGCGGCCTCACCGAGAAAATCATCCCGCGCAATTCGACGATCCCGACCGCGCGCGCGCAGGATTTCACGACCTTCAAGGACGGCCAGACCGCGATGGCGATCCACGTCGTGCAGGGCGAGCGCGAACTCGTGTCCGATTGCCGGTCGCTCGCGCGCTTCGAGTTGCGCGGCATTCCGCCGATGGCGGCGGGCGCGGCGCGCATTCGTGTGACCTATCAGGTCGACGCGGACGGTCTCTTGTCCGTGTTCGCGCGCGAGCAGATGTCGGGCGTGGAGGCGTCGGTGGTCGTGAAGCCGTCGTACGGACTCGCCGACGACGAAGTCGCCCGCATGCTCGAAGAGAGCTTCAAGACCGCCGAGACGGACATGCGCGCGCGTGCGTTGCGCGAGGCGCAGGTGGAAGCGGAGCGTCTCATCGAAGCGACGCATGTTGCGCTCGAAACCGACGGCGAACTGCTCGACGACGATGAACGCGCGCAAATCGTCGCGCTCGTGACCGAACTGGCGGCGCTCGCGAACGGCGATTCGGTCGAGAAGATCGAAGATGCGACGAAGACGCTCGCCACCGGCACCGATGAATTCGCCGCGCGCCGCATGAACAAGAGCATCCGCCGCGCGCTCGCGGGCCGCAAGCTCGACGACGTCTAAATCATCCTATTCGAGAAATTACGAAACATGCCTCAAATCGTTGTGCTGCCTCACGTGGAGCTTTGCCCGGACGGCGCGGTGATCGACGCCGACATCGGCAAGAGCATCTGCGACAATCTGCTGGATCACGGCATCGAGATCGAGCACGCCTGCGAGAAATCGTGCGCGTGCACGACGTGCCACGTCATCATTCGCGAGGGCTTCAACGCGCTCGAGCCGTCCGAGGAAGACGAGGACGATCTGCTCGATAAAGCGTGGGGTCTCGAACCGACATCGCGGTTATCATGTCAGGCAATGGTGCCTGCCGACGAGGATCTGGTGGTCGAGATCCCGCGGTACTCCATCAATCACGCCAAAGAAAATCACTGACAGGAGGCTCGCCCATGAAGTGGACAGATACCCAGGAGATCGCGATGGCACTCACCGACGCGCATCAGGATGTCGATCCCCAATATGTGCGTTTCACTGACCTGCATCGCTGGATCACCGAACTCGACGGTTTCGACGACGATCCCGAAAAGTCCAACGAGAAGATTCTCGAGGCAATCCAGGCGGCCTGGATCGAGGACGCGGACTACTGACCGGTTCTAATTCGCCATGACGGCGGCTTCGTGAGAAGCCGCCGTTTTGTTTTGCGGGCATTCTTTGCGCCGATGCTTCGCATTGCAGAAGTTCAGACCTTCGCGCCGCGCTCCGCGAGCTGTCGCTGCAACGTCGGCCACATCTTGGCGACGGCTTCCTCGCCCGCGAGAATCGATGCATTGCGCTGGCTGAAATCGCTGCTGCTCATCGCGTTGAGGTTGGGGCGGACGACCGCGTTCGCGTATTTGTCGAGCTCGTAGGCCTTGATGGTCTGGCCCATGATCGTGAAGGTCTGCATCAGCACGTCGAACGAGCTCGATGTCAGCCCGCTTTCCGGCCGCGCCGAAATATCGACGGCGATCACGAAATCCGCGCCCATCTTGTGCGCGAACGCCGCTGGCACCGGACTCACGAGCCCGCCGTCGACATACTCGCGATCGCCGATCTTCACCGGCTCGAAAATCGACGGCACGCTGCACGACGCCCGCACAGCGACGCCCGTGTTGCCGCGCTGAAAGAGAATCGGCTGGCCGCTCTTCAGATCCGTGGCGACGATGCCGAGCGGCTTCGCCATCTTTTCGATCGGACGGTTGTCGAGCGTCCTGTTCAGGTAGTTCTGCAGCGCGACGCCTTGCAGGATGCCGCGCGCGCGAAAGGGCATCGCCCAGTCGCTGATCGAGGCTTCGTCCATCGTGAGGGCGAGCTTGTTGATCGCGATGCCGCTCATCCCCGATGCGTACAGCGCCGCGATGACCGAGCCGGCGCTCGTGCCCGCGACGAGATCCACGCGCACGTTGCGCGCCTCGAGCGCCTTGATCACGCCGATATGCGCGAAGCCGCGCGCGGCGCCGCCGCCGAGCGCGAGCCCGATACGCATCGGTTGTTGCGGTTCTGCCTTCGGCGGCGCCGGCGGCGTGACGATTGCCGTTTCGCCTGAATTGCCGCCGCTCGTGGTGGTGCAGGCGGCGAGAACGGACGACGCGGCCGCGAGCGAAAACGCGCGGCGCGAAAGGCGGGGTGACGATGAACTTAAAGTGTGCTCCAGCGGTGCGGCGGGTTCCGGCAGGCCCGTCGATGCGGGCGTTCGGGGAGATCTTGAAAAGCGCGCACATCATAAAACAAAAGGCGCGCGGACCGGCGCGAAGCGGGCGGCGAGTATAATTTCGTCTCATTTTGCGCGGCATTTCAGCGCCTGGCGCACTGCCATTCATCGAGTAAACAGCAATGACCACCCAAGTCCGCACACGCTTCGCTCCGAGTCCGACCGGCTTCATCCATCTCGGCAACATCCGCTCCGCGCTCTATCCGTGGGCGTTCGCGCGCAAGATGAAGGGCACTTTCGTGCTGCGCATCGAGGACACCGATCTCGAGCGCTCCACCGATGCGTCGGTCGATGCGATTCTCGACGGCATGGCGTGGCTCGGGCTCGATTTCGACGAAGGCCCGTTCTATCAGATGCAGCGCATGGACCGTTATCGCGAGGTCATCGCGCAGATGATGGAAAAGGGGCTCGCGTATCACTGCTACATGTCGACGGAAGAGCTCGACGCGCTGCGCGAGCGTCAGCGCGCCGCGGGCGAGAAGCCGCGCTACGACGGTACGTGGCGCCCCGAGCCGGGCAAGGTGCTGCCGCCGGTTCCGGAAGGCGTGAAGCCTGTCGTGCGCTTTCGCAATCCGCTCTCGGGCACGGTCGCATGGGACGACGCGGTGAAAGGCCACATCGAAATTTCGAACGAGGAACTCGACGACCTCGTGATCGCGCGCCCCGACGGCACGCCGACGTATAACTTCTGCGTGGTCGTCGACGATCTCGACATGAAGATCACGCATGTGATTCGCGGCGACGATCACGTCAACAACACGCCGCGTCAGATCAACATTTTGCGCGCGCTCGGCGGCGAGGTGCCGGTGTACGCGCATCTGCCGACCGTGCTGAACGAGCAGGGCGAGAAGATGAGCAAGCGCCACGGCGCGATGAGCGTGACGGGCTATCGCGACAATGGCTATCTGCCGGAAGCGGTGGTCAACTATCTGGCGCGCCTCGGCTGGTCGCATGGCGATGCGGAGATTTTCTCGCGCGAGCAGTTCGTCGAATGGTTCGATCTCGAGCATCTCGGCAAGTCGCCCGCGCAGTACGACCACGACAAGCTGAACTGGCTCAACGCGCACTACATCAAGGAAGCGGACAACGCGCGTCTCGCCGAGCTGACGAAGCCGTTCCTGCTGCAGGCCGGTATCGATGCCGCGGCGATCGACGGCGGCGCGCCGCTCGATCAGGTGATCGGGCTCTTGAAGGACCGCGCATCGACGGTGAAGGAAATCGCCGATAACGCCGCCATGTTCTATCGCGAGCCGGTGATCGAGGCGGATGCCTTCGCGCAGCACGTCACCGATGCGGTGCGTCCGGCTATCGCGGACCTGCGTGCGGCGCTCGCGAACGTCGAGTGGACCAAGGAAGCGATCGCGGCCGCGCTCAAGGCGACGCTCGCCGCGCACAAGCTGAAAATGCCGCAACTCGCGATGCCGGTGCGCCTGCTGGTCGCGGGCACGACCCACACGCCGTCGATCGACGCCGTCCTGATGCTCTTCGGACGCGATGTCGTGTTGGCGCGTCTGGAAAAGGCGGCGGGTTGAGGTCCGCGCAATGGATCGCGGGGCGTGATCCATTGCGCGCATCGGCGTCTGTCGAGGCAAAAAAGTTTCACTGAAGTCGTCAGAGGGTATTTACAACTTCGAAAACGCCCTATACAATCTCGTTTCTGTTCTGCAAGGGGGTATAGCTCAGCTGGGAGAGCGCTTGCATGGCATGCAAGAGGTCAGCGGTTCGATCCCGCTTACCTCCACCAAGAACAGCAGAAAGCAGTTGAAGTAGTGCGAAGCTTGTTCTCCGGAAACGGAAGTCGCAAAAAATACTTCACAAGTAACACGAAGTTGTATAGAATTTCGGTCTTCGCTGATCGGCGGCAAGTAGATCAGCGGAGCAGTAGTAAAGACAGAATCACAAGTTTCTGTCCCCTTCGTCTAGAGGCCTAGGACATCACCCTTTCACGGTGAGTACAGGGGTTCGAATCCCCTAGGGGACGCCAGAACATCGGCGGCTGCTAGTAGAAAGCGCTGCAAGTTCACAGGTGACACTGTGAACGGATGAAAAGAAGTGGAGCGGTAGTTCAGTTGGTTAGAATACCGGCCTGTCACGCCGGGGGTCGCGGGTTCGAGCCCCGTCCGCTCCGCCAACACTTGCGAGCAGAAACACTCCGGCTAATGAGAGCCGGTTTTTTTTCGCCGCAGGGTGTGCAGAAGTTGAAGTCCCCTTCGTCTAGAGGCCTAGGACATCACCCTTTCACGGTGAGTACAGGGGTTCGAATCCCCTAGGGGACGCCAGAACATCGGCGGCTGCTAGTCAAAAGCGCTGCAAGTTCACAAGTGACACTGTGAACGATCAAAAGAAGTGGAGCGGTAGTTCAGTTGGTTAGAATACCGGCCTGTCACGCCGGGGGTCGCGGGTTCGAGCCCCGTCCGCTCCGCCAAGCTGTTTTAAGGAAATCCAGCCTTCGGGCTGGATTTTTTTTGCCCGCTTTCCGCCGCTCGCCATATCCGATTCCCTTTCGTACGCGTTCCCTGCGCATTCGACCGTGATAATGGCCATTGCCAGCCCGCGCACACTGTCTTAGTGTTTAGGCACCTGTTTCTCGTGCCCGTGCGATGCTCGACCCGACCGAAGACCTCTCGCTCTATCAACTGCGCCAGGCGAACATGGCGGACTTCGCCTTCGCCGAAGCGCTCACGCACGACAACATGGTGGGCTACTATCGGCGTCACAATCTCGTGTGGCGCGGCGATCTTTTCCTTTCCAGCTGGCGCGAGTCCGAAAATTTCATCCTGCAGGCGGATGGCGTTCCGATTGGCGTCATGCGTGTCACCGAGGAAGACAATTCGCTGCATATTCGCGACGTGCAGATCGCGAAGGGCTATCGTGGACACGGCGCCGGGACCTTTCTGCTTAACACGGCGCATCGATGGGCGAGGGCGCGCGGGCTCGCCGAATGTCAGTTGCGCGTGTTCGTCGATAACCCCGCGGCGCGTCTTTACATTCGGCTCGGATACCGGCCGGCCGGACCGCGGCTCGCGCAGCTCGGCGCAATCCGGCACATGGTGCGGCGCGTCTGAAGAAAGCGCGCACACGCGCTAAGAGCCGTCGATGTCGCGCTCGTCGCGGCCATCGCGGGCGAAAAATGCGCGCGGGCTTTCGCCGAACGCACGGCGAAACATCGCGGAGAATGCGCTCTGGCTCTGATAGCCCAGTTCACGCGCAACTTGCGCGAGCGGACGGCCCTGGCTGAGCAGCGGAATGGCGCGCGCAAGAACGGCCTGCTGACGCCACTGGGAAAAACTCACGCCGAGTTCGCGTCTGAAAAGCCGCGCGATGGTGCGCGAACTCGCGCCGGCCTCCGATGACCACCGCTCCAGATCGGAATGCGACGGATCGGCGAGCACGGCGTTGCACAGGGCGCGCAGGCGCTTCTCGTTCGGCATCGGCACGGAGAGCGGCAGCGGCTGCGAGCGGATGATTTCATCGAGCGCGAGCGTGCCCAGCAGTCGCTCGCGCTGACGCGAGATCGGTTCTTCATCGAGCGCCGCGATGACTTCGCGCAAAAGCGGCGACACCTCGACGACGCGACACGCGCCGAGACCCGCCGGCACGACGCTCGCGTCGACGTAAAGCGTCCGCAGATAAGCGTCCTCGACGATCACGACCTCGTGCGTGACATTGGGCGGCACCCAGATCGCGCGCGAAGGCGGCACCATCCAAGTCGAATCCGCTGTCGCGACACGCAAGACCCCGCGCGACGTATAGGCGACCTGCGCCCACGGATGCGTATGCAGCGCGATCCGCACGCCGTAAGGAACGGGCCGCGAGCGCACGCGAATCGGATGATCGAGCGTCGGCGAATGCTCGACGGGAATGTCGAGATGCTCGACTTCTTCGCCCGACGAGTTCGATTCGACAAACGTGGCCATGTTCGCTCGAGTTGATGGTGGCAGGCGGCCGGATTCATCGACCGCCACGCGCCGATGGTAGCCGAAAGCGCGCGCCCGGGCGAACCGCGAATATTGCCCGGCGCATAATGCCCGTTGTTCACCTTTTGCGACAACAGGAGCGTTTTTCTCGATGCAATACGTTTTTGTCTACGGCACGCTGCGCGCGGGCGAGGCCAACGATATCAACCACGCAGCCGCGCGAAACGGCATCGCTACGCCCGAATGGATCGGTGCCGCCCACGTTCGGGGTCAGCTTTTCGACTTCGGCAACTATCCTGGTCTCGTGATCGATGAGAAGGGCGCGCCGATTCGCGGCGATGTCTACCGGATCGAGGACGCGCTCGTGCCCGTGCTCGACGAGATCGAACATGTGTATCCGGGCGTGGAAGGCTTATTCCGCTCGCATCGCCTGCGTGTGGAGGTGGAAATCGAGGGGAGAAAGGATCGGGTCGATTGCCTGATCTATCCCGTCGGGGCTGCGTCCGCTGCCGGGCTGCCGTGCATCGAAGGCGGCGACTGGGTGACGCATCGCGCCGAACGCGCCTGAATGCGCGAAGCAGGGAAACTGATTTTGCTCGCGCCGCGGTGAGCCGATGCGTCGACTCACCGCGGCGTGAATGGCCCCGCGCCTTGCAGCGGGAACCGGCTTACTGGCTCGGGGCCGCCGGCTTGCTGTGCGATTTCTTGTGATGCATCGACTTGTGCGAAGAAGGCGTCTGCTCGGTCATCTTTTGGCTTTC
This sequence comes from Caballeronia sp. AZ1_KS37, assembly GCF_023631165.1. Classification (NCBI taxonomy): domain Bacteria; kingdom Pseudomonadati; phylum Pseudomonadota; class Betaproteobacteria; order Burkholderiales; family Burkholderiaceae; genus Caballeronia; species Caballeronia sp. AZ1_KS37. The sequence continues at coordinate 171,002 of NZ_JALQDP010000011.1, read as the reverse complement.
CTGACGCGACTGCAGAGCCTGCGCGCGCGACTCGACATCAGCGATTTTGGCGGGATCGGTGCTCATGGTCACGCCTTGATCGCTCTGGGCATACGCGGCCGATGCGACCGCGCTGAGGGACAACAGAACAGCCAGGGACACTTTCTTCATTGTTACCTCCGAGTGGCAGTTGGAACCTGGGAATCGTCTGTCCGATCCGTTGGAACGACACTTGTGTCTGAGCAAAAATCGCTCCCGCTGTGCGGGAAGTCAGCCGCTAACCTCGCGCGTCTGACGATCAGACAACCTGAATCATAAGCCTTGAATCGGGCAAGGGTGTGTCGTGCGTCTGTCCGAAAAGCGGACGCGCATGATCGAGCACAAGCGTCGACTTATTTTCCAGTGCTTATCAATGCGCTTCGCTCCCGAATCACGAGGCGCTAATAGAGATGCAGCCAGCGATACACGTCGAAGCGCGCGAGCCCGACGAGTTCGTGCATCGCGAGCTCGCTGTTCGTGAAGCCCCGCACACGGGGAAAGAACGTCGGGCGAGTGGGCCATACATCCGACACATACGGCACCGGCGCATAGCCGAAAGCCTCGAAAGCACGCAACGCGCGGCGCATGTGATACGCGGATGTGACGACGATCAAACGGTTGTCATGTGCGTGGCCGAGAATACCGGCCACGTTTCGCGCGTTCTGGTAAGTATTGAGGCTTTGATTCTCGCGCACGAGGTCGTCTGCAGCGACGCCTTGCGCAAGCACGTATGGCGCGTAATTGTCGGCTTCGGCCTGCCCGTGATGTTCCGGATCGCCGCCGCTCAGAATCACCTTGCACGACGCGCCGGTTTCGCGGCATTCGCGATACAGCGTTGCCACGGCGTCGATGCGCCGCACCGCGTTGGACTTCGGAACGAGCCCCGCTTCGCTGCGATGCGTGCCGCCGCCCATCAGCACGATCGTCGTCTTCGGTGCGAACGAAGGCACGTCCGTGTGACGATAGCCGTGCTGGGCGAGATCGAGCAAAGGCGTTGCGAACCATCCCGCGCCGATCGCCCACGCGAGCGCCGCCACGATGATCGCAATCTGGATGCGGCGGCGTCGCCATAGTGCGAATAACGCAAAAAAAAGCAGCAATAAAGTGAATAGAACCAATTTGATTGGGGTAACGTATTGGTTTAAGGGCAATTCGTTCCGTCATCGCGTGCTTCGGAACGCATCGGCGGATGTCGCAGCAGAGCGCGTGATTAGCGCGCTGTCAACGGGGGCTTGTAATAGAAAGCAGCACCTAACGCAAGCGGTGGCCAAACATTCGGCTGCGAGTCGTTCGTCGCAATCGGAATTCGGCGCGCCGCGTTTAGTCGACGTCGCGGACCGTCTTGCGACCGTCACGAGCGTCGTCATGGCTGCACAGGAAGAAACAACGAGATGACCACGTATTCCAACGAAGTTGTACTCGAAGCACTTCGCCGAGCGCAGTATCGTCAGGTTCCTTGGGCGAAACGCCCCAACGTTTTCGATCTCTTGCGCGCGCTCGGTTTGCTCGAACTCGCCCGGCAGCGCACCGTGGCGCCCGCGCCCGGATTTCACGCACCGGTCGATATCGCGGTCGTGACCGAACGCGGCAAGCACGAATTCACGCGTCTTTCGCGCGACGAACGTGGCAGCGACTGGGACTTGCGCCGCATGGAACCTTATACGTTCGGTGGTCAGGAAGCGGTCCTGGAGGCGCGAGTCTAGCACTGCCGGACACGTCGGCAGCGAGGCCGGCAGCGGTCGACAGTCGACGCATGGGTCGAGGGAGCGTTGTCGTCGGATGAAAGAGCCGACAATCTGCCTGCAGCCAACGGCAATACCCCAAAAAAGTGCCCGTATCGCGAACGACACGGGCATACCGGATCTCACTGTCGCCATGCTGTGCTCATGGCACGAGGTGTGACTGCCGCGCGCCGGAGTGGTTCCGTCAAACGCGCATCGTTCAGACGAACTCAATGATGTTGTGAACGCGCATCGCGTTCGGTATCGGGACGCGCGCGCACGTTGCTCGCGATATCGCCGCGCAGGTCGCCGCGTGGCGCGGGCGGCGTCGCATCGCGATTGCGGCCGGCATTCTGCGGCGCGGCCATCGAAGCCTTCGTGCTGACGTGAAAGTCGGATGCGGGAGGTGGCGGCTGCGCCTGGCTCATCGCCGCAGTGCTCGTCAGCGCGACGAAGGCGCCATGAGCGAGCAGAGTCGATGCCTTCATGGTGAAATCCTCGAAGCCTTCGTGGGGCTTGTTCGATTAATCACCAAGCTATGCTGCGATCCGCCGGGGCGCTGTAAGGAATCGTAAAGAGTTGTTTCGTCGACGACGCAGTGCGCGCGACTGTGCTACGACATCCGAATGCGGCAACGCAAAGGAGAGAAAGATTCGCGCAGGCCGCGGCCCGCGCGAGAGGTGAAATGTCTGGGTGAAGCCAGCGAGCGCCGGCTTCGGTCGATGCAAAGAACCGTTCAGGCCATCTTGGCCGGAGCGCGCCACGATTCCGGGTTCGTCCAGAACGCGCCACGCAGGCGATCGCGGCTCGGCGGCGCGGGCGGTTTGGCGGCGCTGGAACCGATGCGTCCGCGCAGCGACACTTCACGGCCGTTGCTGGACAGGCGCTTCACGATCTCGGCCAGCGTGCCGTCTGCCTGCCACTCGTCGAAGCGGCGGCGGCAGGTCGGCGGGGACGGGTAGCGTCCGGGCAGCTTCGACCAGCCTTCGCCCGTCGACAGCACCCACAAAACCGCGTTGACCACGGCCCGCGCTTCGACGCGCGGACGGCCGCGCCGTTCGCTGCGCGCCGGCTCCGAACAGAACAACGCCTCAACCAGCGCCCACTCGTTATCTCTCAAATCGTCGAACAGCACCATATCTCACCTCAGCGAAGCTAACCCCGGTGCGCTGCCCCGCGCCGCGCACTCTGGTCGGAATCCGATGAACGAATACCTGGGAAGGCCAGAGCGATTGCGGCGGACGATGTTCGATGTAACCGCGAATGGCTCCAACCTCTGTGCGCAATGAAATGCGAGAACCGTGCCATGCTTGTTGCTAAATCCGGGAAACCCGCATGGCAGTAGGCTGACGCGATGCCAGCATGGCCCGTATCAGACCCGAAACACACTGATTAAGAAATCGGGACAATCACCAATCAAGTGCAATAGGCCCATCCAGCGTGCGTCGTGAGGATTTGCTGCACCGCAGCGAAACGCGCGTTCGGGCATGAGTTCAGACCAATGCTCGCTATAATCCGTGCATGAATTGTGGATATTGATGAGCAATCTGAATGAGCGCGCCATTGAACGTGACGTTGCGGCAACTGCGCGTCTTTATCGAAGTATCGAGGCTGCGCAGCTTCAGCCGCGCAGGCGATGAAATCGGCCTCACGCAGTCGGCGGTCAGCCGGTGCGTGCGCGAGCTGGAAGGGGAGATTGGTCTCAAGCTGATCGACCGGACGACGCGCGAAGTTCAGCTGACCGATGTCGGCGTGAATCTCGTCGGCACGGTGTCGCGCCTGCTGGCCGACCTGGACGAAGCGCTGCGCGAGGTCCGCGATCTCGGCCAGCAGCGCCGCGGACGCGTGATCGTCGCGGCGAGTCCGACGGTCGCCTGCCGGCTGATGCCGCGCGTGATCGCGTCGTGCTTGCGGCAGTTTCCGCTCATCACGCTGAGTCTGCGCGACGACGTCCAGTCTGATGTCCTGCGCAAGGTGAAGTCGGGCGAGGTCGATTTCGGCGTCGTGATCGGCCCGTTTTCCTCCGACGAACTCCATGGCGAACCCGTGATGACCGATTCGTTCTGTCTCGTCGCGCGGCGCGATCATCCGCTCGGGCGCGAGACGGCGGTGCCGTGGGAAGCGCTCGCGGGCGAGCGGCTCGTGATGCTCGACTACGCGTCGGGCAGCCGGCCGATCATCGATGCCGTCATGCAGGAGCACGGCGTCGAGGCGCAAGTGGTGCAGGAACTCGGACACTCGGCGACGGTGTTCGGGCTCGTGGAAGCGGGCGTCGGCGTGAGCGTGCTGCCGTGGCTCGCGCTGCCGCTGCCGGCGGATTCGTCGCTGGTCGCGTTGCCGCTCGAACCGCGCGCCGAACGGACCGTGGAGCTCGTGCGGCGGCGCGATCGCTCGCTGTCGCCCGCGGCGGAATCGGTGTGGTCGCTGATCGCCTCGCTGCCGCCGCGTGCGGAAGACCTCGGATAAGCCTCCGTTCATCGCGAAAATCATGGCGCGCGCGTTAGACTTCTTTTTTAAGACAAGACGACGGGGCGAGCGATGAGTGAATCGGAAGGCGCGGTGGTCAGCGAACTGAGTCAATTGGCGGGCGCGCACGCATCGGGTGCGCCGAATGCGCGCGACGCCGTGCGGGCGTTGAGGCCGTCGCAGATCCGCGAGGTCGCAAACGCGGGTTTCGGCGTCGCCGATGTGCTGCCGTTCTGGTTCGGCGAATCGGATCGCGTGACGCCGCAATTCATCCGCGATGCCGCAAGCCGCGCGCTTGCCGATGGCGCCACGTTCTACACGCACAATCTCGGCATCGCCCCGCTGCGCGAATCGCTCAGCCGCTACGTGAGCGCGCTGCACGGCGCGACGACGCCGGCGCACATCGCCGTGACGAGCGCCGGCGTGAACGCGCTGATGCTCGCGGCGCAACTCGTGGTCGGTGCGGGCGATCGCGTCGTCGCCGTGACGCCGCTATGGCCGAATCTCGTCGAGATTCCGAAAATCCTCGGCGCGAGCGTCGATACCGTTTCGCTGACTTACGGCCCGCGTGGCTGGACGCTCGATCTCGACCGCCTGCTCGCGGCGCTCACGCCCAACACGCGCATGCTGATGATCAACTCGCCGAACAACCCGACCGGCTGGACGATGACGCGCGATCAGCAGCGCGCCGTGCTCGCGCATTGCCGCCGTCACGGAATCTGGATCGTCGCGGACGAAGTCTACGAACGCCTGTACTACGGCGATGACGCTCGCGTCGCGCCGTCCTTTCTCGATCTCGCCGCGCGCGACGAGCGCGTGATCGCGGTGAATTCGTTTTCGAAGGCGTGGCTGATGACCGGCTGGCGCCTCGGCTGGCTCGTCGCCCCGACGCAACTGATGGACGATCTCGGCAAGCTGGTCGAGTACAACACGTCGTGCGCGCCGTCGTTCGTGCAGCAGGCGGGCGTCGTCGCGGTGGAAGAGGGCGAGCGCTTTACTCAGGCGCTCGTCGCGGATCTGCGTGCAAGCCGCGATCATCTCGTGCAGGCGCTTCAGGCGATCGAGGGCGTCGACGTGCGCACGCCCGACGGCGCGATGTACCTGTTTTTCTCGCTACCGGGCGCGCAAAACAGCCTCGAACTGTGCAAATCGCTGGTGCGCGAAGCCCGTCTCGGACTTGCGCCGGGCAGCGCGTTCGGCCCGGAAGGCGAAGGCTTCGTGCGCTGGTGCTACGCGTGCGATCCCGCACGGCTGGACGCGGGCGTCGAACGCCTGCAGCGATTCCTGACGGCGCGCGGCGTCGCCTGAGCCGTGCCGATCGACGTCGGCCGCGCACGACCGGCGTCGAGTGAGTCCGGGCGCCGATCAATCGATCACCTTTACGCCCCGGTTGTTTTTGCGTAATATGGCGCTCAGTCACGCGCTTTCGCCTAGGAAAGCGCCACCTCGTCCGGCTGGATGGCCCGGCGTTCGCTCACCGATCGCCCTTTACGCCTCTCCCCGGTGCGTGCTCCCAATCAATATGACCGATTACAATCGGGCGAGCGCGTCTTGAAACTCCGCGTCCAGCTTTATCGTTCGCACCATTTTGGTGGCGTTCGGTCCTGCGCAAGCTCGATTTGAATTGAATCATTGACCATATAGGGTTGACCCAAGCTGCATGAATACCCAAGAGGCGAAGATCGTCCTCGAGACTGCTTTGATTTGCGCGCAGGAACCGCTGAGGCTGAATGAATTGCGCAAGCTGTTCGCCGACGACATTTCGGCGGATACCGTTCGCACGTTGCTCGAAGCGCTCAAGGCCGACTGGTCGGGACGCGGCGTGGAACTGGTCGCGCTTGCCTCGGGCTGGCGTTTTCAGAGCAAGCCCGCGATGCGGGCCTATCTCGACAGGCTGCACCCGGAAAAGCCGCCCAAGTATTCGCGGGCCGTACTCGAAACGCTGGCGATCATTGCCTATCGGCAGCCAGTGACGCGGGGCGATATCGAAGAGATCCGCGGCGTGACGGTGAACACGCAGGTCGTGAAGCAACTGGAGGACCGTGGCTGGATCGAGGTGATCGGTCATCGCGACGTGCCGGGCCGCCCGGCGCTGTACGCGACGACCAAGCAGTTTCTCGACGATCTCGGACTGACCGCGCTCGACGAGTTGCCCGCGCTGGACAATCCGTCGGCGCAGCTCGAAGCATCGCTGCTCGCGCAGCATTCGATCGAATTTCCCGACAGCATCGCCGGGAATGCGCCGCCGGCGGGCATCGAGCCGCCGGCCACGCCACAAGCGTCGAATGACGGGGAACCTGACGCCCCGGCGCAGGTCTTCGCCGTTGAAGCGCTGGAATCGGCGGAATCCGCCGATCCCGCCGAACCCGACGCTTCCGCCGATGAGCGCGCGGCCGCCGGGCCGGCGGAGCAAGAACAGACAGAAGAACAGCAGGAAAGACTCGGAACGGAACGTGCGGATGCGCTGGACGAGCGCGCCGCGTCGACAGCCGGGATTCACGCACAGCCTTTGGGCACCGCGCACGATGCGCCCGTTCCGATGCCGCGTGAAGACGAAAGAGATGCGAGTCCATCGAACGAAGCCGAACTGGACGACGACTCCGAAGAACCGAAGGCGCGCCGCGCCTGACGCAATTTGCATGGCCCCTGATCTGGCAATCCGGCTCTCCATAAAGATTATTTCGAGACGACCAGCCGGACCGGTCAGCGGATTTTTTGACGCGCCCGCGACGGGCGCGCGATTCGACATTTGAGGTTGTTTTGACACACTCCCACGACAGCGATTCGCCTGAATCCGCGCGCCCCGTGCACGCCGCGGACGCACCTGAGTCGGCCGATGCCGGCGACAGCACGCGCACCGACCGCGCCGATGAAGGCGGCGAGGGCGATGACCGTCCGCGCCGCGGATTGCGCCGCGGGCCGCGTAGCCTGATCGCACGGCGTCGCGCTGTCGCGAAGACCAAGGGCGCGGACGCTGCGCCAGGCGCGCCGGGCGCCGTCAACGAGACGCCGCCCGACGGCGTCGTGGCGGCACAAGTGCGTACCCCGCGCAAGGATCCGGGCGCGAAGCCGCGCAAGGGCGAAGGGGCGAGTCCGCGCGGCCGCAAGAGCGCGCGCGCGGAAGCGGGCGAAACCGGCGTCGAAGCAGCGGACGAGGCCGGCGTACAGGCCGCCGCGCCCGCGCCGCGCGAAGGCGGCCGGCGCAAGAATCCGCCGCAGCAAAAGCGCGGCAAGCGCAGCGACGCGGGACCGGCGACCGTCGAGAGCGCGGCTGCTGCAGCCGTCGACGACGTGTTCGCCTACGTGACCTCGCCGGCCTTCGACGCCGACAACGGTTCGGCCGGCGTGCGCGCCCCGATGCTGCGACGCGGCCGCAATGCACCGCAAAAGCGCGTGCTGGAACCGGACGAAGACGCGCCGAAGCTGCACAAGGTGCTCGCGGATGCGGGCATGGGTTCGCGGCGCGACATGGAAGAGTTGATCATCGCCGGGCGCGTATCGGTGAACGGCGAGCCGGCGCATATCGGCCAGCGCATCATGCCGACCGATCAGGTGCGCATCAACGGCAAGCCGCTCAAGCGCAAGCTCGCGAGCAAGCCGCCGCGCATCCTGCTGTATCACAAGCCGACGGGCGAGATCGTCAGCCATGCCGACCCGGAAGGGCGTCCGTCCGTGTTCGACAAGCTGCCGTCGATGAAAACCGCCAAATGGCTCGCGGTCGGGCGTCTCGACTTCAATACGGAAGGCCTGCTGTTGCTCACGACGTCCGGCGATCTGGCGAACCGCTTCATGCATCCGCGCTACAGCGTCGAGCGTGAGTACGCGGTGCGCGTGGTCGGACAACTGTCCGAGGCGATGAAGCAGAAGCTGCTGAAAGGCGTCGAGCTCGACGACGGTCCCGCCAACTTCTTGCGCATCCAGGACGGCGGCGGCGAAGGCACGAATCACTGGTATCACGTCGCGCTGGCGGAAGGCCGGAATCGCGAAGTGCGCCGTATGTTCGAGGCGGCCGGCCTGATGGTGAGCCGCCTGATCCGCACGCGTCATGGTCCGATCGCGCTGCCGCGCGGCCTGAAGCGCGGCCGCTGGGAAGAGCTCGAGGACAATCAGGTGCGCAGCCTGATGGCGTCGGTCGGGCTGAAATTGCCGACGGCCGAGAAGGGCGGACGCAGCGCCGCGCCGCGTGTGCAACCCGATCCGATGCAGACGTCGATGGGCTTCATCACGCGCGAGCCGGTGCTGAGCTCGCACTCGCGCATGACGCAGCAGCAGACGCCGGGACGCGGCGGCCGGCGCGGCCAGCCGGGCGGTGTGCCGGGCAGCTTCGGGCTCGGCGGCATGGGCGGATTCGGCGGCAACACGGGCAATGCAGGCAACGGGGGCGGCATGGGCCGTCGCGGCGGCCGGGAGCCGAACGGCAACCGCATCGGCAACGAGCCCAACGGCAATCGCGCTAACGGCGCACGGCCGGGTCCGCGCGGCGCGCGTCCGCAAGGCGGCGGTCCGCAGGGCGCGGGCGGCGCCGGCAAGCGTGCCGCCGGTGGCAACGCACCGCGGGGCAATCGCCAGGGCGGCGGACAGCAGGGCGCTGGCCAGAACAAAGCCGGCGGCGCGGGCCGGGGCGCGCGTAATCGCTCGCGCGGCCGCTGAGCGCGATATGTAAAAAATCGCAAAGACGTCGCCGGGGGAAGTCCAAAAGCGGGATGCGAAGCATCGGTCCGCCCCCGGCGACGAAAATCTCGCGTTTCGCTCTTTCTGATCGTTAGGACAAACCGGCGTGAAACCGGGTCCAACAGGGGCGAAAGTGCGCGTTACGTTTGCGTTTATCCTGAAAAATGGCTAAAATCATGAAGTCGCTGGGCACGTAGTTTTCTTTCGCTGCCCTGAGTGCGACCTCGGTTGAAAAATGTGGGCGTTGCGCCCATTTTTTTTTGGCTATTCGGTTCGGCATCTCGGGAGCAGGGGTGCGCGCCCGCATGAAGGCGCTCGCCCGCAGGTGTTTCGGCGTGGAGCGCGCGAACACCTTGGAGTTACTGTGCAACTGACGGAATTGATTGAAACCACGGTCTCGAGCCTTGGCTACGAGCTTGTCGATCTCGAGCGTTCGGGAGGCGGCATGCTGCGTGTCTACATCGACCAGCCGGCTGGTATCGCGATCGAAGACTGCGAGAAGGTCACCCGTCAGCTCCAATATTTGTTTGAAGTCGAGAACATCGACTACGACCGGCTCGAAGTATCGTCGCCGGGGCTCGACCGCCCGCTCAAGAAACTGGCGGATTTCGAGCGCTTCGCGGGGAGCGAAGTCGCCATTACATTGAAGAAGCCGCTGGACGGGCGCAAGTCGTTCCGCGGCATCCTGCACGCCCCTGACGGCGAAACGATCGGATTGGAATTTGAAGGGAAGGACGGCGCTGCGATGCTCGATTTCACGCTCGCGGACCTCGATAAGGCACGTCTCGTCCCCAAGGTTGACTTTAGGAGCCGCAAACAATGAGTCGCGAAGTATTGATGCTGGCGGATGCGCTGGCACGCGAAAAGAACGTCAACAAGGACGTCGTGTACGCAGCGCTGGAAGCTGCGCTTGCTTCGGCAACGAAGAAGCTCTTCGAGGAAGACGTGGATATTCGTGTCGCCATCGACCGTGAGAGCGGCGAACACGAAACTTTCCGCCGCTGGCGCGTCGTGCCGGACGAGGCCGGCCTGCAAGAGCCGGATCAGGAAATCCTGCTGTTCGAAGCGAAGGAGCAAAAGCCCGACGCGCAGGTGGACGAATTCATCGAGGAGCCGATTCCGTCGATCGAATTCGGCCGTATCGGCGCGCAGGCCGCCAAGCAGGTGATCCTGCAGAAGGTGCGCGACGCCGAGCGCGAACAGATTCTGAACGACTTCCTCGAGCGCGGCGAAAAGATCATGACCGGCTCGGTGAAGCGCCTGGACAAGGGTAATTTCATTGTCGAGTCGGGCCGTGTCGAAGCGCTGCTGCGCCGCGACCAGTTGATTCCGAAGGAAAACCTGCGCGTGGGCGACCGCGTGCGCGCGTACATCGCGAAGGTCGACCGCACCGCGCGCGGCCCGCAGATCGAACTCTCGCGCACCGCGCCCGAGTTCCTGATGAAGCTGTTCGAACTCGAAGTGCCGGAAATCGAGCAAGGTCTGCTGGAAATCAAGGCCGCCGCGCGCGATCCCGGCGTGCGTGCGAAAATCGGCGTGATCGCCTACGACAAGCGCATCGATCCTATCGGCACTTGCGTCGGCATCCGCGGTTCGCGCGTGCAGGCCGTGCGTAACGAGCTCGGTGGCGAGAACGTCGACATCGTGCTATGGTCGGAAGATCCCGCGCAGTTCGTGATCGGCGCTCTCGCGCCGGCAGCCGTCCAGTCGATCGTCGTCGATGAAGAAAAGCATTCGATGGACGTCGTGGTGGACGAAAACGAGCTCGCCGTCGCCATCGGCCGCGCCGGCCAGAACGTGAGGCTCGCAAGCGAACTCACCGGCTGGCAAATCAATATCATGACGCCGGACGAGTCCGCGCTGAAGCAGAACGAAGAGCGTGGCAAGTTGCGCGACCTCTTCATGGCGCGTCTGGATGTGGACGAGGAAGTCGCCGACATCCTGATCGACGAAGGCTTCACGAGTCTCGAAGAAATCGCCTACGTGCCGCTCAACGAAATGCTCGAAATCGAAGCGTTCGACGAAGACACCGTGCACGAGCTGCGCAATCGCTCGCGCGACGCGCTCCTCACGATGGCGATCGCCAACGAAGAGAAGGTGGAAGGCGTCGCGCTCGATTTGAAGAGCCTCGACGGCATGGACAACGAGCTTCTCGCAAAGCTCGCCGAGCACCAGATTCAGACCCGCGACGATCTCGCGGAGCTGGCAGTAGATGAACTGGTCGAAATGACCGGAATGCAAGAGGATGCCGCTAAGGCGTTGATCATGAAAGCACGTGAACACTGGTTCCAGTGAGAAATGACCATGGCGCACTGATATTTGGCGGCCTGTCTGGCCGCGTGACCCCGATCTAACCGCAAGGATTGGTCCTTGCATCAAGAGGAATGAATGGCGAGTAACAACGTAGCCCAATTTGCCGCGGAACTCAAAATGCCTGCGGGCGTCCTGCTCGAGCAGTTGCAGGCGGCTGGCGTCCAGAAAGCGAGCGCGAACGACGACCTGTCCGAGACGGACAAGGCGCGTCTGCTCGATCATTTGCGCAAGTCGCACGGTTCCGCCGACGCCGACAAGCGCAAGATCACTTTGACCCGCCGGCATACGTCGGAAATCAAGCAATCCGACGCAACGGGTAAAGCTCGCACCATTCAGGTCGAGGTGCGCAAGAAGCGTGTTTTCGTGAAACGCGACGAAACCGGTGTGGAGCAGGCCGAGGCCGCGCCGAATCACGTCGAAGAGCCGGAAGTCGACGAAGCCGAACTGCAGCGTCGCGAGGAAGAAGCGCGCCGTGCCGCCGAGCAGCTCGAGCGCGAAGAGCGCGAGCTGAAGGAACAGCAGGCGAAGCTGGAGCGCGAAGAAGCCGAGCGCCGCGCTCGCGAGGAAGCGGCGGAAGCCGAGCGCAAGAAGCAGGAAGAGGAAGCGGCGCGCCGCGCGGCGGCTGCGGCTCAGGCTGCCGAAATCTCGCGTGCGGCGCAGGCTGCGCGTCAGGAAGCGCGCACGCAACCGGCCGTCGAAGCGAAGCCGGAACCGAAGCAGGACGACACCGCGCAGCGCGAAGCCGCCGAAAAGGCAGCGGAAGAGAAGGCTGCGAGCGAGCGTGCCGCGCAGCGTGAAGCCGCGAAGAAGGCGGAAGAAGACGCGAAGGCGAAGGCCGAAAAGGCTCGCCTCGAGCAGGAAGCCATCGCGAAGCGCCGTGCGGCGGCGGAAGCCGAAGCCCGCGCGATCCGCGAAATGATGAACACCCCGCGCAAGGCGCAAGTAAAGGCGCCGGAACCCGCGCCCGCACCGAAGCCCGCCGAAGCGGCGAAGGCCGCCGAAGCGAAGGGCACGCTGCACAAGCCCGCGAAGCCGGAAGGCGCGCAGGCGGCACGTCCCGCAGCGGCGAAGAAGCCGGCTGCAGGCGCGCCGGCACCCGCATCGACGGCTCCCGCAGGCGCCGGCGACAAGAAGAAGGCTGGCAAGGGCGGCTGGCAGCAGGACGACGCATCGAAGCGTCGCGGCATGAAGACGCGTGGCGATTCGAGCGGTGGTGTCGATCGCGGCTGGCGCGGCGGTCCGAAGGGTCGCGGCAAGCATCAGGAACAGACGTCATTCCAGGCGCCGACCGAGCCGATCGTCCGTGAAGTGCACGTGCCGGAAACCATTTCCGTCGCGGACCTCGCGCACAAGATGTCGGTGAAGGCTTCGGAAGTCATCAAGGTGATGATGAAGCTCGGCCAGATGGTCACGATCAACCAGGTGCTGGACCAGGAAACGGCGATGATCGTCGTCGAGGAACTGGGCCATCGCGCGGTCGCGGCGAAGCTGGACGACCCGGAAGCGTTGTTGATCGAAGGCGAAACCACCGAGGAAACGGCAGAGAAGCTGCCGCGTCCGCCGGTTGTCACCGTCATGGGTCACGTCGACCACGGCAAGACCTCGCTGCTGGACTACATCCGTCGCGCGAAAGTGGCGGCGGGCGAAGCGGGCGGCATCACGCAGCATATCGGCGCATATCACGTCGATACGCCGCGCGGCGTCATCACCTTCCTCGACACGCCGGGTCACGAGGCCTTCACGGCCATGCGTGCGCGCGGCGCGAAAGCGACCGACATCGTCATTCTGGTGGTCGCAGCCGACGACGGCGTGATGCCGCAGACGAAGGAAGCGATCGCTCACGCGAAGGCGGGCGGCGTGCCGATCGTCGTTGCGATCAACAAGATCGACAAGCCGGAAGCGAACCCCGACCGCGTGAAGCAGGAACTCGTCGCGGAAGGCGTGGTGCCGGAAGAGTACGGCGGCGATTCGCCGTTCATCGAAGTGTCGGCGAAGACCGGCCGGGGCATCGACGATCTGCTCGAAAACGTGTCGCTGCAAGCCGAAGTGCTGGAACTCACCGCGCCGGTGGAAGCCGCTGCGAAGGGTCTCGTCATCGAAGCGAAGCTGGACAAGGGCAAGGGCCCGGTCGCGACCATTCTGGTGCAGTCGGGCACGCTGAACCGCGGCGACGTGGTTCTCGCGGGCAGCGCCTACGGTCGCGTGCGAGCCATGCTCGACGAAACCGGCAAGCCGACGAAGACGGCGGGTCCGTCGATCCCGGTGGAAATCCAGGGTCTGTCGGAAGTGCCGGCGGCGGGCGAGGAAGTCATCGTGCTGCCGGACGAGCGCAAGGCGCGCGAAATCGCGCTGTTCCGTCAGGGCAAGTTCCGCGACGTCAAGCTTGCGAAGCAACAGGCCGCCAAGCTCGAGAACATGCTCGAGCAAATGGGCGAAGGCGAAGTGCAGAACCTGCCGCTCATCGTCAAGGCGGACGTGCAGGGCTCGCAGGAAGCGCTGGTCCAGTCGCTGCAGAAGCTGTCGACCAACGAGGTGCGCGTGCAGATCGTGCACAGCGCGGTCGGCGCGATCAGCGAATCGGACGTCAACCTGGCGACGGCATCGAAGGCGGTCATCATCGGCTTCAACACGCGTGCGGATGCTCAGGCGCGCAAGGTGGCCGAGGCGAACGGCATCGACATCCGCTACTACAACATCATCTATGACGCAGTGGATGAGGTGAAGGCGGCGATGTCCGGCATGCTCGCGCCGGAGAAGCGCGAAACGGTGACGGGCATGGTCGAGGTGCGCCAGGTCATCCGCGTGCCGAAGGTCGGCCTGATCGCGGGTTGTATGGTCACGGACGGCGTGGTCAAGCGTTCCTCGTCGGTGCGCGTGATCCGCAACAACGTCGTGATTCACACCGGCGAGCTCGATTCGCTCAAGCGCTTCAAGGACGACGTCAAGGAAGTGCGTCAGGGCTTCGAGTGCGGTATGTCGATCAAGAACTTCAGCGATATCGTCGAAGGCGATCAGTTCGAAGTCTTCGAAGTGACGGAAGTGGCTCGCACGCTGTAATGCGCTAGCCGCTGAAAAAAGGGCGGGGTGAGCCTTGCGGCTCGCTCCGCCCTTTTTGCTTCAGGCGGCGCGACAAGAATACGGAAACGAAATCATGGCTAAAAAACGGACATCCGCGAACCGCAACGTGCAGATTGCGGATCAGATCCAGCGCGATCTTTCGGAACTGATGCGCGAGGTGAAAGACCCGCGCGTCGGACTCGTGACGATTCAGAGCGTCGAGCTCACGCCTGACTACGCGCACGCGAAGGTCTACTTCACGACGCTGACGGGCGATCCGAAGCAGACGCAGGAAGGGCTCAATCATGCGGCGGGACATCTGCACAATATGCTGTTCAAGCGCCTGCACATCCACACGGTGCCGACGCTGCATTTCCACTATGACCAGACGATCGAGAAGGCCGTCGAGATGTCGCGCCTGATCGACGAGGCAAACGCGACGCGCGCAAAAGATGACGAAGAAGGTGCGTGAGTGAAGGGCGGTCCGAAGATTCCCCGCCGCGCGCTCGACGGCGTGCTCTTGCTGGACAAGCCGCTCGGGCTGTCGAGCAACGATGCGCTCATCAAGGCAAAGCGGATTTATCTGGCGAAGAAGGCGGGCCACACGGGTACGCTCGATCCGCTCGCAACCGGTCTGCTGCCGTTGTGCTTCGGCGAAGCGACGAAGTTCTCGCAAGACCTGCTCGATGCCGACAAGACCTACGAAGCGACGATGCGCCTCGGTATCCGCACGACGACCGGCGATGCCGAAGGCGAGGCGGTGGATACCCGCGACGTGACGTGCGACGAAGCTGCCGTCGTCGAAGCGATGACGCGGTTCATCGGCGAAATCGTGCAAGTCCCGCCGATGTACTCGGCGCTCAAGCGCGACGGCAAGCCGCTCTACGAATACGCGCGCGCCGGTCAGACGGTCGAGCGTGAGGGCAGGCAAGTGACGATTCACGCGCTGCAGTTGATCGCGTGCGCGCTGCCCCTCGTGACGTTTCGCGTGACGTGCAGCAAGGGCACTTACGTACGGACGCTGGCCGAGGACATCGGCGAAGCGCTCGGCTGCGGCGCGCATCTGACGGCGTTGCGGCGCACCGGTGTCGGCGCGCTGACGCTCGAACAGGCGGTCACGCTCGATCACCTCGCGAGCCTGAGCGAAGCGGAGCGCGACGAGCGGCTTCAGCCCGTCGATGCACTGCTATCCACGTTTCCCGCGGTTCAGTTGAACGACGAAGCGACGCAGCGCTTCCTGCACGGTCAACGTCTGAAGCTCGCGGACGTCGTGAAAACGCGTCTCGAAGCAGGCCGCGTGCGCGTTTATGCGCAAGAAGGCGGCCGTCTGCTGGGCGTGGCGCGCGCGGGCGAGGGTGTGCTCGCGCCGGAACGGCTCATCGTCACGGCGCGATGAAAAAGAGCCCGGTCGATGTCGACCGGGCTCTGTTCTTTTGGGAGCAGTCAGGCGATCAGTGCGCCGCCGATGCCGCCGCCGCCGAATCTCCACCGCCCGAACGCTCGGGCCGCGTGATCCAGATCAGCACGATCAGCGCGACGAAAATCCCCGCCGAAATATAGAACATGTCGTTCACGCCGAGCTGCGCGGCCTGCTGCGTCGCCATGCTGTTATAGAGGCCGACGGTCTGCTCGTGCGTCAGGCCGAGCGCGCCCATCTGCTGCATCGAATTCGCGAACACCGGGTTGTACGAATTGGCGCTTTCGACGAGTTGCGCGTGATGCACGATCGAACGATGCTCCCACGCCGTCGAGAAGATCGACGTGCCGATGCCGCCGCACATGATCCGCACGAAGTTCGACAGCCCCGACGCCGCCGGAATTCGATGTCCCGGCAAGCCCGACAGCGTGATCGACACGAGCGGAATGAAGAAGCCCGCCATGCCGATGCCCTGAATCAGCGTCGGTATCGTGAGCGCCCAAGTGTCGACGCCGGTCGTGTAGCGTGAACGCATCCAGAAACACAGCGCGAAGACGAGGAACGCGGCGGTCGCGATGTAACGCGGATCGGTGCGCGGCAGGAATTTGCCGGTGATCGGAGAAAGCAGGATCGCGAACACCCCGACGGGCGCCATCACGAGACCGGCGTTCGTCGCCGTGTAGCCGATATCCGTCTGCAGCCACAGCGGGAGCAGAACGAGATTGCCGAAGTAGAGCCCGTATCCGATCGACAGCGCGATCGTTCCGCCGGTGAAGTTGCGCAGCTCGAAGAGCGACAAATCCACGACCGGATGCTCCGCCGTCAGCTCCCACACGATGAAGAACGCGAACGCGATCACGGCGATGAGCGCGAGCACGACGATCGTCGTCGAGTTGAACCAGTCGAGATCCTTGCCTTTGTCGAGCATGATCTGCAGCGAGCCGACCCAGACGACGAGCAGCCCGAGCCCGACCGTGTCGATCGGCGCCTTGCGGATCGCGGAATCGCGGTCGCGGAAGATCGCGAACGTAGCGAGCGCCGCCGCGATGCCGACCGGAATGTTCACGTAGAAGATCCACGGCCACGAGATGTTGTCCGAGATCCATCCGCCGAGGACTGGCCCCGCGACCGGCGCGATCAGCGTGGTCATCGACCACATCGATAGCGCCATCGGCGCTTTTTCGCGCGGATAACTCGCGAGCAGCAGCGTTTGCGACAGCGGGATCATCGGGCCGGCGACGGCGCCCTGGAATACGCGCGCGGCGAGCAGGAAGGGGAGCGTCGGCGCGAGACCGCAGAGCCACGACGCGATCACGAACAGGATGATCGAGCCGAGAAAGAGCCGCACCTGCCCGAGACGCTGCGTGAGCCAGCCGGTCAACGGCACCGAGATCGCGTTGGCGACCGCGAACGACGTGATGACCCACGTGCCCTGATCCGACGACACGCCGAGATCGCCGGAGATCGACGGAATCGAGACGTTCGCGATCGACGTGTCGAGCACGTTCATGAACACCGCGAGCGATACGGCGATCGTGCCGATGACGAGCTTTCCGCCCGACAGCGGCGGATGTACGACGTTTTGCGAAGACATGTGGCGAGTCCGCTTACATCAGCTTGGCGGCCGACGCCGACTTCGTCGCGCGCCCGTGCGCCGGCGACGCGCTCTGCGCCGACGACCCTGCGCCCGCACCCGTACCCGCGTTCTGCTGGATGATGCGCGCGATTTCCTGATCGGCCTGCGCGCCGTAGTTGTCGAACACATTCGTCTGGTAGACCGTGTTCTGCGCGTTGCCGAGCTGGCCGCCTTGCTCGTCCTTGATGGTGACGTCGACGTTCATCGACAGGCCGATACGCAGCGGATGCGCTTCCAGTTCTTTCGGATCGAGCTGGATGCGCACCGGCAGGCGCTGCACCACCTTGATCCAGTTGCCGGTCGCATTCTGCGCGGGCAGCAGCGAGAAAGCCGAGCCCGTGCCGGCCGAGAAACCGACCACCTTGCCGTGATACACGACGCCCGAACCGTACAGATCGGCCGTCAGCTCGACCGGCTGGCCGATCCGCATGTGCTTGAGCTGCACTTCCTTGAAGTTCGCATCGACCCACACGGCGTTGAGCGGCACGATCGCCATCAGCGGATTGCCCGGCGACACGCGCTGGCCGACTTGCACCGAGCGCTTGGCGACATAGCCCGTGACCGGCGCGGGCAGCGTGTTGCGCGCGTAGTTGATGTAGGAATCGCGGACCTTCGCGGCGGCGGCGAGCACGTTCGGGTGATCGGCGATCGTCGTGTTGGCCGTGAGCGAACGGTTCGACGCGAGCTCCTGCTCGGCGGCGTCGAGCGCGGCCTGCGCGCTGCGCACCGCGTCGCGGGCGTGCGAGATTTCTTCCTGCGAGACCGCACCCGTCTGCGCGACCTGCATGCGGCGCTTCAAATCGTCCTGCGCGCGCGACAGATCGGACCGGCGCAACGCGATCTGCGCTTCGTACTGGTTGTTGTTGACGAAGAACGTGCGTACCTGGCGCACAGTCTGCGCGAGATTTGCCTCGGCCTGATCGAGCGCGACCTTGGAGTCGGCCGGATCGAGCGCGACGAGCGGATCGCCTATCTTCACGGTCTGCGTGTCGTCGGCGTTCACCGAGATCACCGTGCCCACGACCTGCGGCGTGATCTGCACGACGTTGCCATTCACGTAGGCGTCGTCGGTGGCTTCGTGGAAGCGCGCGACGAGGAAGTAGTACAGCCCGTACGCGATAGCCGCGATGATGATGACGAGCACGATCAGCGTCATCAGCGCTCGGCGTTTGCCGTTGCTCTGTTTCGGCGCGGGCGCGGCGGCCGCGGCTGCGTTTTGTTGAGGGTCGCTCATGAAAGACTCCGAAAATTCCGTTTTTGGTCCGATGCGTGTTCTTGTGGGCGCTTAGTTCGACGGCGTGGCCTGATTGGCCGCCTGCGTCGTCGTCTGACTTTGTCCGCTGCCGCCGATCGCGAGATTGCTGCTCGTCGCGTCGAATCCGCCGCCGAGCGACTTGATCAGCGCGAT
The DNA here is from genome assembly GCF_023631165.1 of Caballeronia sp. AZ1_KS37. NCBI lineage: Bacteria > Pseudomonadati > Pseudomonadota > Betaproteobacteria > Burkholderiales > Burkholderiaceae > Caballeronia > Caballeronia sp. AZ1_KS37. Next base: position 152,295 of record NZ_JALQDP010000011.1, on the reverse strand, counting down.
CTGCAGATCGGTGCGCTTCAGGCGCAGATTCGTCACGGTCTGCTCGTTGGCGAGGCGGTTTTCGTCGGCGTTGAGCACCTGCAATTGCGGCGACAGGCCGGCCTTGTAGCGGATCACGGCGAGCTGATACGCGCTCGACGCCGCCGCGAGCGCGCGCTGGGCGTCGGCCATTTGCTTGTCGAGCGAGCGGATTGCGGAGATGTTGGTCGCGACATCGTTCATCGCGTTGATGAGCGTCTGGTTGTAGTTCGCGACGTCGCCTTCGAAGTCCGCGTAACGGCCTTTCAACTGCGCGCGCAAGGCGCCGGCGTCGAAGATCGGCAGATGGATCGCCGGACCGGCCTGGATCTGGCGGCTGCTCGCCTGCAGGAAGCGGCTCCAGCCGAACGCGTCGAAACCGAAGGCCGCCGCGAGGTTGATGTCCGGGAAGAACTCGGCCTTCGCTTCCTTGATGTTGTGGGTCGCGGCTTCGACCTGCCAGCGCGCGGCGACGATATCCGGGCGGCGCGCGACGAGATCGGCGGGCACGTTGTCGGGCAGCGTCACGTTGACGTTCGGGTCGATCACGGGTTTCGCGATCTTGAGGCCGCGATCCGGGCCTTTGCCGAGCAGCGCCGCGAGCTGATAGCGGACGGTTTCGATCTGGCCGTCGAGTTCCGTCGAGTTCGTCTGGCTGGTCGCGACGTTGCCTTCCGCCGTTCGGCGCTCGACGTTGGTGTCGAGCCCGGCCGCGACGCGCCCGTTCGTGATGCGTCCGACGTCCTGACGGTTCGCGATTTCGCGTTGCGCCACGTCACGCAGCGCGTAGAGCAGCGCGAGCTGGTTGTACGTGCGCGCGACCGACGCCGCAAGCGTCACGCGCGCCTGCTGCATGTCGGCTTCGGCGGCTTTCTGCTGCGATACCGCCATGTTGAGGCGCGAGCGGTTCTTGCCCCACAGATCCAGTTCCCACGACGCGCTCGCGAGCACGTTGTTCTCGCTGAACCACGTCCCGCCATAAGGCGGCGGGAAGAGGGCGTTGGCGGAATAGAGTTCGCGCGTCCACGAATACGAGCCGGTGACCTTCGGATAAAGCGCCGAGCGCGACGTCTCGATATACGACGACGCCTTCGCGATGCGCGCCTGCGCCTGCGCGATGCTCGGATTGTCGGCGAGCGCTTCGTCGATCAGTTGCGGCAGTTGCGGATCGCCGAACTGCTTCGCCCAGTCGAGCGTGGGCCATTGGCCGCCTTGGCCCGGCACGCTTTGCGTGGCCTCGAAGTTTTCCGGCGCGGCGATCTGCTTGTCGCTCGAAATGCCCGAATAGTTCGCGCAGCCGGCGAGCGCAAGCGCGGCCACCGCGGCGGCGACGGCGCGCTTCGCACGGCTTTCGCCGCGAATGGCGGACAGGAAGTGCTGGTTCATATCTCGTCTCTCGAGATGCAAATTAAAGGTGGACGTTGCAATCTTTTTGTAGGGTTGCGATGACGAATTTGCTTGTCATCGCAATGACGTACCAGGCTTATCGTTGCCGCCCAGCAGTGGCGCGACGGATGGATCGCACGAGTTCGCGAGAATCCGCCGCAGCATGCTTTTGAGGAAGCCGACTTCCTCCGGCGTGAAACCGGCAAGCAGGTTGTCCAGTACGCGCGTGAAGATGGCGGGTATCTTTTCCGCGGTCGCGTGACCTTCGTCCGTCAGCGCGAGGCGCACGACGCGCCGGTCTTCCTCGCTGCGCACGCGCGAAAGCAGGCCGCGCTTTTCCAGTCTGTCGATGAGACGCGTGACCGCGCTCGCATCGATGCCGTATTCGCGGGCAATATCCGCCGCCGTCAGGCATTTGCCGACCGCCAGCATGAACAGGATGCTTGCCTGCGTGCTCGTGATGCCCAGTTCGGACGTCGTGTGTTGCGTGACCATGTTCCACATGGTCGAGCGGACCCGGCTGATCAGATAGCCGACGCTCTCGGCGAGCACGTAGTCGCCGATCGCCGCGGATTTCGGAGCGTCGCTCATAAGAATATTTGTGCGATTGCAATAGTTGACTAGGCAGGATTATAGGGAGGCGTTTCGCACCGTGCAAGGATCTTTTCTGAACATGCTTAACAATCCGCCCACGCCCGGCCTGCGGTTCGTCGCGACCCGACGCCGCGGACATGCTGCGGTTGCTGGCCCGATTTACGGGTTGAGTCCTATTGCCAGGTTTAGACATCCGTGCGTGCTATACTCTTCGGTTCTCACCGCGCCGGGCCCGCGTAGTCATGCTTGCATGACGCTTTCCAGAGGGGGCTTGCCGAGCCACGGAGTCTCGCAACAGAAGGGACTCGCTCTTACGGCGCACAACCAAGACACTTTCTATGACTCGCGCCCTCCGCAATATCGCCATCATTGCCCACGTCGACCACGGCAAGACCACGCTCGTCGACCAGTTGCTCCGCCAGTCGGGCACCTTCCGGGAAAACCAACAGGTCGCCGAGCGGGTCATGGACTCGAACGACATCGAAAAGGAACGTGGCATCACGATCCTGGCGAAGAACTGCGCCGTCGAATACGAAGGCACGCACATCAACATCGTCGATACGCCGGGACACGCGGACTTCGGCGGTGAAGTGGAGCGCGTGCTGTCGATGGTCGATTCCGTGCTGCTGCTCGTCGACGCCGTCGAAGGCCCGATGCCGCAAACGCGCTTCGTCACGAAGAAGGCGCTCGCGCTCGGCCTGAAGCCGATCGTCGTCGTCAACAAGGTGGACCGTCCGGGCGCGCGTATCGACTGGGTGATCAACCAGACCTTCGATCTGTTCGACAAGCTCGGCGCGACCGAAGAGCAGCTCGACTTCCCGATCGTCTACGCGTCGGGTCTCAACGGCTTCGCCGGCCTCGAACCCGATGTCCGCGAAGGCACGATGCGCCCGCTGTTCGAAGCCATTCTCGAACACGTTCCCGTGCGTCCGGCCGATCCGGACGGTCCTTTGCAGCTTCAGATCACGTCGCTCGACTACAACTCGTACGTCGGCCGTATCGGCGTGGGCCGTGTCGCGCGTGGCCGTATCCGCCCGGGCATGCAGGTCGCCGTGCGCTCGGGTCCGGACGGCGCGATCCTGAATCGCAAGATCAATCAGGTGCTGTCGTTCCACGGCCTCGAGCGCGTGCAGGTGGAAGAGGCGCAGGCTGGCGATATCGTGCTCATCAACGGTATCGAGGAAATCGGCATCGGCGTGACCATCTGCTCGCCGGACAATCCCGAAGCGCTGCCGATGATCACCGTTGACGAGCCGACGCTCACGATGAACTTCCTCGTGAACTCGTCGCCGCTCGCAGGCAAGGAAGGCAAGTTCGTGACGAGTCGCCAGATCCGCGATCGTCTGACGAAGGAACTGAATCACAACGTCGCGCTGCGCGTGAAAGACACCGGCGACGAAACGACGTTCGAAGTGTCGGGCCGCGGCGAACTGCATCTGACGATTCTCGTCGAGAACATGCGCCGTGAAGGTTACGAGTTGGCCGTGTCGCGTCCGCGCGTGGTGCTGCAGGAAATCGACGGCGTGAAGTGCGAGCCGTATGAAAACCTGACGGTCGATATCGAAGACCAGCATCAGGGCGGCGTGATGGAAGAGCTCGGCCGCCGCAAGGGGGAAATGCTCGACATGACCTCGGATGGCCGTGGCCGCACGCGTCTCGAGTACAAGATTTCGGCGCGCGGGCTGATCGGCTTCCAGAGCGAGTTCCTGACGCTCACGCGCGGCACGGGCCTGATGAGCCACACCTTCGATTCGTACGCGCCGGTGAAGGAAGGCTCGGTCGGCGAGCGCCGTAACGGCGTGCTGATCTCGCAGGACGATGGCGCTGCTGTCGCCTATGCGCTGTGGAAGTTGCAGGATCGCGGCCGCATGTTCGTGTCGCCGGGCGATGCGCTCTATGAAGGCATGATCATCGGCATTCACAGCCGCGACAACGACCTGGTCGTGAATCCGATCAAAGGCAAGCAGCTGACGAACGTGCGCGCATCGGGCACTGACGAAGCCGTGCGTCTTGTTCCGCCGATCCAGCTTTCGCTCGAATACGCGGTCGAGTTCATCGACGACGACGAGCTCGTCGAAGTCACGCCGCAGTCGATTCGTCTGCGCAAGCGTCATCTGAAAGAACACGAGCGTCGCCGCGCAAGCCGCGAAGCCAACGCCGAATAAGCTGCGCATGCATCTGTGAGCAACGTCGGAACAAAAGCCGCCTTCGGGCGGCTTTTGTCATTCTTCGGCGCGCTGCACGAGACCCTTGCTTATCTCAGAATAGCCCGCACATCCTTGTTGCGTAAAGGATGGCGAGGCGACGACGAGGCGAGGGCACATGCGGCGATACGTCATATGACTATTCGTTCTGTGCTATGCTTCTCGGATTAGCTGTCGCTTTTTAGGTCCTTCCAAGCAGACTTGATTCGCGCAATCCGCTAAACGGTCAGGCCGTGGCGCGGAAGGTTTCGTAACCCGCACTTCCTCGAGAAACTCGAAGAAAGGTGAGCGTAAAATGATGAAGCAATTCCAGTCGAACTCTTATCTGTTCGGCGGTAATGCTCCGTACGTCGAAGAGTTGTACGAGCAATATCTCGATAATCCCGCGTCAGTGCCCGAGACCTGGCGCGCCTACTTCGACGCGTTGCAGAACGTGCCCGCTTCGGACGGCACGGCTCACAACGACGTGGCTCACGGCCCCATCGTCGAATCTTTCGCTCAGCGCGCGAAGGCGAACGCCTTTCTGCCGCGCGAAAGCACCGGTGATCTGACCACCGCGCGAAAGCAAGTCTACGTCCAATCGCTGATCGGCGCGTATCGCTTCCTTGGCACGCAATGGGCCAATCTCGATCCGCTCAAGCGCCGCGAGCGTCCCCCCATTCCCGAACTCGAACCCGGCTTCTACGACTTCACCGAAGCCGACATGGATCAGGTGTTCAACGCGAACAACCTGTACTTCGGTTTCGAGCAGGCATCGCTGCGCGACATCGTCAAGGCGCTGCGCGACACGTACTGCGGCACGATCGGCGCCGAGTTCATGTACATCAGCGATCCGGAACAGAAGCGCTGGTGGAAGGAGCAGCTCGAGTCGATTCGCTCGACGCCGAATTTCTCGAACGACAAGAAGAAGCACATCCTGAATCGCCTGACGGCTGCCGAAGGCCTCGAGCGTTTCCTGCACACCAAGTATGTCGGCCAGAAGCGCTTCTCACTGGAAGGCGGCGAGAGCTTCATCGCGTCGATGGACGAAGTCGTGCGTCACGCGGGCAAGAACGGCGTGCAGGAAATCGTCATCGGCATGGCGCACCGCGGGCGTCTGAACGTGCTCGTCAATACGCTCGGCAAGATGCCGGCGGACCTTTTCGCCGAATTCGAAGGCAAGCACGTCGATGACCTGCCGGCCGGCGACGTGAAGTACCACAAGGGCTTCTCGTCGGACGTCGCCACGGAAGGCGGCCCGGTTCACCTGTCGCTCGCATTCAACCCGTCGCACCTCGAAATCGTGAATCCGGTGGTCGAAGGCTCGGCCAAGGCGCGTATGGATCGTCGCGGCGACGAAGAAGGCCTGCAAGTGCTGCCGGTGCAAGTGCACGGCGACGCGGCCTTCGCGGGCCAGGGCGTCGTGATGGAAACGCTGAACCTCGCGCAGACGCGCGGTTACGGCACGCACGGCACGCTGCACATCGTCATCAACAACCAGATCGGCTTCACGACGTCGGATCCGCGCGATGCGCGCTCGACGCTGTATTGCTCGGACGTCGTCAAGATGATCGAGGCGCCGGTGCTGCACGTGAACGGCGACGATCCCGAAGCCGTCGTGCTGGCGACGCAGCTCGCCATCGACTTCCGCATGAAGTTCCACAAGGACGTGGTCGTCGACATCATCTGCTTCCGCAAGCTCGGTCACAACGAGCAGGACACGCCGGCGGTCACGCAGCCGCTGATGTACAAGACGATTGCGAAGCATCCGGGCACGCGCGCCGTCTACGCCGAAAAGCTGGTGCAACAGGGCGTCATCACGGCCGAGGAAGCGGACAACTTCGTCAAGGAATATCGTCAGGCGATGGACGAAGGCCATCACACGATCGATCCGGTGCTCTCGAACTACAAGAGCAAGTACGCGGTCGACTGGGTGCCGTTCCTGAACCGCAAGTGGACCGACGCGGCCGACACGGCGGTGCCGCTCGCGGAACTCAAGCGTCTGGCCGAGCGCATCACGACCATTCCGGAAAACTTCAAGGTTCACCCGCTCGTCGAGCGCGTCATCAACGACCGCCGCGCGATGGGTCTCGGCGAGGCCAAGCTCGACTGGGGCATGGGCGAGCACCTCGCGTTCGCATCGCTGGTCGCATCGGGCTATGCCGTGCGTCTGACGGGCCAGGACTCGGGCCGCGGCACGTTCACGCACCGCCACGCCGTTCTGCACGATCAGAACCGCGAGCGCTGGAACGACGGCACGTACATTCCGCTGCAGAACATCGCGGAAGGCCAGGCCAAGTTCACGGTGATCGACTCGGTGCTGTCGGAAGAAGCGGTGCTCGGTTTCGAGTACGGTTATTCGACCGCTGAACCGAACACGTTCGTCGCGTGGGAAGCGCAGTTCGGCGACTTCGTGAACGGCGCGCAGGTCGTGATCGACCAGTTCATCTCGTCGGGCGAAGTGAAGTGGGGCCGTGTCTCCGGTCTCACGATGATGCTCCCGCACGGCTACGAAGGTCAGGGTCCGGAGCACTCGTCGGCGCGTATTGAGCGTTTCCTGCAACTGTGCGCGGATCACAACATGCAAGTGGTCCAGCCGACGACGCCGGCGCAGGTTTTCCACCTGCTGCGCCGTCAGATGATCCGCCTGTTCCGCAAGCCGCTCATCATCTTCACGCCGAAGTCGCTGCTGCGTCACAAGGAAGCCGTGTCCGATCTGTCGGAACTGGCGAAGGGCTCGTTCCAGCCGGTCATCGGCGAAACGGACGAAGCCATCGAGGCGAAGAAGGTCAAGCGCGTGATCGTGTGCTCGGGCCGTGTCTATTACGACCTCATCGCGCATCGCCGCGAAGCGAAGAGCAACGATGTCGCGATCGTGCGTATCGAGCAGCTGTACCCGTTCGCGCACAAGCAGTTCGACGCGGAACTCAAGAAGTACGAGAACGCGACCGAAGTCGTGTGGGTGCAGGACGAGCCGCAGAACCAGGGCGCCTGGTTCTACGTCGAGCACCATCTGCGCGAAGGCATGCGCGAAGGCATGAAGCTGGCCTACAGCGGCCGTCCTGCATCGGCATCGCCGGCGGTTGGCTACTACGCGAAGCACTACGAGCAGCAGAAGGTGCTCGTGGAAGGCGCGTTCGGCCGCCTCAAGGGCGCGCAGGTCATCGCGAAGTAAGCATTGCTTGATCGAAACCGGGCGAACGGACGTTCCCCGGTTTCGCTGCTCGTACACACAGACACGCATCAGGAAAATACAGAAATGGCTATCGTAGAAGTCAAGGTTCCCCAGCTTTCCGAGTCGGTCTCGGAAGCGACCATGCTGCAGTGGAAGAAGAAGCCGGGTGAGGCTGTCGCCCAGGACGAAATCCTCATCGAAATCGAGACCGACAAGGTCGTGCTCGAAGTGCCGGCTCCGTCGGCCGGCGTGCTGGCGCAAGTCATCAAGCACGACGGCGATATCGTCACCGCCGACGAACTCATCGCCAAGATCGACACCGAAGCGAAAGCGGGCGAAGCGCCTGCCGCCGTCGCCGCTGCCGGCGACGCCGAAGTGAAGCCCGCGCCGGTCGCGGAAACCGCCGCTGCCACGTCGGCTCCGGCTGCTGCGCAAGCATCGGCGGGCGGCGCCGCATCGCCGGCCGCGACGAAGATCTTGGCCGAGAAGGGCGTGTCGGCGGATCAGGTGTCGGGCTCGGGCCGCGACGGCCGCATCACGAAGGGCGACGCGCTCGCCGCTCAAGCCGGCGCACCGGCTGCCGCACCGGCCAAGCCCGCCGCCGCACCGGCTCCGGCCGCCGCGCGCGCCGCGAAGCCGTCGCTGCCGCAAGTCAGCGCACCGGCATCGGCCGATCAGTGGCTGAAGGACCGCCCGGAACAGCGCGTGCCGATGTCGCGTCTGCGTGCGCGTATCGCCGAACGTCTGCTCGAATCGCAGCAAACCAACGCCATCCTGACGACGTTCAACGAAGTCAACATGGCGCCGGTCATGGATCTGCGCAACAAGTACAAGGACCGCTTCGAGAAGGAACACGGCGTGAAGCTCGGCTTCATGTCGTTCTTCGTGAAGGCCGCCGTCCACGCGCTGAAGAAGTTCCCGCTCGTGAACGCATCGATCGACGGTAACGACATCGTCTATCACGGCTACTTCGACATCGGTATCGCGGTCGGTTCGCCGCGCGGTCTCGTCGTGCCGATCCTGCGCAATGCGGATCAGATGAGCCTCGCCGACATCGAGAAGAAGATCGCCGAATTCGGCCAGAAGGCGAAGGACGGCAAGCTGTCGATCGAAGAAATGACCGGCGGCACGTTCTCGATCTCGAACGGCGGCGTGTTCGGCTCGATGCTCTCGACGCCGATCATCAACCCGCCGCAATCCGCGATTCTCGGCGTGCACGCCACGAAGGAACGCGCGGTCGTCGAAAACGGCCAGATCGTGATCCGTCCGATGAACTACCTCGCGCTGTCGTACGACCACCGCATCATCGACGGCCGCGAAGCCGTGCTGTCGCTGGTCGCGATGAAGGACGCGCTGGAAGATCCGGCTCGTCTGCTGCTGGACCTGTAATACAAGCTTAGTTGCCTCGATGCGCGCGATAGGCTCGCGCGCATCGCAAGAGGCTGCTCCGCAAAAGCGGAGACACACCAAGGAAAGTCATGTCCAAAGAATTTGATGTCGTCGTGATCGGCGCGGGCCCTGGCGGCTATATCGCGGCGATTCGCGCAGCGCAGCTCGGCAAGTCGGTTGCGTGTATCGAGAAGTGGAAGAACCCGGCAGGCGCATTGAAGCTCGGCGGCACGTGCCTGAATGTAGGCTGCATTCCGTCGAAGGCGCTGCTGGCGTCGTCGGAAGAATTCGAGAATGCGTCGAAGCATCTGGCCGATCACGGCATCAGCGTGTCGGACGTGAAGCTCGATGTGTCGAAGATGCTCGCGCGCAAAGACGGCATCGTCGAAAAGATGACGAAGGGCATCGAGTTCCTGTTCCGCAAGAACAAGATCACGTGGCTCAAGGGTCATGGCAAGTTCACCGGGAAGAACGCGGCCGGCGTGCAGATCGAAGTGTCGGGCGAAGGCGAGACGGAAGTCGTCACGGCGAAGAACGTGATCATCGCGACGGGTTCGAAGGCGCGCCATCTGCCGAACATTCCGGTCGACAACAAGCTGATCGCCGACAACGAAGGCGCGCTGTCGTTCGATTCCGTGCCGAAGAAGCTCGCCGTGATCGGCGCGGGCGTGATCGGTCTGGAGCTCGGCTCGGTGTGGCGTCGTCTCGGCGCGGAAGTGACCGTGCTCGAAGCGCTGCCGCAATTCCTCGGCGCGGCGGACGAGTCGCTCGCGAAGGAAGCCGCGAAGCAGTTCAAGAAGCAGGGTCTCGACATTCACCTCGGCGTGAAGATCGGCGAAGTGAAGACGAGCGCCAACGGCGTTTCGATCGCTTACACGGACAACGCAGGCAACGCGCAGACGCTGGAAGCGGATCGTTTGATCGTGTCGATCGGCCGCGTGCCGAACACCGATAACCTCGGTCTGGAAAGCATCGGCCTGAAGGCGAACGAGCGCGGTTTCATCGACGTGGACGATCATTGCGCGACGAGCGTGCCGGGCGTGTACGCGATCGGCGACGTGGTGCGCGGCCCGATGCTCGCGCACAAGGCGGAAGACGAAGGCGTGGCGGTGGCGGAGATCATCGACGGTCAGAAGCCGCACATCGATTACAACTGCGTGCCGTGGGTCATCTACACGGAACCGGAAATCGCGTGGGTCGGCAAGACCGAGCAGCAGCTCAAGGCCGAAGGCCGCGAGATCAAGACCGGCCAGTTCCCGATGATGGCCAACGGCCGCGCGCTCGGCATCGGCCGTGCCGAAGGCTTCGTCAAGATGATCGCGGACGCGAAGACCGACGAAATCCTCGGCGTGCACGTCATCGCTGCGGACGCGTCGGATCTGATCGCGGAAGCGGTCGTGGCGATGGAGTTCAAGGCGGCGTCAGAAGATATCGGCCGCATCTGCCATCCGCATCCGTCGCTGTCTGAAGTGATGCGCGAAGCGGCGCTCGCCGTCGACAAGCGCGCGTTGAACATGTAATACCGTTTGCCTTGGCAGTAAGGCAGCACAACAAAGGCGAGCGGGTTGATCCGCTCGCCTTTGTCACATCGAACGGCCGAAGATGAACGTCACCGAATACTACGAAAACGAACTGCGCACGCGGGGTTATCAATCGGACGAGGCGCAGCTCGCGGCGGTCGCGCGTCTTCAACAGTGCTATGAAGAGTGGGTCGCGTACAAGGCGCGCCGCTCGAACGCGCTCAAGAAGTTTCTCGTGCGTCCCGAGTTGCCGCGCGGCGTCTACATGTGGGGCGGCGTCGGGCGCGGCAAGAGCTTCCTGATGGACAGCTTCTATGCGGTCGTGCCGGTGCAGCGCAAGACGCGTCTGCATTTTCACGAATTCATGCGCGAGGTGCATCGCGAGCTGGAGGAACTGAAAGGGCAGTCGGATCCGCTGGACGAACTCGCCAAACGCATCGCGAAGCGTTATCGGCTGATCTGTTTCGACGAGTTTCACGTCTCCGATATCGCCGACGCGATGATCCTGTATCGCCTGCTCGACCGTCTTTTCAAGGCCGGCGTGCAGTTCGTGATGACGTCCAATTACCAGCCCGACACGCTGTATCCGGAAGGGCTGCATCGCGATCGTCTTCTGCCCGCGATCGAGCTCATCAAAGAGCATCTCGACGTGCTCAACGTCGATGCCGGCACCGATTACCGCAGGCAAACGCTCTCGACGGTGAAGGCGTATCACACGCCGCTTGGTGCGTCGGCGAGCGAGGCGTTGCGTGCGGATTTCGCGAAACTCGCGGCCGTGCCCGACGAAAGCCCGATCCTGCACATCGAGAAGCGCGAGATCAAGGCATTGCGCAAAGCCGACGGTGTCGTTTGGTTCGACTTTGCGACGCTATGCGGCGGCCCGCGCTCGCAGAACGACTATCTCGAACTGGCGAACCGCTTTCACGCGGTCATCTTGTCGGACGTGCCGCAAATGACGCCGCGCATGGCATCGGAAGCGCGCCGCTTCACCTGGCTCATCGACGTGTTCTACGACCACAAGGTCAAGCTGCTGATGTCGGCGGCCGTGCCCGCGGAAGAACTGTACGTCGAAGGGCCGATGGCCAACGAGTTCACGCGCACGGTGTCGCGTATCGTCGAGATGCAGTCGAAGGAATATCTGGAGGCGCCGCGCCGCGTCACCGATATTTCGCTGACCTAATACGAGTATCAAAAATCTGCGGTAGGCCAATCGGCATAAGGTTTTGCGAGCAATTTCAAGATTCGGACCACTCCGATTTGCTGGCTTTCAGGTACTCGGTATCGTCGATACCGGTTATCAGTCAGTAAATTGGAGAAACTACCGTGAAGCCCTATCGCGACATGTCCGACGAAGAATGGCAGATGGTTGCACCGCTGCTTCCCGAACTGCGTCCGCGTTCGGAGTTGCGGGGCCGGCCGCTCGCCAATACCCGCGCCGTGCTCAACGGTGTCCTCTGGGTCATGTACAGCGGGGCGTCATGGTCCACGCTGCCGCGCAAATATCCGTCGTATCAGACGTGCCATCGGCGTTTCAAGGTAAATGAAGACCATTGATGCACCATCCAGCAAGCGTTCCAGCCAAGCGTTCTGTCGATGTCTCGGGTCTGATTGTCCCAGAAGTGTCCCAGAGTAACAACACGATTGCACCTGTAAGACAGGGATGCATCATCGACTTTGTTGGGTCGATATGCATCCCGTTCTGGGGCCAATTCACGTAGGTCAGTGCTCGATGTCCGTATGGTCAGCAAGGTCGTCAAACAACTTCGAATCCTTCTTGAACATCTTCAGATACCAAGCCCGAATCGTGTTCCAGATGCGCGGACTATATGCGAACAGTTGTGCAAGCAGGAAAATGATGGTGAATATCGAAACGATGTCGGAAAGGGGAAGTCCGAAGGTCGTATAAACCGCTGCGCCAACGGCAGTGGTTGAAGTCGCCGCTGGCGAGAAAGGTGAATTGTCCATTTGTCTTCTTTGTATTTATTAACTACCTTCGGGATATTCGGGTCGCACTGGAAACGCTTGGGAAGCATCCCCTGATACAGTCGAGACGATTAGACGCAACGCCTTGCGATAATCCTTCCACTCTTGCGGAACTGTCACGTTGTTTTCAATGCATCGCATTATCGTCACATCGCTCAAATCGAGTGATGTCTTCGCGTCGATTTGATATTGCGACCATGCTTCATCCGGTCCCGCATACGGTATCGCTGTATTTCCCGATGCACACCACGCGAGATATTCAATATAGTCGGTGTTTTGGGAATCAACCGGGATGATCGCTCCATCATCCCGGACAATGACACCAGCTTGATTAATGCTGTACTTCATAGCCATTTACAGTTCCGCATTGAGAGTGATGGTTGCCGCCGCAGAACCACCACCAGTAGCCGTGATGTTTGCATATGCCGTAATCACTTGGTTATTGATACTTTCGAGTGTGTACCCGTTGGCATTACCATAAGACACAGCACTCAGTACAGCGGTCGGAGTGGCGCGCATCGGAACCGGGAGGCTTTGCGTCTGACCGATCTGACCACCAGCATTACCGTAGCCCCAGAACTTCAGGATGGGGATGATCTGGTAGTACCGTTCACATGCCAAGTATTGTTCGACGAACAGCTTCTTCTCGAAATACGTAGCAGCCGGTCCAGCTTCAACCTGAATATCGGTAGCCCAAATCGCATTGTTGGTTGACACGCCCCAATTGACAGAACCCGTTGCAACGATATTCGCGCCAGCTTGCCAAGTATCCAGTGTGGACGTAGTGACTGCCGTTCCAAGGGCACCGATGAACAATTGCAAACCAGCAGCAGTACTTTTAGGAATCGCGACAGATGTGGGAACAGTTGCAAATGTCAGGACGACTCTCTGAATAGCCAGTGCTACCGGATAGCTGAACGTCTTGACGCAAGAGTTTGCATTGCCGCCATCTTTCAACGCCACGCTGTATGTACCTGCAACGCTCGAACGGAACAGGAACGATACGGTCACTTGTTGACCAAGCAAGTCATAGGAATTCAAGCCTTCGACGATTTGGTGAATGCCAGACAAGAAGCCCGTTGCTGATATAGACGTGATCGCCGTTGTCGCTTGAGAATATACCCAATTCTTTACCGCACCAGTTACAGGGTCCGCGAAAGCGTTGTTGTAGCCCGCCTGAATTACACCAGTCGTCAAAGTCATCACGGTACGCCAACGATCACATGCACCATATCCATTGTTCGTCCCGGCATTACTGAACAGTGCCGCTGCCCGCTGTTGGACATTACAGTCGCCATTGATGATGCGATTGCGACCAGTCGGCGCGATCAACTGCACATAGCCATCCGGGAACGTCACACCACTGTTGGCATTTACGACACCAGAAACTGTGGCACTACCGCCGACTTGCAAAGAATTAGTTAGCGACACAGCACCGGTCGTATTATCTACAGTGACGGGACTATCAACGAATGATCCGCTGACATATCGATCCAACCGGAATTGCTTGCTTGTCGAGATAGAGTTAAGGCCCCAAGTCGATGCATTATTCGCGCGCAATAAGACTTTCGCTTGCCCGCTACCGCTGGAATCGTTGACGCTGAGTGTGGCGCTCGAATAGTTGACTGACATTGCACCATTCGAATTCAAGCTGCTAAACGTCCCCGCAGCGGGAGTCAAGCCACCGATGATCGTGTTATCGACGGTCGCGCCACTGATTGCAGGATTGTTTCCCCAATAGGGCGCACCGCTGGTCACGCCAAGCAGCATTTGACCGTTGGTGCCGGGTCCAATGTTCTGAACTGCGCTTGTCCCGTTACCAACCAGAATCGAATTCGCGGTATGAGACGTTTTACCGGTTCCGCCACTCGATGTGGGTATGGGAAGCGTGATGGAAGCTGCCGCAGCCTGTGCGACGCCCGAATAATACTTGGCCGAAAAGCTGACGCCATCGACCGTACCGGTTGCTTGTGAAGCCCAATTCTGTGCAGTCGTGGCCGCGTTCTGAGCGTTCGTAACAGAAGTCGCAGCACTACTTGCTGATGCGCTTGCGCTTGATGCAGAACTCCCGGCGTTTAGGGCGCTATTCGCTGCACCAGTCGCACTTGCATCCGCAGCAGTGGCCGAATTAGCCGATGCTGTCGCGCTGTTTCCAGCGTTCGTTTCGCTGACACCCGCTGCCGTGGCCGAATTAGCCGATTGCGCCGCGCTGCTTTGCGAACTAGCTGCCGAATTGAACGATGCTGCCGCGCTTGACGCCGATTCAGCCGCACTTTCAGCGGATGCCGCTGCGCTTGCAATCGCTGAAGCCGATTCGTTCGCGATGAACTGACCAAGAATCGTTTGAAACGAGCCGGAATCGTTGGATAGAAGAAGTGAAATTTCCATTGATTAGCTCAGGGGAGATTGCAGGATGCGAAGGTAGGTGGGCGGACCAAGAACGATTTCGCCCGATGGGGTGACAAGTTGACAGTCGATGCGCGCCTTACCAGCGGGCCATGACGATGTGTCAGGGGCAGTGAGAGTCAGCAACCCTTGCGTGATGTCCAACCAGTTCGTGTTCAGATTGCTGAGTAAAGTGCTGCCGGTCTGGTCGTAGAGATTGGCTGTCAGTGTCCAGCCTGAGAAATCAGAAGGTGCGCCGTCTTTCTGAAGTCCACCGACCATCTGAAACGTTGCGCCGATGTAGACATTCAGCATCAGACGCCCCGATATTCAATGAAGCACAACGCGTAGTAGGGCGGTCGATTTTCGACCGCAGTCCCCGAGCCGTTCGCTTGAATTGAAATGCCGGTGCCGCTGGCATAGAGGCCAATACCCGTTCCTGAAGAATTCAGCCAAATGCCGGTGCCTGAAGCGTTCGTATTCCAACCGCCCAGATTGAACAAGCGGGTATTCGTGCCTTCCTGTGAATACGTCGAACCTTGAATGGCAATGTTTCCGGGAATCGAATGCGCGTGGCCGGGATCGTTCACGTAATGGTTGTGGCCCGGATCGTAGATTCCGTGGTTGTGCCCCGGATCGCTCACGCCATGTGAGTGCGAAGGCATATTCGCAACACTGAGTGCGACCGTAGCAGCACCACCTGTGGCACCCATCGCGTAGGTAGAACCAGCACCCACGATGAACCGATCAACCAAGTTCGCCGTGCCGTGATTGCCGTCGCACAAGTACCAACCCGGTCCCCATGTGGTCGAAATGCTCGCAACTGCGCCGTGCCACATGCGAACTTCACCGACCGTGTAAAGCTGGTCCCCGCGTACTGCATCGGTACTTGAAGTACTGATTGTCCCTTTAGCAATATTGGTCAGCTTCTGACCGTTCAGGTCAATTGCTGCGGCTGGCTTCCATGTGCCGTTGTAAATCTGCTTGATGAACGAGAACACCGATTGAAGGTATTCATTCGCGTTCGGACCAACCGTCTCGGAACTGGCCGGTGAATTCAGCGAAGGTGTTGTGGAAAGGTCCGTGAAGGATGACGGAACTGGCATTTGTAGTTATCCTTATGAATATGGCTGTGAAACGTCCAATCAATATTTAGCGGACGTATCACTTCTTGTTTTTGTTATCGCCTTGGATCGACTGCAATAGACCAGTCAGGGACGTTTGCTGCGCAACTGTCGTCAGGAACGGCAGAACCTTTTTCTTCGATGAAGCTGTCAGTTCGTTCAGAATCGTGGTTTTACCTTGAAGGCTGGCACCTTGAACCATGCTTGCCACTGTTCCGGGCGAAGCCTGTGCCGTATCGTTCAGAAGGCTGCTGGCTTCCTTGGACAACTTGCCGCCTTGTTTCGCGACAGTTTCGACCAGTTGTGCCAGTCCAGCGGGGTTCTGAACCACTTCTTGGACTGAACGCACAGCGGCATCACGGATCGGCTGTTGTGCCTTTTCGAAAGCCTTCTTTGCCAATCCAACGACAGTGCCTTTGACGGTGCCAGACGACATAAGCAAATCTGCGGGTGAAAGACCACCACCGGCAGTGTTCTTGCCAAGGATGTTCTCGATGCTTTGCATTCCAGCAAAGTTCTGCGCGGTGTCGGAACCGGCTGCGCTTGCTTTCTGATTCGTCCGGGCGATTGCGTTGACTTTGCTTTGAAGCGCATTAAGCTGCTGCTGTGCTTCATCGGTGATGCCGTAAGTCTTCGCTGAACCTTGGTTCATCGCGCCTTTGTAGGCGGAATTGAAGTTCGTGGCGGTCACATTTTTTGTATCACCGTTCATCATCGTCGTTGCAGGATGCTGACTGAAGTTCTGCATGAATTCAGCATCCGTCACCGGCTTGGACAAACGTGCGTAAGTGTCTTGCGCTTCGGACCACAGCGGGAAATGTTGTTCCCCGGCAGCTTGAAAATCCTTCAGCGCAGCTTTTGCCGCACTGCGCTCAGCCGGTGTTGCGGTCGTCATGTTCGACGCTTGGTCACGCAAATCCTGTTCAGCGATTTGATAATGTCGTCCGCTGATGTGAGTCGGTGCCGTACTTTCCGCTTGTGCCGCAGCGTCTTGCAAAGCCTTCAACTGATCGGCAGCAGAACCACCAGCATTCTTCACGGCAAGCATCGCTTCTTCCGGCGTCTGGCGCATGATCGGCGCAACATCGTCACCAGCGTTCTTCATCACCAGCGCAGCGTTCTTCAACGCAGTCTTGATAGCAGGACGATCAAGCAAGTCTTGACCGAACTGTTCCACCGGGACCAACGTTGAATCATTCTGCGCATACAGCTTGGAGACTGCGTCCGCGCGTTCCTTCTTCAGTGCGTTGATGGTTGCCTGTTCGGGTGTAATCGCATCAACTGCGCTATGAATGCCTTGTTGCTGCGCCATCGCGAAATCAGCCATTGACGCCTTAGCTTCAGGCGAATAGTTGCCGATGTTCTTGGCGAGAAGGGCCATGCGCGGCGAATCAACCTGCTGCGCTGCCGTCAACGGAATCTTATTCGCGACTGGGACCAGAGCATCAGGAACAGCCGGTCCAACGAAGTTGTCAGGAAGCGTGTATTGCGATTGCTTCAAGAGAGATTCGAAGTCCGGTCCCAAGCTTTCGCGTGCGACCATCAGCGCCTTTTCTTCCGGGGTCATGCCGATGGTGTTGATCTTTGTCTTAGCGTCGTCAACCGTGTCGCGACCAACGCCCATCATGCGCGAAGCAAGACCGCCTACGTCTTCAGATGCGCCCGTAGCAGCGCCAGCAGCCGCATTTGCGTCGGTAGCTGCATTCCCTGCGCTCTTTCCAAGCGTCGCATCGACGGCAGCATTGAAGTCTTTGCCCGCACCGTTCAGGTATTGCGACAGCTTCGAAGCACCATAACCGACAGTACCGCCGATGACTGCACCGCCAGCACCACCGATGACAGCGGGCGTGACCAGATCGGACTGTCCGCGACCGGCAGCTTGTGATGCGCCAAGGATCGCGCCTTGTGTACCTGCATCGATAGCACCAGCGACAAATGGTGCAGCACGTCCAAGAATTGCTGCACCTTCTACCGTCGCACCAAGGGGACCAGTGACCAAAGCAAGCGGAAGCGTTGCAGCAGCTTCACCAACAAAGTTACCAACCTTGCCAGCCGTGGAACCGCCTGTGTAGTTCTGTTGGTGTTGTTCGAGATTCTTTACTGCGGTGGTTGCATGGTCGTTCAAAAAGGAACCAACCGATGACAGACCGTCCGATCCCAGAGCATCACCAGCCGCCTTGACGCCACGACCAGCCAACGCAACCGCACCAAGGCCCGTCGTGCCAGCACCGACAGCCGCACCGTCTGCAAAGTCAGCGATGGTCGAACCGATACCGGACGAATCGTTACCCGGATGGTTCTTCAACGAATCCACAAGGGCTTGATAATTCACCGAACCATCGGAATTGCGCGGAACACTTCCGGCAGCGTTCGCAGATGAAATGGGATTCATGGCCGAACCGGAACCCGATGTCGAGTCATCCGGGCGAAGACCGCGCGCCTTCGCAATCGTGGCAGTTGCGTTCACCACCTTCGACGCGTAGTGTGGATCGGTTGCATATCCACCCATCGCCAAGGCTTTCGCTGTTGCCGCTGCATCAGTGCCGGTGTTCAGCGCGGACTTGTAGCGGGAGTTGATAAGGTTCGCGTAGTCGTTTGCAAAGTCATCAAGGGAAGCGTACTTACGATACTTGTCGGTAGTTCCGGTCTGGTTATCGACAGCCGATACACCATTCCCCGACTTGCTGAAGTCCTTAATGTTTCCAAGGTTGTTCGTGCCGGGAACGATGGACTTGCCCCATCCGGTTTCAAGTCCGAACTGTCCAAGGATAGTATTGGCGTCGATGCCGGTCTGATCGGAAATCTTCTGCGCCATCGGGCCATAGTAAGCAGCAAATGCCGCTGGTGTCGCTTCAAGGGGCTTGCCAGCGGCAGCGTTCACTTGATCTACAAGGGCTTGATAGTCGATGTCTTGATTGGTATCCGGCATAGTTCGCCTTGAATGTTGTTCTTAGAATGTCCAGCCAGCACTACGCGCGGCAGCGATTGCGGAAGGGTTGCCAGCTTGCGCGGCCTTGATAACTACGGCTTTCTTCGCCATGTAATCTTGCGTCGCCGACGATGTAGGCTGTGATGCCGTTACAGTCGGCTTATAGTTCGGACCAGCCGCACCAATCATCGACTGTGTAGCGGTTGCGCGAAGCGCGGCCTTCTGATCGATGACCGCTTGACTATCGCCCGGTTGCGGGAAGTACTGCTTATCCGCTGTGGCGTATTCTTCTTTACCGATTGCAGCACCGGATTCTTGACGCAGCAACGCGGCAATCCAGTTGCCCTTCGCGGCTTCGTATTGCTGATAAGCGGTCGATTTCAAGATGTTCGGTGCAAGGTTGTTCCAGACACCGCCAACACCCTGCATTGAAGGGTAGGTACTCTGAATGACCGATTCGTTCTGAATGAGACGATTCGCGTAACCAGCGGCCTTGGATTGACCTTCTGTCGGCGCTTTCGTCTGCGTCAGCTTCGCAACATCATCAGCGGAAGCGGGAATCACTGAAGTCGGCTTGCCGCTACGGTCGAAGCCTTGCTGCACATACGATCCATCGGGTTGCTGGACAGTGACCCATTTCATGGTGCCGTTCATCTCAGCGTTAGCCTTCAGTGCCGCCGTGGTCGCGTTCTGTGCCTGAATTGCAATCTCTTGGCGTCGTGCGTCACTGTTGTCTTTTCGTGCCGCGTCTTCGGACGCAGCCTTCTGAATGTCCAAAGCGAACTTGGCGTTTTCTGTCGCTTGCTGTTGGACCTTCTGAGCATTGACCAGTGCTTGTTGCTTCGCGGTCGAATAGGTTTGCATACCAGAAGCACCGGCAGCACCAAGAACCTGACCAAGCGAATGCCGACCATCATTCCCGGCCAAAATACCAAGCCCCGCCTGAATCAAGCCTTGCGAAGCAGCCGGTGACAGTGATTTCAACTTGGTCGAATAGTCGCCAAGCGTGTCCGACAGTGAACCAAGAAGACCCTTTGCCGCCTGCGGATCAGGATTCGCAGCCAAGTCAGCAGCTTGTTGATTGAACAATCCAAGTTGATTCTGGAACGGGTTCGACTCGCGATCCGTGTTCGACAAGTTCTGAGTCGGTGCCGATACGTTCGGGTCGATGACGTTGCTGTTTGCATCCAGCGTGACATCCGGCGCACCGGTAGCCAAAGCAATCGGTGTATCGGTCGTCACAGGTGTCGCAGGCACTACAGGCGCAACGGTCGCGCCTTGTGCCGTCACTGTCGCCTTGGCGGTCGGCGCACCGTGCGCAATCGGTGCCGGTGTCGATGACGGCGTTGAAGAAGTTTGGATAGTTGCCAAAAGGTTCGACGGAACAACGTTGCTTGCCTGTCCACCTTGACCACCAAAACCCATCGGCGCACCTGTGCCGACTGCTGCGTTGTTTGAAGCGTCCGCAGCAGCATCATTCAACGTGTCGGGAAGATTCAGCAACGGTGAAACCTTCTTGGTGATGGCGCGACCAATAGAGGTCAACGTGTCGCCAAGCGAACCGTTCGAAGCCTGCGCTGCTTGCTGATAGGCAAGATCAGCCGGTGTTGCGTTCGTTCCGGCTGGACCAGCTTGATTGACATAGGGTGAATCCGGGGCAGACGGTGCTGCCGGTGCAGCTTCACCGTAACCATACGGCGCACCGCTGCCGGTCTGTGCCTGCGCGGTCCGAAGATCGAGCCCATAGAGGTTCTTGATTACGTCGAGAAGACCGATTCCGGCCAAAGGGTTTGTAGTTGATGGCATTCGATGGATTCCTTTCTAATATTTATGATCGTCGGTCAGAACAAGGTCGAAAGCGCACCAAGTACACCGCCAACTGCACCACCGATAGCCGTTCCAACGCCGGGGATGATCGAACCGATTGCCGCGCCAGTGCCAGCACCTTTCAAGGCTGATCCAGCGATATTCGCGGCTGAGTTGCCGTGATGGTCTGGACTTGCCAATCCTTGAACATACGAACCGGCAATGTTTCCAGCGACGCCCCATAGACCGCCAGCCGCAGCCGATGAAAGGCCGGAACCGGCAGTCGCAGCGGACGGGGCGATACCGGCTGCGGTCGCACTGGCAGCGCCTTCAGTGGCACCGGTTGTTCCAGCCGCAGCAAGGGCATTAGCACCGGCAGCAGGAACAGCAGCGGAAGTAGCGCCAAGACCCGTCAAAGCGGTCGTTCCACCGCTTGCACCAAGACCACCAACGACGCCTTGTGAAATTGCTGGCGAAGCCGATGCGGACAGTCCAGCAGCACCGTTCAGAAGACCAGTCGAACCCGCTGCCGTTGTTCCGGCCAAATTCGTCCCCGCGTCTGTTCCGGCTGTCAGCAACGGTGAACCATAAGTCGAACCGAAGCCGGTTTTCCCCGCCAGCAATTGCAGAAGTCCGCGATTCTGAAGAAGCGTCTGATTAGCTTGCTGGCTTGGGGAAAGTTGTTGTTGCTGTTGTGTTTGATAGAGCATCACAGTTCCTTACGCCGATGCCGCATAGAGTCCTGCGCCTGTGACGCCAAGCCCCAGAAGCGTCGCAAGCGTGTTGCCGTTCGTGCCTGAGGCCGTTGTCGTGCTTGTGCCTTGTGTGCCAGCACCAAGGGCAGCAGACAGAGACGATGAAAGCGTGTTGATCGACTGTTGCTGAACTTCATACGGCTGTTGCGCAAGCCACGTCTTATAGTCAGCCAGAAGCTGATTCTGATTTGTCGTCTGCTGAGTAATGCCAAGAGTATTGGCCGCGTTTGCGGACGATGAAGCAGCGTTGGCCGAACTCGAAGCGCCTTGAAGGGCTGCAAGCTGCGCGGACAGGTTCGAGTAATACGAATTCGCGTTCGTTGAGTTGGCAGCGGTGTTCGCGGACGTTCCAACAGATTGATTCGCGAGTGCGACCGTGTTTGCCTGCGCGGACTTCTGTGCAGCGGCTTGTTCAGCGGTGTTGTATGCCGCGTTATACATCGCTGATGTGTTATTCGACAGTGCCGTACCAAGTGCAGTCTGATTCGCATCGACAGCTTGCTGATTTGCCGAACCACCAAAAGCACCCGAATTGCGGAACTGCGTTGCAGTATTCGCAGCAGTGCCGTTCATGTACGCGTCAGAGATGGCCTTGTTCGACGCTGCGACCGTCGATGCAAGATACGGGTTGTTATCAACCGATGTGTACGGGTCCAATGACGAATCAGCCGTCACGTTCCCGGTATAACCGGACGACACGGTGTAGGGATTGGAACCAGCAAGCGAAGATGCATAGCTGTTCGCCAAGTTTGAAGCTGCCGTCGCGTTATTGCTTGCTGTTGTGCCGTTCGCGATAGCGTTCAACTGATCGGAAGTCAGTCCGGCAACCGTTGACCCGGTGTAGACGGGTGCGGTCTGTTTGGAAAGTGCCGTACCTTGCGTCAGGATGTCTTTCGCTGTGCCTTGCGCCCAATCAGGCAATTCTTGCGTGGTTGTTTGGGAACCGCCGCCCGATGATCCGCTCATTTTTGATTTTCCTTTGGATTGTTGACGGGACGGCTATAGACCGTTTCCCTTGGGACGAAACCGTGTCTTGGCGCAACCTTCTGCCAAGCCGGTCGTGAGGATGAAAAGCTGATGGAAGTGGCACCCATTGCTTGCGCGCAACGCTCGATGTCATCGTTGAAGACAGTGAGAACGTCTTGATGCGTGTCACTGAACGTCAGCCAGATGTGAAGCCGTTTGTTGTTGAATTCATTGACTTCTTGGAGAACGGTGAACCCGTTGTATTCGCCGTCGATGGTGAGGACGAACAGGAAGGCGTGACCGTGTGCCAGTGCTTCGAAGACATGTTCATTCGAGAAGTCGCCCGGTCTTTCTATTTGGTCTAATCCGGGTGCGATCTTGTCGATGAACAACGGAACATCAGGCGGTCGAATAGGAAGGAACTCTTTGTGCATCGAAGGCCGATAGAGGAAACGCGGACGGAATCCGCACCAACTATTTAGCCTTCGATTTGATCAGTTTCCTGTCAGGCAACGTGCAGCCAACCATGTACCGGGACTTCCGCCAGCCGTACAGACCCAACCTGTGATGACGAACTTCGAACCGGCTGAACCTTGTTCAACAGGCGCACTGTTCGTCACGAAGTCACCAGCGGCCCATGTTCCGCCTGTAGGTGCGGCTGTATAGGCGCTGGTGACGGCGGAGACACGACCGCTTGAAATCCCATTTAGCTGGTCAACGATTTGATTCAGTTGTCTTTGAAGATCGTTGACCAGTTGCGGAAGATTCTGGGAAAGGACAATCTTGGAGACGTTCATTGCGATCCGCTCTTGATGGCGTTTGGTGTGAAGCCCAAGATTTCACATGGACCTTCGAAATTCAACGTGACGCTGTACCAACGGGACGAAACGTCCGCGAACATCGTGTCATCGTAGATGTCACTCAGGTTGAACGTTGTTCCCGTCTGACCCAGACGCGATGTGCAGACACCTGAACCGGAACAGGTCTTCGGTGCGAATGAGAAACGCGGGACGATGCCTTGAAGGACGGTGTATGTGCTGTCATCACCGAAGTAAGACGTGGTGATGGACGATGACGTACTTGCGCCTGATAGCTGCTGAAGCTGGTGATTCGAATCGATGATCGCGGGCAGTTCGGAAGCTGAAGTCCAGAACGACGAGTTGTACGCCACTTGCGGAAGGGTGTCCCATGTTGAAACGCCCGGAAGCGTACCCAAACCGTCCCATGTGATCGTACCGGTGACATACTGCAACGCGGCTTCAACGTCTCGATCAACGCGACCGAACTTGCCGGTGCGATAGTTGTACGCCAAGCCGATGTCAGGAACGCCACTGCTTTTTACGCTGCAAAAATACCAATAGACCAAGGTGTTGTTCGCGTCGTGATAAGACTGCATCACGTCCGAACGCAGAGGGTCACGCGTCGCGACGATCCAATCCTTCACGTCATCGCCAATGGGGATCGGTGTTGAACCCTGCGTCGAATAGACTTGACCGTCCGTTCCAATGAAGATGTGAAGGGAACCAACGTTGACCACAGCTTCTTGGCAGGTTACGCCGATAACCGGGCTGATCTGATTGAACGCCCAGATAACCGGAACGCCTTGATATGTCGCGTAGAACATGGAGTTCTCTTTGTACACGATCAAGTTGGTTCCAAGTTCGCGTGCGGCTGTGATCGGTCCCGGCGTGTCCACGATGACGCCCGATGCGGCTTGCGTTGCTTGCGCTGGATACCAGTCTTCTTGGTTGTAGAGTGCCGAACAAGCCCAACCGTTTGGTCGATGGCCGTTGATGGTGTCCGTGGTGTCGAAGCCGAAAACGAAGCCCTGCGTGACAGCGATAATCTTAGCAGCCGGTGCGATGTTCATCACTGCGTTTGCTACTGCGCCCGAACCGGGACCACCGAAGCTAACTGTAGGTGCGGTCTTGAAGCCTGAACCAGCGTTGGTGATCGTGATCGCAGTCACGGCACCACCAGAAACGGTCGCTGTCGCGGTCGCGCCAGTGCCCCCACCGCCAGAAATTGTCACGGACGGTGCGGTCGTATAGCCCGTTCCACCGTTCGTCACGCTGATGGACTTTACAAACCCGATGTTCTTAAACGATCCGGTATTGACGGATTCTTGGATCGGGTCTTGACCGTTTGAAGCAATCGTCGCATTGCCGAACTGAGCGAAACGCCAAGCGTTCGCGCCACCGGTATAGGAGCCGTCAGACCGTGTGACACTAGTCCAGTCACCCGAGATGTTCTCATATAAGTCCGTGGATGTTCCGGCGAAGACACGGCGTGTCCCTGCGAGACTGGTGATGGCTGAAGCACCGTAGCAACGTGACGGAAGGGGAGACGTATCAGCGGGAACTTCCGATTCAGCCGCGCGAAGGCCGTTGATGGTCGGAACCATGTTCGAACAGTTCAGGATTGCGTTCTGAACGGTCGGATCGGACGAAGGCTGATAGCCCGAAATGTTGATGAACGCCATGATTAGCCAGCCTTCATGGTCAACGGTGTGTTCTGCGCAAGCTGACTGTCCTTGTCACTGTCGATCAGATCGTTCAAGACTTGGGTGTATGCTTGGGTCCAGATTTGAAGCCGTGCGTCGTCTCGGATGTACAGCGCCAATTGAATCAAGCTCGCATACAGATACACGTCCGGTGCGTCTTCCAGCAACCAGTTCGAAACGTTCGCATCGGACAGCGGTTCAAGTTCTTGGAAGTATTCGATGCGAAGAACCGAACCAAGGCTAGGAACCTGAAGGAACAGCTTGCCACCGTGAATCGAGTAGCCGATGTCCTGCTGATATGCCGGATCGGTTGCTGTACGGGATTCGGGAATCGCGTCAAGGGGATGACCACCGTAAGACACCTTCACGATCTTGCACAGGTCTGTGGGAAGGCTGACGCACGCCGTGGTTGGCGTGATGGAGTAGTGCGTTCTCTGCTGTGTCGTGCGAAGTACGCGGTTCAGGCTGACTTCGGCAAGGGCAATGAAGTCCGGGATCAGGTCCGCGATGTCGGGACGCTTGCCGAAGCGTGTGACTGTGGCTTGAAGGTCTTGATATGAACTCAGCGCCATGAATATTCCTTGTGAATGTCTGGACGCAAGGTCCGATGGAATATTTAGCGAGGCAGTCGAGACGCAGAAACAGAAAAGCCCGAACAGCGGTGAACTGTTCGGGCTTCGTGGGATTCGGTGAAGCAGGGTGTCAAATGATCAGCCTTGGCTTCCTTGCAACTCGTCAATCATCTGCCGAAGCTCAACAAAGTCTTCAAGAGTTTCTTGCAAGACTTGAAGCAGCCGTTCTGTCGTGATGTCTGCTGCTGCGGTATGCGGTGCGTCCATAAGGGTTCGTGTCCTATCGGTGTGATGTCGGATTTGCCGTTGCAGTGTCATGCAGCAGATTGGCGGTACGGTTCCGTCAAACGGTCTGTAGACGCGCGGAAACGATCAGACCATGCTTTCCAGTCAATTTCCGTCTCGGACTTTGGAAGTCCGCAACCGGGCTTGGCCTTTGGCGGAAGTACGCGGACGATCTGTGATTCTTCACCGGCAAGTTCTTTCGTGGTGCTTTTCCCTTGAATCATCAGGTGCGTCGTGAACTTGGTTTCGTTCAGCATGATTCCGTGCTTGTAGAGAAACGCTTGCAGAGACTTGAACTTACGTGCTCGATCTGTGCTGCGGATGCCAGCGTAGGCGTGATCAATCCAAAGATCGATGGCTTTCTTTTGGCTGATAATCAGTCCACCGCCTTTGTTCCGCAGCTTCAGCATGTAGCGCACGAAATCTTGTTGCGGCTTCGGACAAGACAGGATGATCGCCTGTGTCAGCAACATGCGGGATGACTTCGACGGTGCAACGGTCACGCCACGTTCTTTGACTTGTTCCCGATTCAGGAAGTCACCATGTTCCATGTCCAGCCATTGGACGCATTCGGTGTGATAGACCGGCTTGGAATTCTTGGTGCGTTTCCAACCAGCAGCTTCCAAGTCCGATTCAAGGATTCGTGTCCGCTTGAATTTGACTTCAACGACGCGTGGTCGATCCTTTGCTTCGTCTTCGTAGTATTCAGCCGGTGTTTCGATCAGTTCGTTAAGTGCGATGAGGTTTTCGTAGTTCATTTCTTCAGCCTGACGTGTGAGTGAAATTTGTTTGCTTCACTCTTATTTAGTCGTGGCGTTTTCTTCAGAAACATCCGAAATCAGTGGGCTTTCCATCGAAACAGCGCAATCGAGAACAAACACCTAAATGTGCTTGAACAAAGCAAGGAAAATCTCGAAACGGTGGTGAAATGGCAAGTATGTTCTAAGTCGAATCCGAACCTATCTGGTGAATGGTTGCACGCAGTCCTACAGGATGCGAATGAATGGGCTGAGTAAAGTTGGGCAAGTTGCAGTAAAACAGCAGATGTCGGATTGATCGGTTAACCAAGATTCGGAGGACTGGTTAGATGTGCTTATAAAATAGGCAGAAAAGATGCTAGAACATGCTGTAGAACGCGTTAAAACAGCAAGTCCAGAAGTGAAATTACTCGCTAAATCAATGACTTGCGATGTTTCCTACTATTACTATAAAGAGACCGGTCTGAGACTGATCATTGATCGGTTTGGGAACCAAGCAAGAACAAACCAGTTCCTGAGCCGAAGGCGATGGGCGAAGCCCCAAACCAGTCCCCGATGATGTCTGGTCAGCCGCTTCGCGTCTTCCCCGCTTCGCGAACGCAGGGCTGTGATTCGTTCAGGGGCAAGTGAAGAAAGAACAAATTTCGGTTAGGCGACTGAAGCGGCAGCGGAAGTCGGATACCTGCGAAGCAGCGGATAAAGACAAGAACGGGTTCGATAACTTCATTCATTGGACACTATGTCGGTTGCTTGATCCGCTTCGCGTCTTCGCAACAATCATCGGCTTCGCTGCGCTTCAGCCGTGATGTGAACTGGTTCCTTCGGATAGGTCTTTCTGCTCAGTTCTAGCCACCGGTACGCCTTTGTACGGACCGATTGATCCCAATGGGACTTCGTCCTTCACCAAGCCGCTGTGCGCCGATTTATGCCTTTGTATGCACATAAAAAACGGGTGACGACTAGACCCAATCGGACTTCGTTCTTCACCAAAACAGAAAAGCCCACCAGTTCAACACCGGTAGGCTTCGATTGGACATCATTCAGCCAGTTTCCCTTCGCCGTTGTACAAATCGTCCTTTTCAGACGATCTTTGCAACTTGCCGAAGTGTTTCTGTCCGTTGAGCATGGTTTTTGAACTTCATTGCCACCATCGACAACGAGCGAACCGCTGTTAAACTTAATCTGCGCGCGGTGCCGCGCGATGCGTTCATTTCCGGGTCCTTGTCGTGTCCAATTACGCCAACTTGTTGCTCACTGCTACTGACTGCGCCAATCTGTCATCGCGTATTCGAGCGATGTACGACAGTGGCGAGAACCAATTCAACCAATTTTCGCCCCGTTCGGACTTCATAGTCCTTATCGACCTTGTTGCTGTCAGCTTTGAACTGACGACCCATGAAGCGGACATGTTGGTTAAGTCTCGCTTCAGGTTCGATAGCGGCGCAGTAAGCGAAGCACTAGATGATGTGGATGAAGTCATTGAACGAGTCCGGGACCGGCTGTTAAGGCGTTTCGGTTCTCAATCAACGTCCGTCAAGGGCAGTCCCTGAATGCACAACTTCCGTTCTGCGGCACGGCGATTCACTAGTCCCTGCACCTTCACGCCACCTGCATAGACCCATTTCGGTAGTTCGTCACAAGCTGCCCGATGATTTCCTTGATTCAGTAGCTTCAGTGCCGAACTGCCGTTCCATGCACCGATGCCAACGTTGTACGCGAACGATGTATAAGCAGCCGTCTCGCCGTCAGTCACCGTGACCTTGATGGACTTCACTACCGCCTTGTACGTCGGGACAAGGTCTGCTTCCAGCCGTCTCGCACATTCCTGTGCTGTGTAGACGTGCCGTGCGTCGATTGGTGCCTTCGCTGGTCCGTTCGCCGTCGAACCCACACAGACGGTTTGAATGCCCGCCGTGTCGCGATATGCGGTGTCTGTTGCGCCTTCAAAGTTAATGAGAAGGGAAGCGACGGCGAATAATGGAATGGAGATGAACTTCAGGATGTTTTTCTTTTGGATATTCGCCATGCTATTGCCCCGTACTGGATGGAATGGACGCGAAAGCGCCTTCGGCGGTATGCCTGTTGTTGCGTCTGGAAGTGAGGACCGTGAGGAACGGTCTGGGGATGAGTGAGAAGCCCGTCAGGTGAGTTCAGACGCGTCTGTTAAAGATTTGCGGAAATCTGCCGATATAATCGCGAACGGCTAGTCCGGGTCGATTACATGAGGGGATGTGATGCGGAAGTCGCTGGTGCTGTTGTGTCTGCTGCCGTCGATGGCTTTTGCTTCTGACTGGGTTGTGGTTCACGAAGCCGTAGAACGTTCCGTTGACCGTGGACCCATGACGGTTTCAGTCATCGTTGACCGTGACAGCATCGCGACTATCGGGCAAACGAAACAAGTGTGGTGGAAGCAGGTGGATTCTGCGAAAGGATTCTGGATGGAATGGCGGAACCATACGGCTTTTGACTGTCAACGACACACGTTGCGTCAGTTGCGCGTTGCCACACGGAAAGAACCGTCTGCTTCCTACACATGGGCCGAAGTGGGCGGGCAGACCTTCGACGTGGAACCCGATGACGTATTTGAATTCGCTTTCAGTGCTGTCTGTCTGAACATGTGGAAGCAAAACTGAAACCGGAGATCGTTATGCGCAAGCTGTCGTTGTCCTTGTTGTGTATGTTGCCCTGCGTGGCATCTGCTGCCACTACTCCCGAACCTTGGTGGTCGAACTTTGTTCCAAGGTCATCAGGCGATTGGGCTGCTTGGTTCCAAGCGGTCGCTTCCGTTATTGCCATCGTCGCGGCCACCATCATCGCCGGATGGCAAGGCCGTCAAATGAAAAAGCAGCGGACAGCGGACGTTGAGGACAAGATAAAGGCATTTCATCAAATTCTCCAAGCTGCGGTCGAATGGCAAGGGAAGATCAGCGGACTGTTGGCCACGCCAGAAGGGATAGGAACCGCGATCAATACTCAAGTTGATTTCATGCCAGAGATCATCGGCATTGAAAGGGCGCTTCAAAGAATTGAACTTCATACGCTTCCTGATGGGCTTGTCGTCCACACTATAACCGTATCATCCACATTCACAAGGTTCCGAGAGGTTGTGCAAGAAACTATATCGAAAGAGGTTCCGAAGCGAACTAGTATGGGATTTCGTGAAAAGATGCATAATATGAACACCACGTTGGACCGAACGTTCAAAGCAATCGAAGCGCAACTTGATCCGAAGAAAGCAGGAAGGCGTCTAACGAAGCGGTGATAGACTTGCTCTACTGTGACGAACAGGGGTGCGTGCCATGTCTGACTGTTCAGCATCTTCGGGTGAATGGGCCGCATGGGTTCAGGCTGTCGGTTCCATCGTCGCCATTGTCGCTGCCGCGTGGATCGCTATCTGGCAGTCCCAGAAAACAGTTCAGCATGCAACAGAACTGAAAGCGTCGGAGGAACGAGAGAAAATCAACGCCTTTCAACAAATTGTCAGGGCGGCATGGTCCGTTCAAGCGCGCCACCGGGGTCCGCTACTCTGTTGCCGCAATAAAGTTGTTGGCGACAGAAGGGTGGTGGCTTACCGCGCAGAAGCCCAATGCGTAGAGAAAGCATTGAGCAGTGTTGACATTCACGTTCTTCCGGCTGAAGTCATCGGTTACACGATATCGATCATCGCGGGGTTCGCAAGGTTTCGTGTGCTGATGGAGAAAGGCTTGGAAACTGCAAACGAAATGAGTCACGACGAATTCCACGCGTTAACTGAGGAAATCATTGCGTTAAACGCCGAGACAGGAGAAATGTATCGAGAAATCGAAGGAATTCTCAGTAAGACGCCAGCTTTCCCTCAGTCTTGATTTGTGTCGCTGTCAGTCGGTAGTCGAATTAACAAATTTGCCCTCGCGCTGTCCCGAGGAATCAATAAATCCACCGAGACCTATTTAAGAGTCTATAGTTCACATACTCTCCACGCACCGGGGGCAGCGATGGCAGCGTCCAAGGTTGTGCAAAGAAGGCTGACGATCAAGAAGTTTCGGGATCAGCTTCGTCTGAAAGATAAGTCAGGGTTCTGGAAGGGCGTGGACGCGTTGCTGCGACATCCGGTCACGCTGTTGGTCATTGGCTTCGCTTTAACGGCGTTCGTCGGCGGCTGCATTCAAGATCGCCAGCAAGAACTTGAAAAGGACCGCATTCAAATAAATAATACCCAAGATTCACTACAAAAAATTCGTAGGTCAATAACTGAATACGCCCTAAGAGGTAAGTTGGTCTGGATTCATCGTGACCAGCCCACAGAGAAAGCTACCGCTTTGGCGAAACTGGACGAAGCGTTGGTGGAGGCCATATCAACTGTCACATCGGAGTTCGCAGTAGTTATGCGATCATTGCCGCCGGGAAGTGCTAGAAGAATGGAAGGTTGGCATCTAGGCGAGCTTTCTAAATTTCTGTCCAGTTCATCTGTCCCAATAAGCCGATTACTAACGCTTCAACCCGAACCTTTGAACCCAAACGCGCCGGTGGCATGGGATAATCCTATTTCTGATCCGGTTTCCTATTATATGAATCGGCTAACAAATTGCACAGACGGCATGCTGACCCCGTATGAATGGGCGCTCGAAATGGATTTCGCTGAAAGACCGGCCTACATTAATGCAACTTGGGACTATGTTTTAGCAATTTTCTCGGAGGAAGGAGAGGGTCGAAAAAAATATGCTAGGGAGCCAGATTGCCCGCTTTATGGCAAGAAATAGATAGATCGTATTCGCGAAAATACCGGCTCGGTAAATCGGCCACTGGCTCACTCTGAATTGGGGAGCGCCGCAGGTTACATCCGTCCCGGTGCAACACGGAAGTACGCAAAATCAGGATCATTTAATATCGCGTTGACGTGACGCCTGTCGTCCTTGTTGAAGAATTCAGCCCAAGTGATGTTGCGAGTCGTGCAGTAGTGTTCGATCAGAATTCCGGGAATGACACCCATCAGACGCATGTCCAAATGTCCATGAATTCCTTCGGTGGACATTGCCTTCAACGTGTCGGTAAGACCGTCAAAGTTCTCTGTTCGTTTGATGATGGTTCGGTCGTTGTCGGGATCGGAAAAGACTTCGGTCACTATTGCCATCTGTGTGTCTCGCTCTATAGTTGTTTGGTCATGCGACCGGCCAAAGCCCGTTGTATCGCTACTCGAAGAAGTGACGGTTAAATCCGACCAGAAGTAGTCTTGAAGTACGCAAATTCAGGATCGTTCAACAAAGCTTTGATCCATTTCTGATCGCGCCAGAATTCTTGCCAAGTGATGCCTTTGACGGTGCAGTAGTGTTCAATGACGATGCCGGGAAGCATAGCAACCAGCTTCGTGTCACCGGTCTTGGCCTTGGTGTTTTCCGTGTTGCGAAGTTCGGCGGTCGTGTCGAGTAGTCCGCTGAAGTCTTCAGTCTTCTTGAAAACGGTTTCGTCCTTGTCTTGGTGACTGAACGTGCTGATATGGCTACGAGCCGGTAGAAAGATGTGATCCATGTGCGTGTGATGGTCCAGAAACGAAAAAGGGACGACCCATGACAGGTCGTCCCTTTTTCTATGGTCCGGGCTTCTGCACTGGGTCTAGGAGTAGTCCTAATATTTATGCAGAAACGAACTGGACGTTTCTTGACCGTTTACGACAGGTCGCGGATTTGAGCCGAAGAAGCTTCATTGCGTGCTTCAAGCGTGAACTCAGCCAGAATCTGGAAGTTTCGCGCGTCACCGGTTTGTGCCAGTTCCGTCTTCGTGAAGCCACGGAGTGAAGCCAGCCCCCACATATCCGGGTCGATGGCATATGCCGCGTTATCCCCAACAGCGGAGAGAATTCTGTTGGGGATCACGCTGACGTTGCCGAAGTCGGACGCATAGACGGCATACGCGGTCGTCAGAACAGCTTGCTTACCAGAACCGTCAATGGACTGCATGCGTGTAGCATTGCCAGCGAAGGCCGAAACAAGCTGCTTGTCAGCCGGTCGAACGTGAAGCTGCGAGACATTACCGCCATTCTGATACGCACCAAGCAGCGCCGATTTCAGGAGGGCTTCCGTGAACGCTCGGTTCGTACCTGCGACGGGGGCCGTGTTCGTGCCGTAGACCGGCGCAGCCGAACCCGTACCGCCGAAGAAGTTCGTTGCGCACCAACCTTTCACGCCACGCATCGTGCGACCAACCGAAGTCGAACCGACGACAGCCGTACCGTTCGCCAGTGCAGCGGCTTCAACGTCCTTCTTGAGTTCCACCGACTTTTTCGCAGCGAGACGTGCGATTTCTTTCGGGCCAGCCTTCTTCACTTGGTCTTGCGTACCGGACACTGAGAAAGTGTCTTGGAAAATCTGGGTACGGTTGCCAAGGCGCGTCGTCGGCGTTTGCGCAGCATAGGTCGCGTCAGCACCTTCAACCGCTGCGTTCGACAGCGACGGGGTACGAAGCGAGTCCGTTTGCCATTCATGGTACGACGCGTCAGCCGAAGTCTTGTCGATAGCACTCGAAAACGGCGTATCGGACGGGCTGATCATGAACACCTTGTCGATAAGGTCTTCACGGTTGCCAACGGCGGTGTAGGTGGTGAGAGTATTGCTCGGCATTTGTTGTTCCTTTGAATATGAAAAAGGTTGTTCTGCGATTACTCGAAGAAAGCGGCCAATGTGTCTTTGTTGGGATTGGTCTTGAATGCTTTCTCAGCGTTCGCCCGTTTGTTAGGCGACTGAGGTTTCACAGTGGTTGGACGTTCATTACGGGTCACAGGCTTCGCAGCCGTATTCGCCGTTTGCTTCGACTTGTTCACCGCTTGGTCATAGAGCATCGCCTTCCGCGAAATCAGGATCAGACGGTGATCCACGATGCTCGCTTGTGCTTCAGCGTCGAAACCCATGTCTGACAGGTACTTCGAGACTGCGGCACTTTCGGTCTTTGCCTTGTTGGTGTCTTTCCAAGAGGGGATAGCGTCGAAAAGCTTCTGTGTTTCTGCTTGTACGAACTGTTCACGCTGCTTCGCATGTTCCTTAGCTTGTTCGCCTTGCAAGTAGGCTTGCGCCGCTTGCAACTGCGCGAGTTCTCGCTGTTTCTGATCGAAGGCGTGTTTCTGTCGTACATACTCGGCAGGGTTTTCCGCTGCCAGAGCGTTCCAGTCCGGTTCTTCTTGTTGCGTAATTCGCTTCAGTTCGTCGGTGTATTTGGTCAGGGCTGCGTTCAAGACGGCACGTTCGTTCTGCACTTCCGCAAGGGCAGTTTCGTGTTGCTTCCTGATTTCAGCAGCTTCGCGGAATCGACCATCCGCACTTCGATACTTCTGCGCATCAGCAATCAGTTCAGACTGCTTGACCGTTACTTCTTTGCCGTCCACCTTAATCTTCAGAATCGGATCAGCGTCGTCAGCTTGCTTGTCCGCTTCGTCACCATCGGTTTCAGTTTCGGCTTCTGCTTCAACGTTCACTTCAGGTTCGTCTGCGTCAATGACAAGGGCATCTTCGTCGTGTTCCGCTTGATGATCGTCCAAGAAGGCATGCAGCAACGCATCATGCGAGTTGGTTTCAACTTCGTCGCCCGATTGGGTAGACTCAATGTTGTCGTCCATTTACCGGTGTTTCCTATTTTTATTTTTTATTGATGCCACATTGCGTGGCTGTGGGGTATTGCGAGAAAGATGGCGGTCACACAATGTGACCGTCCAAATATTTAGTCGCGGAATTTACTGCTGATCTTGAAGGGACTGTTGGATCGTTTGGAAGGCTGCGGCTTCGTCTGCTGCCGTTGTTCCCTTGGTCCAGATGACCTTCTCACGTTCAATCGTGGCCTGAAGTATCATGCGTTCACGTTCTGCTTGCTGGTCGGCTGCTGCCTTGTCACGTTCGCGTGCATCGACAAGCTGCGCCTTGTGCGTTTCCAGAAGGGCTTGAAGCTTGATGTCTGCTGCTGCCTTTTCTTGTTCGCGTTGCGCAGCCAGTTCATCGATGCGTGCCTTAGCGTTCATTTCAGCAATCTTCAACTGCGACTGCATCTGAAGCTTCGAGTTTTCGGCTTGTGACTGTGCTTGAATCAGTGCAAGCTGCGGATCAGGCTGCGGCTGCTTCGGCGGAACTGTTGAAGGATCGGTGAAGAACGATTCCTCATTCTGGTACCCAAGGGCGTTCGCCAGCTTGCCAGCGGTGTAATACAGGTTTGCCGGTGTAGCGATGCCAATTGCCAAGCCTTGCTGTTGAAGCTGACCAAGTTGCATCAGGTGCTGAACAGTCTTCGTCTTGTCGCCAGTGCCAAGACCAACGGTACACGACAGGGAGTAATTGTTCTTCCATGCTCGCGGATCGACCGATGTCCACTTACCGCGAAGCTTCACAACCATTGCTTCGTCTTGAAATTGACTCAGGAACCGTTGAACGATCCTGAACAAGTCTTTCACGCCCGTTTCAGCGAACGTGCGAACGATGGACTTCAAGCGTGCGTCTGCGCGTGCCGTGATGTTTTCGATGCCGGTTGCAGTCGCGTTGATAGCGTCTGAATCGATGCCTTGACTGTACTTGGAAATTCCGGTGCGTTCGTTGCGCATGTCATCGACCGATGCCAACAGATTCGCCGCGCTTGCCATATCACCCGAAGCACCCGGCATCGATTCGATAGCACCTGTGTTCGCACCACCTTGAACACGGACGATGCCACCCGGACGGTTTTCAAGCAAATCGTCCATGTTGACCTTCGTCGGGTCCACGATTAGACGATTGTTCACCGACAACGACACGTTATCGATCATCGCGCGAATCAAGCTGGTGCGAACACGCTGAATCGGAATCGTCAGTTCGGACAGTGACTTACCAATCAGTTGATGCGGTTGGATGATCGGCGTAATGAGTGCAAGCGGGGGTTCGGTGCTCGGAACGTTTTCAAGAATCCGATTTCCGGCACGGATGATCTTGCGCCATTCAGCGATACCATCGCCGTCAACGTCCAGCTTGATCCAGATGCATGTGACCCAAATCTTGCGCGTGGAAGGATCGCCATATTCTTGATCGCTGTTCCAGACGTTCAGATCATGGTCAGCGTCCCGGACAAGGACTTCTTGATTCAAGTCGGGATCACCACCGCCTTCAAGGTCGCTTTCAAGGTCGTCTACGTTGTCGTAGCCAGCTTCACGCAATTCGGACAGCGTTCGTTGGAACTTATAGCCAGCGAACGATTCGTTGATGCTCTTGGCGTTCGGGTCAACGATGAAACATTCCGGGGGTACGTTGTCGATGACGATTCGACCAAGCTTGCGCGTGCGGACCAAAGCTACGTTATGCAGCTTCGGAAGCGAATTCAGGTCAATCGGTTGAGGCGGTTGCGGTGTTTGTGGCGCAGCCATCATCGTCGCACCATTCGGAACCGGTTGTGCAGCCGGTGGTGAAGCCATAGGCGGCTTCATAGCTGCCATCTGATTCATCACTGCCTGTTTGTTGTCCAACGGTGGAAGTCCACCGTTTGGCGCACCGGGCAACGTTCCCGGAGGCACGGATTGTAGGGTTTGTGGCAGATTCAAGCCGATGCTCCATCTTGTTGTTGTGCTATCGCATTCAGGGCTTCATGGAAGTCACCGATGACAGACGGTTGTGGCTGCGGTTGCGTCGCTAACCAAGCGTCATAGGCTTGTTGTTGTGCAAGCTGTGCGTGTTCTGCGTCGCGTAGGGCATCAGGGTCTGGATACTGTTCCAGTTCGACCAGTTGGACTTCAGGATCGTCAAGCAAGATGCCAAGCTGTACCGCGTCAACGCCTTGATATTCTTCGCGTTCACGGTCTGCTTCTTCCCAACGGACGGCAACAACGCCAAATCGGTTCAGAAGGGCATCACGGAACCATTCGCTGAAGATTCGGTAGCCTTCATTCGCTTCAAGGACGACCATGTTCGCAACGTCCGTCATCTGTGCAGCAGCATCTTCGTCTGACGGCTTTTTCGCATTGAATTCAACGACAGCGCCTGATGCAAGGAACGTTTCGGTAATCATCGGCATTGCACCTTCGATCACGTCAGAAACGTCGCTGGACACGAATTCGGATCGGCCAGCGATGCCGGGACCAGCAAGTTCGCCAGTCGGAACAGCGTCGTAATACTGTTGTGCCTTTGCGCGGAAGTTCGATTGATCGTTGGACCATGACAGGGCAGATTCCAGAGCGCGTGAAATATACGTATTCACTTCGTCTTCATCCATCTTGTCCTTCTTCGCCTTCGTCGGAACGTCGATCTTTTCGACTACTTGGACGGGATTGCCAACGCGTGCAACGTCACCCGGTGTCATGTCCGGGCTTCCTGCCAACTGAATCGACGCCATTTCTGCTTCTTGCTTTTGGCGTGCTGCCAGTCGCTGAGACTTCATGGCTCTCGCTTGTGCGTCGCCGTGCGCCTTGATCGGATTTTTAGCCATGTACCTTGTTTCGAATAGTTATACTGAATATTTATCGCGCGCTTTTAGGACAGGGCTAGGTTTCCGCGATACTTCAGGGGTTTGTTGAACACATCGTCAGACATAGCTGGACGTCGCATGGCAGGAAGGTTGATCGCGACATAGCGAAGGGCATCTGATGCGTGACTGTGTTCATCGTGGACCAGCGTCCCGATACGATTGCGACGATAGCGCCTGATATGTTCGATCAGTGCGGCACAGTTGCCGGTGTCGATGTAGGTCTTCGGCATCATTTCGCGGACCTTCATGATTCCGTCTTCGACCGAAATGCTTGGCGTGATTTCGACCTTCGACCAGCCCAATTCGCGGAACTTTTCTTCCATCGAAAGACCGGTTTGAAGGGACTTCGCGCGTGCATCGTGTGGAAGCCAGATCGTTGCTTTCTCGAAACCTTTGGCCTTCAACTGGTCCGAATAGTCGGAAATCTTCAGCCGGTTCCCTTCGATGAAGTCAACGATTCGAACTTCTTCACCGGACACTTGAACCATCAGAATCGACGTGTCATCTGCGATGCCAAGGTCAAACACGGCATGAAGTGACAGGTTGCTGTCGATGGTCAGCGGTCGTGCGCGTTTCTCGTTGAATAGGGAAGCGATTTCGTGTTCATACACTGAACCTTCGAGTGACGACATCACTTCACCAAGCCAAATGTTTCGGTAGACTTGTGGTGGAAGCGTGCCTTCATCGTGAAGACGAACAGCTTCAAGTTCTTTCGGGAACCACGGATTGTCGTAATAATTCACGACTACATCCAAGCAGTCGGGGGGCATGTTTTCGACGAATCGAATCCATGTCGCGTCGCTTTCAAGTCGTGGATTCCAACTGAGGAAGAACCTTGAACCCGGCTTCCGAATCGTCGGAATCAGGGCTTGCCACGTCTTTTCTGATATTGACTGACTTTCTTCCGCCCATACTGCATCGACGTTCGCAAATGACTTGATACTGTCAGCGGACTTGTCGCCAAATCCGGCAAACAGGAAGACCGATCCATTTGCACCACGTATTTCGTTCTGCGTTGATGAATAGAACGATGACAGTCCAAGCGTCTGAATTTCGTCTTGCAACTGTGCATAGACCGAATCCTTCAGCGACGCCATGATTTCGCGACCGCACAAAATTCGCAGCGGTTCTTGCGCAGCTTGAATCAGAAGGGCTTTGGCGATACTGACGGATTTTGCCGCGCCACGCCCACCCCGAAGGCTGATGTATCGGACATCGCGACGAAAAAGAACTTTGGCAAACGGTGGAAATGTGACGGTCTTGGATTCCTGATTAGTGGTGTCGTGCGAAATCGGCATGAAGCTGTTCTCGTTGTATCTGTATCCAAGCCGTTGCTAGTTCTACAGCTTGGTCTTCACCGTATTTGGAAACGGACCAAGACCGTTGCCGAACGACACCCTTGCATTCGATGCGCGCGTGTACGTTGCGATTTTTTCGTGACTCAGAGGTACAGACTCCCTTCACAGGGACCGTCTTGTTTGAGTTCAGTCGGCGGTTGTGTTGATTCTCGGAAAGGGTTGCAATGCGGAGGTTTGACCGGCGATTGTTTAAGCGGTCGGTATCGATGTGATCGACCACGCGGCCATCGGGAACGTCAGTCATAAGGAACCGGTGCATATTGATCCGGCCAAACTTGCCGTTCTCTCGAAAGCCGCGAGTTGCATAGCCGGTTGATGAAACGGTCCATACGTGTTTCGACACCCGTTCGAAATCGGCCGTATCTATAAAGCAGTGGTAAATCGATCCGTCAACCTTCGTTATACTAAGTGTCGTGGTGCCGTCTTGTTGATGCTCGTATGTGTTCTGTACTTTCATGGTGCTTTTTTAGTTTTAGGGATTTTGATGGTGAGGCTTTCCGGTCTTGGTGCCGGATTAGCTGCCAAATGTTGGAATCAACTTCGGCGTCTCTGAAATATTTAGCGTGCTCGAATCGGGACCATCTGAACCGATGGTCTTCATCACCGGCTGTTCCGCGAAGCTGATGTGGATTCGTGGAAGTGCCGCACCTGTGATCGGGTCTTCTTCACCGGCAAGTCCAACGGCACGGTTCAAGACTGAATTGGCGGCTGTGATGCGGTCGCTGGTGCGTGCGTCTGGGTTCTCTGCGATGCCAACAAGAACTGCAAGCATGTTCATCGTCTGCGACATCGCTGCTTGCTTCAGTTCGGCACGTACTTCCGTTTCCTTGAGTACGCCAGCAGCCTTCTTTAGCTTGGTCGCAATCTCAGCTTGCGCTTGCTCTGCGGAACGCTGAATGTTGCCAAGCGACTTCGATTGAACGTTTCGCAATCGCAGGTCGAAGCGATCACCGTTAACGAATTCAAGTTTCATGTCGTTGTTCACGACATCAAGCAGCAAGCGGTGCATCGCAACGCGTTGACCATCGATGGTCGCACTGACGTAATTGTTGCCCTTCCCGTTAGCGACAGACCAAGATGAATCGACTACCTTGTTCAGTGAACCTTCGTCCAGCTTGATCGAACCGCCAGCACCGCCGTTCAGGACCATTTCAATGTATCCGTCACATCGAATTAGCTTGTTCTTTGCTGCCGGAAGGTCTGGACCGTTATCGATGTACTTCCCGGCCATCATTGCACCTGATCGAAGACGACCCGTTCACCGTTCGACAGCATAAGTTCACGTTGACCACCGGGAAGAACGGTCACGCCCGCAAAAATCGTCGGGTGTACGTGTTCTTCAACATCGGGGTGGAAGGCTGCAATGACGTACAGATTCCGCTCTTTGTAGATGGCGTGGCTTCGGTCTTCGATGTCACGATGAAGTGTGTTCAGATCGACCGGTTCGGGCGTAGCCGGTGCCGATGCCTTGCTGACCTTTTGGGGTCGAGCCTTTGTCGTTGCTTCTTTTTGTGTCTCACTCGCCATCGTTGTCCACCTTCGGAAATGCTGCTGCGATTCGTGCCGACTGAACGCGGGAAGTGAAGTGATGCTTCACCGATTCCAGTGCAGTCACATACGCCCATTGACGTTCACGTTCTTCCGCCGTTTGTGCGGCAATCCACGCATCAATTGCGCGTTGACGAAATTCAGCGAACAGGGGATTCAGGACTTCAAGTTGTTCTTCTGCAATGCGACCGTCTTCGAACGTTGCGCGATCCTTGGAAGTGGTCATTGCAGTTCAACGCTTTTGATGTTGACGCTGGTCAAGCGTGCGTAGACGCGCGATGCGCTGTCGTCCGTACTCAACTGAAGCGATGCGAGAAGCGGAATTCCATTCGGAAGGCTTTCCACGGAGAACAGCTTGTCGTCACGGAAGATTCGCGGTGCCGACAGGGAAGAACAACTGATGACCCATGCGCCTTCGTGCAGCGGATTGAAGCCGAACGCTTCGTTCGTTTCATCACCGTCCTTCACCGGGAAGATCGTCTGTGGGTCGAATACGTCAACATCGTTCGTTTCTGCGAACTCGATGATGGCGCGTCCGAAGTCGGTGTCTTGCCAGTGCTTGAAGCCTTGCTTCGGTACGGCAAGACTATTCGTGTACCTGCTTCGGCCATTGCGGAAGCGTGCGTTGATGATGTCACCGGCAGAGATGACAGCCGGAACACGAACGTAGTTTGTTGTGGTGGTGATTCGCATGTTCTTTTACTTGTGAGGGTTATTCAAACGGATAGTTGTTCATCGAAGCGATCAGGTCGTCCATCGATCCGGGCTGATACTCGGACGGGTCGAACAGTGATTCGTTGATGAATCGGATGCCAGCAATGGTGCTGTCTGCTTGATGGTCCAAGCGTTGAAGATCGGTCAAGTTCGCGCCGTCGAAAATCGTCGCGAGAAATTCACTGTATGCATCGAAGTCGTTCATGGTGTTTCCTTGTAAGTTGAAGTTTCTGTTGCTGTCTGAATATTTAGTATTCTTAGAAATTTGAGATTTCAGTCCACATAGCCAAGCCTTCGCTTCTCGTCTCGTTGCGCTTGAAGTTCTAGCTTTCTCACGACCCATCGGTCCTGATGTTTGATACGGGATTCGACGGCTTCCGCTTCCGTGCGCTGGTTGATGATGGATTCATGCGCCGCCTTCTGTTCATCGGCTGGAAGGTCGGAAACGACTCGTAACAGGGCCGCAGCAGCCTGTTCGAATGTCTCGAAACTGGATAAACAGAGCGTCACGGCAAGGCCGTCATGGTCACTGTTGGTCGTCACACAGACGTTGAACGGTTCACATGGTCCAACGTAGTTGGCGAACGCTTTCAAGACGGTTCTGCCGTCTTCGTCGGTGGTCTTTTTGATCTTGTGTGTGAGATTGGCAATCTCGATTCTTGGATTTTTCATTGATTTCTTTGACTTCGTGTTTACGCTGACCGTATACTTCTATTTATGGAGTCCTGATCAAAGTAGCCAGCGGTTCCAAAGCCTGAACGACCGTTCAGAGTGAATCAATCAAAATCGGGGGTAGAGATGGGAACAGCTTCTTTCTTGGTTATGTTCGCGGTGATGTGCGGCTTTGTCGCCTTGGTCCTTCAGAAAGCGAAGGGGAACAACGAACAGGTGTTTAAGCAAGCAGTGGAACGGACGGCCTTCATGGAAGCGGATCGTGACCGGCTGGTGATCGAGACGAATGCGAACCTGTTGGACCTACAGGAACAGTACAACCGTCATCTGGCAGCACTTCACCAAGAGAACCTTGCGTTGAAGGAAGTCATCAAGAAGCACGGTCTGACGGTCTGATACAGTCACAAGCGGCTCGTGGCCGGAAGGGGTTCATATGTTGAGATCGGAAGAATGGCAACGGCGTACCGTTACCGAAGGTGTTGTCCAGTGTCCAGCTTGTGATTCAGCCAATGTGACGATGGGTGCCTGTGCGATTGGTGCCCGGATGGTGTTCCAAGAGTTCGAATGCTGCGCCTGTCAGTACCAGTTCCAAGCGATGTTCGGATTGATCGGGTTTGCGCCCGGTCTGAACAACGAGCACGCGGGATGACGTGATCGATATTGAAGGGCGGTGCCGGGACACAGGCTGAACTGTCTGCGTCCCGTTTTCGTTCTTGGGTATTCAACTCGCCTGTAGTGCGGGCGATGTTGCGTAAAGAGACGGAAATGAAGGAGTGAATGGACAGCAAGGAAAAGATGTGGTTGAGGATAGACAAAAGTCTGAAGGTATGATATAATACTAAAATGGTGTGCCAGATGCTGTGGTCACTGTTTCTACTGTCTAATTACTAGTTGTTTTACTAGTCAAGAACAAAGCAGTTCTTGTGCGAAGCACATCCGCGCAGCGGACATTTAGTGACCGATTTTTCACTATTGGTCTTCATTGACAACTAGTTTGTCGCTTCGCGATGCGCTTTTGCGCGCAAATAGCTGTCTTGTTTTTACTTGTTAAACGACTTCCAAGGTCACTATTTAATAACAGCGGGGCTTCGTGAAGCACCTGACGGTCCAGCTTTACACTCACATTCGATGTATGATTAGCGTTTTTGTGCGCTAAGAGCGATATTTTAATGAACGACATCGCAAGGTTTCCCGGTGGGTCGCGGAAGCGAGTAAATGCCGCAGGCAACAACGTTCGCAACGACGCTGCGACCGGCGACGATCTTGGCGTCATTGAGGAATGGCGAGCAGGGCATCGTCATGTGCTGAACACTTTCCAAGCGGCGCTGCGGAAGCGCACAAGAGGCACGAATATCACGGTCGCGCAGCGTCATAAGCGAAAAAATACGATCTTCGGCAAGCTAAAGCGTCTGCAAGGGATGCAGTTAGGCCGGATGGACGATGTTGCGGGTTGCCGGGTGA
Organism: Caballeronia sp. AZ1_KS37; assembly: GCF_023631165.1. Taxonomy (NCBI): domain Bacteria; kingdom Pseudomonadati; phylum Pseudomonadota; class Betaproteobacteria; order Burkholderiales; family Burkholderiaceae; genus Caballeronia; species Caballeronia sp. AZ1_KS37. The sequence goes on along the minus strand of NZ_JALQDP010000011.1, from coordinate 109,774 downwards.
TTTTCCGGAGTCTCGATGAACTCCATGAGTTTCGCAGGGGCTTTCATGAGGCGAGATTCAATCACAAGCTGCGTAATGATCCAGACAAATATAACTACATTCATCATCCAAAGGCGACCGGTTATCGAGGCATACATGATGTTTATGAATACAACGTCGATTCACTGAAATACGGTCATCTTAGCGGTCTTTACATCGAGATTCAGTATCGAACGCTGGTGCAACATGCGTGGGCGACAGCGGTAGAGGTAATTGGGTTCGTGACGGAAAGTCAACCAAAATTTCAGCAGGGCGATAAGAGGTATGAACACGCTATGTGTCTTGCGAGCGAAATTTTAGCGCGCGCCCATGAAGGGCTAAAAGGACCGTTTCCAGAAAAGACTGATCGAGAAGTCGTAGAAGAATTCTTGACTCTTGATAAGGAAATTAGTCTACTTCAAATGCTTCGCGGTCTGCATCAGGCACATGGTGAGATTTCTGGTGATAAGAATTCGATTCTAATCTTTTCAGAATCGGGGTCGCTGGAAGTCAAGACTTTCCGGGATGCGACAGAAGCGTTGCGTGCCTTGTTTGACTTGGAAAAGCAAATGCCTGACCGTGACATTGTTCTTGTGCGCGCCGATTCAAGCGATGAAGTTAGGTTGGCATTTAAGAACTATTTCTCCGACACGCGAGATTTTATTAGACTAATCGAAGACGGTTGTCAAAGAATTAGTGTGCCGGAATATGAAGGGCCGCCACTTGTTATCGGACCGGTGGAGTCTACAGGTGGAGGCTTTTGAAAAAAAGGCCACATTCGCATGGAATGTGGCTTTTTTGTTTCGACTAATGAGACTAGTCCAGCTTTGCCAGTAGGTGGTCCATCGACAGGTGCGAATATCTCCGCAACATCGAAAGCGTCTTGTGTCCAGTAATTGATGCTACTTCCATAGTGTTCAATCCTTTCTCGAACAGTCGTGATGTCGCTTCATGCCGAAGATCATGAAATCGAAGATCACGCATTCCCGCTTTATCTCGCGCACGCATGAAGGCGTGCCGAATCACGGTTGCGTCAACCCAAGAGAACGGTCCTTCGGTACAGTGTTGGGTCCATGCGTAGAGACGGACGTTTCGCATAGCTTGTAGCGCAGCGCACGCACGATGGGTTAATGGAACAGCGCGTCCTTCGCCGTTCTTTGTTTCCGGTAGTCTGGCAACTCGTTTGTTGAAGTCAATGCGTTCCCACGTTAATCCAAGCATTTCACTTTGACGCATACCGGTTTCGATTGCGACGATTACTGCGTGCAACAGGTATGGTGCGCGTGCGGCTTGGCACTCGATTAGCAAGCGGCTTTCTTCGCCGGGATTCAAGCGTCGTTCACGCGATTTATTCTCCTTCGGCAGTCGTACTTTGCGCAGCGGATTTTCTGCAAGATAAACGCCCCAATCGCGGCACGCGTGGTCAACGACCAGCGCCATGATTTGCATTTCCTTTCGGGCTGTCGAACCGGAAACAGATTTAACGCGATGATCACGGTAAGCGGTGACGGCAGTTCGGGTCAGGTTTGCCAATGAGTATTGGCAGATTGGATGCTTCAAAAGCTGCTTGATACGGTAACTCTCCGTCGCAGCGCCCTTGTGAAGTGGAGTTACTTCTCTGAGATAACGGCGCAAAGCATCGCCAAGGATCAGTTCCCTAGCGTCACGCTGGTCGATGGTGTGTCCCTTGTCGTATTCAGCTTCAATCTTGCGCGCCCACGCTTCAGCGTCCGCCTTGGTAGCGAATGATTGTGTTTGTGAAGGGAATCCCTTCCGACGAATCTTGGCTTGCCAGCGTTTCGATTCAGCGTTCGTTGGTCGGTGCGTGATGGTCGGCATGTGTCAGTGTCCCGGTAGTGTCCCCGCGTTGTCCCCGAAGGGAAAAATGAGACATTGACTGGACTGCTCGCTAATACCCGCGCCGTGCTCAACGGTGTGCTCTGGGTCATGTACAGCGGCGCGTCGTGGTCCACGCTGCCGCGCAAATATCCGTCGTATCAGACGTGCCATCGGCGTTTCAAGGCGTGGCACGAATCGGGCGTCCTGCTGCGCGTCATGACGCAGTTGTTCGGGCCGGCCGGCGAATCGCTCTATGCGTTGATGACATCGCGCATGCGTGTGCCGGGGGAATTCAAGCCGGAAGAGCCGAACCTGCCCGCCGAAGCACAAGCGGAAGATGCGCAACATCGTCACGCCGCATGATTGCTCGAAGCGTGCTCGCGAGATGAGCAAAGCCGGTCGAAGATCGACGTCTTCGACCGGCTTTGTCTTTATATAAAGCTATTGCTGGCGCACCCAGGTTTGCGAGCGCCCCAGCAGCGAAACGCCGATATACCCGCGCACGACGAGCTTCTTGCCACCGTCTTCTAGTTTCATCTTGCACTTGTAGAGCTTGCCGCTGTCCGGGTCGAGAATCTGGCCGCCTTCCCACTCGTCGCCGTCCTGACGCATGCCGGTGATGATCGTCATGCCCTTGATCAACTGATCCTTGCGTTCGTCCGTGCAGGCCGTGCAGCGCCGTGCCGGATGATCGAATTCGCCGATGCCACGCACGACCTTGCCCGACAACTGCCCGTTGCCGTCGTCGGCGATCTGGATGATCGCTTTCGCTTTGCCGGTCTGATCGTCGATGGTCTGCCAGGTGCCGACGGGCGTCGCCTGCGCGAAAACGCTCGCGGCGAAAGTGGCGCACAGCGCGCCGAGCGTCACGCGTGCACCGCGCGAGCCGATGAAACGGGTCATGTCGTCTCCTTGTCGTGAACGGCCGAGCATACGAGAAAGCGACCGTTCCCGTCTGAGAAGAATCGTTCTAGACGCGCGCGGACCGAAAACTCAGACGGCGCGTTTAAGACCCGCTTCGAGCGTGGCGAACGTGCGCTCGTCGGTGCGATCGAAATGGAGCGGCGTGACCGACACGCTGCCTGCCGCCACCACCGCCGTTTCGCTATCGGGCGAATTCGGGCGCGGGCCACGCTGAAAGCGCAGCCAGTGATAGTCGATGCCGCGCGGATCGACGAGCGGCAACACGTCGATGCCTTCCACGAGCCCGATGCCTTGCCGCGTCACGGTGAGCGGACCCGCGGCAGACGCGTCGCAATCGGGGAAGTTGACGTTCAGGCACGTCGGCGCCTCGTGGGAAATCGAGAGCAATTGGCGGATCACGCCCGGCGCCAGCGCGCGCGCCGTGTCCCAGCGCACGTTCTCGCGGTCCGTGAAAGCCTGACTGAGCGCGATCGACGGCAAGCCGAGCAAGAGGCCCGTCATCGCCGCGCCGACGGTGCCGGAGAACATCGTTTCGACGCCGAGATTCGCCCCGCGGTTGATGCCGGACAGGACAAGTGTGGGCGGCGCGTCTTTCATGATGTGGCGCACGCCCATCACGACGCAGTCGCCTGGCGTGCCCTGTACGCCGAAGCGCCGTTCGCCCTGACGCGAGATGCGCAGCGGCGAATGCAGGCTGATGGAATGCGAAGTGCCGCTCTGATCGTGCTCGGGCGCGATGACCCAAACTTCGTGCGCGAGTTCGGCGGCGACCGCTTCGAGCACGGCGAGGCCGGGCGCGTCGATGCCGTCGTCGTTGGTGATGAGCACACGCTGCACGATGGGTGAGAGGGCGGACATCGCGAATCACTCCTTGGTCGGTGATGAAAAAGTATCGACCGATTATTACAGAGTTCGCGTTCCCGGGCGTCCGCGGCCCGTATCGAAATGAAGCCTTACTTGACGCCGAGCCCGCGCAGCACGGCGTTGCCGTCTTCGGTCAGGCGCACTTTCGGGGTGCCGGCGTCCGGCGACACGATCTCGACATAGCCGTATTCCTGCAGCGAGGCGACATCGGGCGTGGCGGCCATCACATCGATCGGCGCGTGCATCAGCAGGAGCAGCGTGGCGATTTCGTGATGGCTCAGAAGCTTTTTGATGGCTCGCACGGGTGCGGAAGCCGGACGGCGGAGGTTCATGAACGATGTCCTCAGGTTTGCATGACGATGTGCGGCGCTTTCGGCTTGACGCTTCGCGCGGACCTTGATGTCGATGGAGTGCGGGCAGGTTATCGGCCGACTCTTAGGCGAAACTTAAAACGCGCGCCGCGCGGTGCGACGAGTTGTTACACGGGATGTCACGAAGTCAGCGCGCGCTTCAAATCAGAAGGAAATCAGAAGCGATAGTCGGGATTTTTCGGGTCGAACGTCAGGTCGTCGAAGGGTTTCGTCTCGATGCGCTCGAACACGACGCTTTCGAAAATCTCGCCGTCGTTGTCGTACGACTCCAGCGTACGGAAAACCGGCCGTTCGAGGTCGAGTCCGAGCACTTCCTTTTTCGCATAGAAGGTGGGTTGGCCTTCGACCGTTTCATACGTAAGCGCGATCACGCGCAGTCCGTCGACGTTCTTCACTTCGATGTTCGTCGGTTTCGTGATGCCCGCTTCGGCGAACTTGCGCCCTTCGTCGATGAAGCGTTGCGTGATCGCGTCGATGCCGAGCTCGCGGATCGAATGATTCGACTGCGCGCGGGCGAGCGCGCCGTTCACCGATGCCCACATCGGCACGACGCCCAGAAAGCCGCCGAGATGACCGTAAAGCTGATCGGGACGCTTCGAATCGTCGTAGATGACTTCCTGGCCCGCGTGCCCGCCATCCGGCAGCCATTTCGCATAGATGCGCAGCGGCTCGCGCGTGACGCGCACGAGCATGTGATCCGCGCGCTTCGGCCATTTGCCTTTGATGCGCTCGCGGCGGCGCATCGTGAACTCGCACGAATCGAAATCGCGTAAGCCGTCTTGCAGATAGCGCGGCAGCGTGCGCGCGTCGAGCGAGCGGAAGAGGGCGACGAGTTGCGCATCGTCGAGACTGGCGAGCGCGCCGCTTCCCGCCGATCGCGACAGCCATTGCACCTGCTGCTCGACGCCGAGATCGCCGATGCGCGCAACGTCATCGGATGGATCGGCGCGTGCCGCGAAAGACGCGAGCGCGAGACACAACAGGCTCGCACAAGCGAACCGGAAGCCGGAAGCCGAGCGCGGCATGGGTATCTCCGTGAGGGCTAGCCCTGCGATGTGGATCCGGCGTCGCGCAGTTCGCGCCTGAGCACCTTGCCGATCGGCGTGAGCGGCAGCGCGTCGCGGAACTCGACATAAGCAGGCACCTTGTAGCCGGTCAGGTGTAAACGCGCGAACTTCAGCAGTTCTTCCACCGTGAGCGTGTCGTCGCGACGCACGACGAATGCCTTCACGCGCTCGCCCGTCACCGGATCGGGCACGCCGACGGCCGCGACCGCGCGCACTTTCGGATGCGCCGCGAGCACGTCCTCGATTTCGTTCGGATACACGTTGAAGCCCGACACGATCATCATGTCCTTCTTGCGGTCGATGAGCCGGATGATGCCGCGCGCATCCATCACGCCGATGTCCCCGGTCGCGAGCCAGCCGTTCGCGTCGATGGCTTTCGCCGTGTCTTCCGGACGGTTCCAGTAGCCCTTCATCACTTGCGGACCCTGGACGCAAAGCTCGCCCGGTTCGCCGACGTTCGCCCACGCGCCATCTTCGCGGCGCAGGCGCACGAGCGTGGACGGCACCGGCACGCCGATGGTTCCATCGAAAGCGCTGTCGCCGTGCGTATCGAGCGGCGTCGCGGCGACGAGCGGCGAACACTCGGTCAGGCCGTAACCTTCGACGAGCGTTTTGCCCGTCAGCGCCCTGAAGCGCTCGGCGATCACCCGCTGGGTCGCCATGCCGCCCGCCATCGCGAGCTTGAGCGACGAGAAGTCGCGCTGACGGAAGGCTTCGTTGTCCATCAGCGCGCTGTAAAGCGTGTTGAGCGCGGTGATCGCCGTGAAGTTCTCGTGACGCAGCGCGCGCACGAGGCTGCCGATATCGCGCGGATTGACGATCAGCACGTTGCGCGCGCCGATCGCAAGAAACGCGAGCGCATTCACCGTGAGCGAATAGATGTGATACAGCGGCAACGGCGTGACGACGGTCTCTTCGCCCTCGACGAGCCGCGCGCCCGCCCATGCAAGCGCCTGCATCAGATTGGCGATCACGTTGCGATGCGTGAGCATCGCGCCCTTGGCGATGCCTGTGGTGCCGCCGGTGTACTGAATGAACGCGATATCGCCGTGACCGACGCGCACCGGCTCGAACTTGCGCCGCGCGCCGAGCGCGAGCGCTTGCGGCAGGCGCACGGCATCGGGCAGCGCGTAGGCGGGCACCTGCTTTTTCACATAGCGCAGGATCAGATCGATCGCGCGGCCTTTCACGTTGAGACCGCCGCCGAGCAGATCGCCGAGCCCGGTCACGACGATGTTCCTTACGCGCGATCCCGGCCGCGCGTCCTGCACGGTCTTGGCGAAGTTCTCGAATACGACGATCGTCTGCGCGCCGCTGTCCTTCAACTGAAGGCCGAGCTCGCGCACCGTATAGAGCGGATTCACGTTGACGACGATCGCGCCCGCGAGCAGCGTGCCGAAGAGCGTCACCGGATAGACGAGCGTGTTCGGCATCATCAGCGCGACGCGATCGCCGGGCTTCACGCCGATGCCCTGCAGATACGCCGCGAACGTATGCGCCTTCTCGCCGAGCGTCGCGAACTTCAGTTCCGAGCCGAGGCTCACGAACGCGACATGATCGGCAAAACGCGCGACGCATTCGTCGAAGAAATGCGCGAGCGAGCGATAGCGCGAAGGATCGATCTCATGCGCGACATCCGGCGGATACGACGCATACCAGATGCCGTCTGTCGCGTGCGGCTCGGAAGTCCCGCGCGGCGCTGCCTGTCCCGGGCTCATGTGGTGTCTCCGTCGGCTTGTATTTTTTTGGCCGATATTTCCGGCTACCGCTCCAGTATCGCGACGACGCCTTGTCCGCCCGCCGCGCAGATCGAGATCAGTCCGCGCAACGGCTTGCCGTCGCTGCGCGCGGGCGCGTTCGCGAGCATCTTCGCCAGCGTGCCGATAATGCGCCCGCCCGTCGCCGCGAACGGATGCCCCGTCGCGAGCGAGCTGCCGTTCAGGTTCAGACGCGCGCGGTCGATCGAACCGGGCGGCGCGTCGAGTCCGAGCGCGGTGCGGCAGTATTCGTCGTCTTCCCACGCGGCGAGCGTGCACAGCACCTGCGCCGCGAATGCTTCGTGGATCTCGTAGAAATCGAAGTCCTGCAATGCGATTCCGGCGCGCGCGAGCATCGGCGGGACCGCGTAGACGGGCGCCATCAGGAGGCCTTCGCGCTTGTCGAAGAAATCGACGGCGGCGGTCGCGGAAAACGTCAAGAACGCCTGCACCGGCAAGCCACGCTCGGCGGCCCATTGCTCGGACGCGAGCAGCACCGCCGATGCGCCGTCGGTGAGCGGCGTCGAGTTGCCCGCGGTGAGCGTGCCCGCGTCGCGATCGAAGACGGGCTTGAGCGCCGACAACTGATCGAGCGATACGTCGGGCCGCAGCGTGTTGTCGCGCGCGAGGCCTTTGTACGGCGTCATCAGATCGTTGAAAAAGCCGCGCCCGTACGCCGCCGCGAGCTTGCGATGACTCTCCTGCGCGAGCGCATCCTGCGCCTCGCGCGAAATCTTCCAGCGCTTGGCCATCAGTTCGCAGTGCTCGCCCATCGAAAGGCCCGTGCGCGGTTCCGCATTGCGCGGCAGGAGCGGCCTGAAGAACATGCCGGGCCGCAGTTTAGCGAGCGCGCCCACGCGCTGTCCCGCCGAGCGCGAGCGATTCGCTTCGAGCAGGATTCTGCGCATGCGCTCGTTCACCGCGATGGGCGCGTCCGACGCCGTATCGACGCCGCCCGCGATGCCCACGTCGATCTGTCCGAGCGCGATCTTGTTCGCGACCAGAATCGCCGTTTCAAGGCCGGTGCCGCAGGCTTGCTGCACGTCGTAGGCGGGCGTTTCCTTCGCGAGCGTCGTCGACAATGCGGCTTCGCGCGTCAGATTGAAATCGCGCGAATGCTTGACGACCGCGCCCGCCGCCACTTCGCCGAGGCGCATGCCGTGCAGGTCGAAGCGATCGACGAGTCCTTGCAGCGTGAAGCTCAGCATGTCCTGATTCGACGCGCTCGCGTACGCCGTGTTCGAGCGCGCGAACGGAATGCGATTGCTGCCGATTACCGCGACACGACGCCCTTCGCTCATGGCAGCTCCCATTCGAAATGGCCACGCAGATGCGGCCGGTCGCCGGCGAGATCGCGCACTTCGAAATCGCGCGCGACGGGCGAGCGCGCGGCGGTCCAAAGCGTCGCATCGCCGGGAATGTATAGCGGCGTCTTGAAATCGCCGTGGGCGTAACCGGAAGCCAGCGCCTTGACCGGATGCAACGCGGCGAGCGTGCGCGCGAGCGTCCACATGCCATGCGCGATGGCGCGTGGAAAACCGAACGCTTTCGCGCTCAGCATGTGCAGATGGATCGGATTGAAGTCGCCCGACGCCTTCGCGTAGTCGCGTCCGAGTTGCGGCGGAAGCTGCCAGCGCGCTTCGCGCGCGAGCAGCGGCACGCGTACGTCGGCGGCATCGGCGATCTCGATCGACGGCGCCGCGCGCTCGCTGCGCGCGCCGCGCTTCAGATACACGCTGTCGCCGTCCCACACCGCCTCGCCGCGCCGATAGATGCGCGTATGCAGCGTGAACGCCTGGCCCTTCTGATGCGGCACGAGCGGCCCGCATTCCACTTCGATGCGCAACGCCTGACCGGCCGCGAGCGGACGCCGCAGCCGCACGCTGTTCGACAGATGCACGACGCCGAGCGCGGACCATGGAAACGACGGATCGGTGAGCATCATCAGATGCAAGGGAAAAGCGAGAACGTGCGGAAACGTGAGCGGCACGCCGTGCTCGGGAATGAAGCCGCACACGCGCGCGTATCGGCCGACCTGTTCGGCGTCGATCCTCACATTCGGGCGCACGAGCCGCAACGCGGGCAGCTCCGGCGCACGCGCGCGCCGGAAAAGCGCGGGCAGCGCGCGGCCGTAGAGCTTCGCGGGCGGCGGCAGCGTTTCGACGACGACGGTGCGGGCGCGCGGCATGGTCGGTGCGTGCATCGCGTTCTGCCTCCTCACGCGCCGATCAGGCTCTGGCCGCACACGCGCACCACGTTGCCCGTGATGCCCGCGCTGCCCGGACTCGCGAGCCACGCGACGGTCTCGGCGACATCGACGGGCAAGCCGCCTTGTCCCATCGAATTGAGGCGTCTGCCGGCCTCGCGCACGCCGAAGGGCATACGCGCGGTCATATGCGTTTCGATGAAGCCCGGCGCGACCGCGTTGATCGTGATGCCGCGCTCGCGCAGCAACGGCGCCATCGCGTGCACGCGGCCGATCACGCCGGCTTTCGACGTCGCGTAATTGGTCTGCCCGCGATTGCCCGTGATGCCGCTGATCGACGACACCGCGACGATGCGCCCGCCCGCGCGCAACACGTTCTGCGCGAGCAGCACGTCGTCGATGCGTTCCTGCGCGAGCAGATTGATGTCGATGACGCTGTCCCACATGTCGGCGGTCATGCGCGCGATGGTCTTGTCGCGCGTGATGCCCGCGTTATGCACGACGATATCGATGCCGCCCGACGCAGCCAGCGCCGCCGCGATTTCGGCGGGCGCTTCGGGCGCGGCGATATCCGCGACGAGCGCCGCGTGCGCGCCCGATGCCGGCGACGCGTCTTCGATCGCGAGCATGGTCTGATCGAGCGCATCGCGGGCGGCGTCGATATCGAGCCCGGTGACGATCGCGCCGTGCTCGGCCAGCACCGCCGCGATCGACGCGCCGATGCCGCGCGCCGCGCCCGTCACGAGCGCGCGTTTGCCGGCGAGCGGCTTGGCCCAGCTTGGCGGCGCGTCGGCGGGCGCATCGATGGTCACGACTTGGCCCGAGACATAAGCCGAGCGTGGCGAAAGGAAAAAGCGCAGCGCCGACTCGACATCCGCGCCATCGGCTGCGCGCAGCAGATTCGACGTAATGCCGTTGCGCGCTTCCTTGCCGAGCGAGCGGACCATGCCTTCGAGCGCATGCTGCGCGGTCGCGGCGCGGACGCTCGAGCGCGTGGCGGGCGGACGCCCGAGCACGACGATGCGCCCGTTCTTCGCGAGCGAACGCAGCGCATCGTGGAAGAACGCGTAGAGCGAATGGAGTTGCGCGCTTTCGCCGATGCCGGTCGCATCGAAAATCAGCGCCTCGACGCGGTCGGTCGCGGAAGCGTCGCGCGAGCGCGGCTCGAAGCGGCCGCTCATCGCGCCGTGCCGCGCGGCGACCGGCAGCCAGCCGGACGCGCTTTCGTGCGCGATGCCCGTCATGCCGATCGCCGACAGCACGGCCATCAGATCGTCGAAGAGCGCGGGCGACGGCCCCGCGCCGATGGCGGCCATGCCGCCGAATTCGGCCTGATCCGCGCGATGGCGGCGCAAAACCTCGGGACGCGGAAGGCCGAGCGAGCGTGCAATGCTCGTGCCGAAGGGCGAATTGACGAAGTCGAGATAGCGGTCTTTCATCGATTGTCGATCGGTCGTCGGGCGCGCGGGGCGGTGCCTTTGGTCCTGAATGCTTCAGGCAATGGCTTCGGGCAAGTGCCGCTCGAGCGCCGCGCTGCGCTTTTGCAATGCTTCGAGGATACCGAAGTCTGCGGAAAAATCATCGACTTTCACCGCTTCCTTCGCATGAGCGGCCCATTCGGCGAGCAGCGCGCGTTCGTTTTCGTCGATGAGACCGCGCGCCGCCGCCGTCTGCGACCAGGCTTCGATGTCGTGCGGGCTTTGCGGCAGCGGGGCGGCGGCGCCCGCCTTGACGGCGTCGCGCAGACGCGCCTCTAGCGCCGCGACGGCAGGCGTGAGCGCGAGCAGCTTTTCGCCGCGCGCGATCGGATCGTCTTCGAGCGCCGAAACGTGCGAGCCTGCGACGAGGCGCTCGCGCGCGTCGCCGGGTGCTTGCATCAGTATCGCGACGTCGTTGCCGAGCGCATCGACGCTAGGGGCGTGCGGCAAGCCGAACGGGAACGCGACGATGCGCAGAAACGCCGCCGCCGCGCGGTTCGGATAGTTCGCGAGCAAGCCCTCGAACGCGGCGCGCGCCTGATAAAGCGCGTCTTCGGCGCCCCAGCGCACGAGCGGCAGATCGCTTTCAGGGCGGCCATCGTCCTCGAAACGCTTGAGCGTCGCGGAGAGCAGATACAACTGCGAGAGGATGTCGCCGAGACGCGCCGAAAGACGTTCGCGGCGTTTCAGCTCGCCGCCGAGCGTGAGCATCGACACATCGGCGAACAACGCGAACGCGCTCGACAGACGCGTGGCCGCACGATAGTACGGCACGAGACGCGCATCGGCGCGCGCGGGCTTCGCGACGAACACGCCGCCGCCGCATGCGTACACGAAGGCGCGCATCGCGTTCGATGCCAGAAACGCCGCATGTCCGAAGAACGCGGCGTCGAACGCGCGCAGATCGTTGTCGCGCGTCGCTGCCATTTCCTTCAGCACGTAGGGGTGACACCGGATCGCGCCCTGTCCGAAGATGATGAGACAGCGCGTCAGGATATTCGCGCCTTCGACGGTGATCGAGATCGGCATCTGCTGATACGCCCGCGCCAGAAAATTCGACGGTCCCATGCAGATGCCCTTGCCCGCGACGACATCCATGCCGTCGTTGATGACCTTGCGCGCGCGTTCGGTGATGTGATACTTCGCGATCGCCGAGATGACGGACGGCTTCTCGCCGAGATCGACGGCCTGCGCGGAAAGACGCCGCGCCGCGTCCATCACGTAGAGATTGCCGCCCATGCGCCCGAGCGCTTCCTGTATGCCTTCGAAGCGGCCGATCGGCGTGCGGAACTGACGGCGCGCGGCGGCATACGCGCCGGTGCCGCGCACCGCGAGCTTCGCCATGCCGACGTTCGACGAAGGCAGCGAGATCGCGCGGCCGGCGGCGAGGCATTCCATCAGCATGCGCCAGCCGTTACCCACTTGCGCGCGTCCGCCGATGACCCAGTCCATCGGGATGAACACGTCCTTACCCCAGTTCGGGCCGTTCTGGAACACGGCGTTGAGCGGCCAGTGCCGCCGTCCGATGTTCACGCCGGGATGGTTCGTCGGAATGAGCGCGCAGGTGATGCCGGGCGCGTCGTCGTCGCCGAGCAGGTGATCGGGATCGAGCGCGCGAAAGGCGAGGCCGAGCACGGTCGCGATAGGACCGAGCGTGATGTAGCGCTTTTCCCACGTGACGCGAAATCCGAGCGTCTCGCGGCCCTCATGCACGCCGCGACACACGATGCCGATATCCGGGATCGCCGCGGCATCCGATCCGGCGTATGGGCTGGTCAGCGCGAAGCACGGAATTTCATCGCCGCGCGCGAGCCGCGGCAGATAGTGATCTTTTTGTTCCTCGGTGCCGTAGTGCAGAAGCAGCTCGGCGGGACCGAGCGAATTCGGCACCATCACCGATACGGCCGCCGCCGACGAATGCGTCGCGAGCTTCATGATGACCTGCGAGTGCGCGTACGCGGAGAAAGCCTTTCCGCCATAGCGCTTCGGAATGATCATGCCCAGAAAGCCCTGTTCCTTGAGGTAAGCCCACGCTTCTGGCGACAAGTCTTGCCAGATGGCGGTCGTATCCCAGTCGTTCGACAGGTCGCACAGACGCGCGCATTCGTTGTCGATGAAGCTTTGCTCTTCCTGCGTGAGCTTCGGCATGCCGTGTGCGAGCAGGCGGTCCCATCGCGGGCGGCCCGAGAAAAGCTCGGCGTCCCACCAGACCGTGCCGGCTTCGATGGCGTCACGCTCCGTCGACGACATCTCCGGCAGGATCTTGCGAAACACGGCGATTACACGGCGGCTGACGAGCGCGCGACGCATCGGTGTCAGCGTGAGCGCGAGCGCCGGAAGCACGAAGACGATCGCGAGCAGCGTCGCGCCGAGCGGGACCGTCAAACCGGTCAGCGCGCCGGCGGCGACCCAGACCGCGAACCCGGTGAGCCATGCGAGCGCCGGCGCCTGCAGGAAGGCGAGCGTGCCGGCGAGCAGGAGGAAAGCGATGACATACAGGGCAGGCATCACGAATCTCCGGTATTTCAACACTCGGAGCACACACCATGCCACAGAATAAACAAGAGCATAACGACCGATTAGAACTCTAATTCGGAAGTCTCATTCTTTAGGATGTGTCCACTTCAAGGATTCGAGATTCGGGCGTTATGCTTTTGTTTCGCATTAGCACCGACAAAATCGAATGATTAGTTCGATTTACTAAACAAAATTAAAGCGATTGGATTCTTGACACCCCGCAGTACGCGGGGCGTCAAAGGGGCTGTGGGTCGTTCTTCGCGGGATGCGCCACAGCAGGTCACATCGGAGGGCTTCTAGTGTGACCACCTGCCACGCGTACGGTGGCCATAGGAGCATATTTGGAAATGGAGACGAGAGATCACTTAGTCAGGCTAAGCATGGGCGCCGTTCCTGATGACATCGGTGTTTCTGACTGGATGCTGCTTACGGGGGATGTGCTGTATTTGCTGGCCCGTTGCAGTGGCGAGGTCAGTTATCTGCGTGTGCCGCTGGATCTGGAACTGCTCAATAACGTGCGGAAGTCGACCATGCGAAAGGGAGATGGCGTGTATCGGAATAGTCGAGGTGAGCCGACACTGCTTGCCACGTATCTGGCCTTCGTTTTTCTGCAGCGGGACGTGCCGATTCAGGCTATCAGGCGCGAACTCGGCCTGTCCGAAGCGATGATGAATCTATTGCTCGTTGTCTGGCATTTTGCCGTCGGCGTCATCGATTGCGGTAGCCGATTGCAACTGATTCCCCCGCTGCCGTTCGAGGGAAACGGAGATGTCTAGCTCGTGGGAACGTCGGCAGCGCCAATTCGGAAACATCTGGTGGGGATGGCCGTGAAACGAGCTAAAAATATCGAGAACTCGCACCGCGATTGCCCTGGTCGAGGGGTGCGAGCGAGTATCGGTCCTGACTCCGCTCAGGCGAAGCCAGGACGCGTAGGAATGCCGTGATCGGGTTTCCAGACCCGCGCACGACGATCGCAAACTACAGTCGTCTCCTGTAGGCAGCAATCACCTGCCGTTAACAATCGGCAACAGGAGAGTAAGTGTTCCTAAATAAATGTGTTTACCGAGTCGAGCTAAAAATAAACTCGCTGTACAGAGAGACCGCTCCGATCGATCGGAGCTACGTTTTCGACAGCAAGCTCTATCTCTTCAGCAACGGCACGGACGGCTATAGCTATCGGTCCATATCGCTGGACTGCTCGGCGCCCAGGAAATTGCGCAAGGAGTTTCGGGTCGTCGAGGCGTCGCCGGGCGGCGGCGTCCGAGGACGCGTCGACTTCAAGAGGAAATTCCAGGCGCTGGCATTGCTGCACGATGGCGCGCCGGTCGTCGAGGTTTCGCGCGAGGTCAACTTGTCGGTGACGACGGCTTATCGCTATCGCAGGGAACTGCACGGCCTCGTCGCATTGCGCCCGCAGAACACGAATTCGCTGCTGCGGATGCTTGCCTTTCGGGGCGACGAAGCGCGATAAGCGAGGCGCGTCGGACGCGAGCCGGGTGGCGGAGAAACGCAGTTGTCCGTCGCGTCGGCTTGCGCGCGGAGCGGGGCATCGATGCTGCTGCACTTGCGGCTGAAGAAAACCAGCGCCGCGGGGACTGGCGCGCCGCCGCGTCCGCACGAAGGTGAATCGGCGAACGCAGATTCGTTTCGATTTCAATTCGACATCCGCGGACCGAATCGGAAACGGAATTGCGAACGGAAAACGAAGGCGGAAAACAAAAACCCCGCGACGATGCGCGGGGTTTTTGCGTGCGATGCGCTCGAACGAGCGTCTCGCGAAAGAGGGACCTTGGTGCCCAAGAGAGGACTCGAACCTCCACGGTGTTGCCACCGCTAGGACCTGAACCTAGTGCGTCTACCAATTCCGCCACCTGGGCAAGGGTGCGTGTTACTTCAAATCTGCTGCGCTTTACTGATCGTTCGAATGAGTGTTAAGCAGCAGAGAACGCAATTATAGCGAGCCTGACGCATCTGTCAAGCGTTTCCATGCGATGCCTGTAACGAGCCGCGAAGCGCGCCGCGTCACGAGCCGCGAAGCGCGCCGCGTCGGCGTCTCGCGCCCGTGGCGCTTAAAAGACGGGTGTTAGAATGACCCGCAACGATGACCGCATTATTGGTTGCAAAGCACCGCAAAAGTCCCGTCCAACGAGAAAAAACACGACTACGCCCTTGAGCAAATATCCGTATCCGATTCCGAGCCGCGAAGAAATTCTCGGCGTGCTGCGCACGAGCGAGACACCGCATGCCGCGAACGACATCGCCGAAGCGTTGTCGATCAAGCGCCAGGAGCGCGAAGGATTTTTCAAGCGACTGGCGGCCATGGAACGCGACGGGCAAATCCGCCTCGACAAGCGCGGCCACTATCAACTCACGCATCCGTCGAATTTTGTTGCGGGGCGCGTGCAGGGGCATCGCGACGGCTTCGGCTTTCTGATCCGCGATGACGGCCAGGACGATCTCTTCCTCCCCAATGGCGAAATGCAGAAGGTCATGCACAACGATCGCGTGCTCGCGC
The DNA here is from genome assembly GCF_023631165.1 of Caballeronia sp. AZ1_KS37. Classification (NCBI taxonomy): domain Bacteria; kingdom Pseudomonadati; phylum Pseudomonadota; class Betaproteobacteria; order Burkholderiales; family Burkholderiaceae; genus Caballeronia; species Caballeronia sp. AZ1_KS37. The sequence goes on along the minus strand of NZ_JALQDP010000011.1, from coordinate 94,218 downwards.
GCATCGTCGGCTATGACCGGCGCGGACGGCCGGAAGGGCACATCGTCGAGGTCACGGATCGCGCCAACAAGCGCGTCATCGGGCGCCTCGTCAACGAGAACGGCGCGCTGATTCTCGTGCCCGAAGACAAGCGCATCGGGCATGACATCCTCATCACGCAAAATCCGAAGAAGGCGAAGGTCGGGCAGGTCGTGTCCGTCGATCTGACGGATTTCCCGAGCCGCCATTCGCAGCCGCTCGGACGCGTGGTCGAAGTGATCGGCGATATCGACGATCCCGGCATGGAAATCGAAATCGCGGTGCGCAAGTACGGCGTGCCGCACGAATTCAGCGACGCCGCGCTCGCCGCCGCCGCCAAGCTGCCCGACGAAGTGCGCGCGGCGGATATCCGTCATCGCGTCGATCTGCGCGACGTGCCGCTCGTCACCATCGACGGCGAAGATGCGCGCGATTTCGACGACGCCGTGTATTGCGAGCCGGTCGCCGTGGGACGTGGTCAGGGTTTTCGTCTGCTGGTCGCGATCGCGGACGTATCGCATTACGTGCGTCCGAACGAAGCGCTCGATATCGATGCGCTCGATCGCAGCACGTCGGTGTATTTCCCGCGCCGCGTGATTCCGATGCTGCCGGAGAAGCTGTCGAACGGCCTGTGCTCGCTAAACCCCGATGTCGATCGCTGCGTGCTCGTGTGCGACATGGTCATTACCGCGCGCGGCGAGATCAAGGCGTATCAGTTTTATCCCGGCGTGATGCACTCGGCGGCGCGCCTGACATACACCGAAGTCGCGGCCGTGCTCACCAACACGAAGGGTCCGGAAGCGGCGAAGCGCGCCGATATCCTGCCGCAGCTGCAGAACCTCTACGGCGTCTACAAGTCGCTGCATGCCGCGCGCCAGAAGCGCGGCGCCATCGACTTCGATACGACCGAGACGTATATCGTCGTGAACTCGCAGGGCAAGATCGAGCAGATCGTGCCGCGTCATCGCAACGACGCGCATCGGCTGATCGAGGAATGCATGCTGGCCGCGAACGTCTGCGCGGCCGACTTTCTGAAGCGCAACAAGCATCCCGGTTTGTATCGCGTGCACGCGGGGCCGACGGAAGAGAAGCTCGAAAACCTGCGCGCGTTCCTGCGCGGCGTCGGCTTGACGCTCACCGGCGGCGACAAGCCGCACGCGAGCGATTACGCCGCCCTCATCGCGCAGATTCGCGACCGGCCCGACGCGCAGATGCTGCAATCGATGGTGCTACGTTCGATGCAGCAGGCTGTCTATAGCCCGGACAACATCGGCCATTTCGGCCTGGCTTATGAGGCGTACGCGCACTTCACGAGTCCGATCCGGCGCTATCCCGACTTGCTCACGCATCGCGCGATCTACGCGATCTTGCAGGGCAAGAAGTATCTGCCGGACGTCGGTCACGATGTTTTCCTGAGCACGGGCCTCACGAAAGCCGCGCGCGAACTGCAGAAGGCCGACGACTCCGCGCGTGGCCGCGCTCGCAACAGCGTCGCGATCTGGGAAGAGCTCGGGCTGCATTGCTCGTCGAACGAGCGTCGCGCCGACGAAGCCTCGCGCGACGTCGAAGCGTGGCTCAAGTGCTACTTCATGCGCGACAAGCTCGGCGAGGAATACGGCGGCATGGTGAACGGCGTGACGTCGTTCGGCATTTTCGTGCAACTGGATTCGCTCTTCATCGAAGGACTCGTGCATGTGACCGAGCTCGGCTCGGACTATTTCCAGTACGACGAGATCAAGAACGAACTGCGCGGCGAGCGCACGGGCATTCGCTACCGGATGTCCGATCGCGTGCGCGTGCAGGTGAGCCGCGTCGATCTCGATGCGCGCAAGATCGATTTCCGGCTGGTTCGCGATACGCCGGTGAAGCCGCCGTCGCCGCGTCCGTCGACCGGTGCGAGCGATGCAGCGGCTGCCGGCATCGGCGCGGGACCGCGTATCCGTCCGTTCGGCGACGACGACGCCCCGAGCACGCGCGCGCGCGGCGGCACGAAGAAGGGCGCGTCGCTTGCGGCGAGTCCGCGCGGCGGCGCGGCGAAGAAGCGCGGAGCGGCGTCGAAGTCGGCATCGCAGGGACGGCCGGCGCGCAAGAAACGTTAGGGCGGCGCGTCAATACAGCCGCCATCGAATACGCGCGGTCCGATGCTTCGTGCTTCGGACCGCGTCGTGCTTTTCAAGTTTTCACCGAAGGTTCGAATCAGTCATGTCACGTCTCAAGGTTCTATACGGATTTCACGCAGTGACCGCACGTTTGCGCGCGGATGCATCGTCGATCGAGGAGGTGCTGTACGACCCCACGCGCAAGGATCGGCGCATGCAGGACTTTCTGCGGACCGCGAAGGAAGCGGGCGTGCGGCTGATCGCGGCCGATGAAGCGCGTCTCTGGGGGCTGTCGGGCAACGTCCAGCATCAGGGCGTGGTGGCGCGCGCGCACGATCTGCCGCTCGCGCAGAATCTGGCCGAACTGCTCGATGGCATTTCGGGCACGCCTTTGCTGCTGGTGCTCGACGGCGTCACCGATCCGCATAATCTCGGCGCGTGTCTGCGCGTCGCGGATGCGGCCGGCGCGCATGCGGTGATCGCGCCGCGCGATCGCTCGGCGGGCCTGAACGCGACGGCGGCGAAGGTGGCGAGCGGCGCGGCGGAGAGCGTGCCGTATATCACCGTGACGAATCTGGCGCGCGCGCTGCGCGAACTCAAGGAGGCGGGCGTCTGGGTGATCGGCACGGCGGGCGAGGCGACGGCATCGCTTTACGAGACCAAGCTGGATGGCCCGGTGGCGATCGTCGTCGGTGCGGAGGGCGAGGGCATGCGTCGCCTGACCCGCGAGACGTGCGACGAAATCATGAATATCCCGATGGCGGGGACGGTCGAGAGTTTGAATGTGTCGGTGGCGTCGGGGGTTTGTTTGTTTGAGGCGGTGAGGCAGCGGGCGGTGAAGAAGTAAGGGTCAGGGTCCAACGTCATTCATGGCTTTGAAGCGACTTAGTGATCCTTCGGCGGTTCATGCCGCGCTGGAAGAATTCGATCGGATCGGCCGATCCGCGTTTTTGGATAAATACGGTTTCAGGGAAGCGCGAGACTATTTTGTCGTCTTGAATGGGCGACGCTACGATTCGAAGGCCGTCGCTGGCGCGGCTTGCGGCTACCAGTTTCCCGCCGTCGGACCGTTGCGTGCGAAAGATTTCAGTGGCGGCGCGCTCACGGTCGCGCGCAGGCTCGAAAGCTTGGGATTCCAGGTTTCGAGCCCGGGAGCGAATCCGGGCGCTTCGCAGCGAGTAAGCAGTACGTTCGCGCAAGCGGAATGCGAAGCCCGGGCGCGGGCAGAATCGAGCGGCGCATTCGATCCATCGTGCATCGAAGACGCCCGCAAGAAGACACTCGTTTCCATCGTCGTAAGGCAAGGCCAACCCGCGTTTCGCAATGGACTGCTCAAAGCCTACGAGCGCCGTTGCGCGCTCACGGACTGCGCGGTCGAAGCGGTTCTCGAAGCCGCGCATATCTGCGGCTACATGGGCACTGAAACCAACGACGTTCGAAACGGCCTTTTACTTCGTGCGGACTTGCACACGCTTTACGACCGCATGCTGATTACGATTGACCCTGCGACCTATGAAGTGTCGATTTCGCCGGAACTGAAGGGCAGCGAGTACGCCGCGCTAGCCGGCAAAAGGCTTCGGCTTCCGAAAGATCCCAAAAGCCAGCCGAGCCGCGACGCGCTTCTCACCCACTGGATGCACGTGCATTCGCTTCGAGAAATGCAATCGTGACGAGCACCACACGCGCGATTCGTCTTGCCGCAGCAATCTCCGCATGCCTGCTCACCGCCTGCACCGCGATGCAAGACCGCACCACCTACATCGCCGACACGCAGTACCACGCGAAGAACGCCGATTCCCGCATTCGTTTCCTCGTGATGCACTACACGGAGATCGACGAAGCGGGATCGCTCGCCGTCCTGACCGGCGACGAAGTCAGCGTGCACTACGTCGTCCCCGACGCCCCGCGCATCGAGAAAGGCGAGCCGGTCGTCTATCAACTGGTGCCGGAAGACAAGCGCGCCTGGCACGCCGGCGTGAGCTCGTGGCAGGGCGCGACGGAGCTGAACGCGTCGTCTATCGGCATCGAGAACGTGAATCTCGGTCCGATCGGCCCGTTGAGCGATGGAAAATGGCAGCCGTATCCGCCCGCGCAAGTCGATGCGCTCATCAAGCTCTCCCGCGATATCGTCGCGCGCTACCACATCCCGCCGACGCGCGTCGTCGGCCATAGCGACATCGCGCCGCAACGCAAGATCGATCCGGGTCCGCTTTTCCCGTGGCATGCGCTATACGACGCCGGCGTGGGCGCATGGCCCGACGACGCGGCTGTTGCCACGCATCTCGCGGGCCGCGATCCGAAGGCGCCATCGGACGTGCGCGCGCTGCAGGAAAAGCTGAAGCGCTACGGCTACGAAGTCGCGACCGACGGCGTGCTCGACGCCAAAACCCGCCGCGTCTTCAGCGCGTTTCAGATGCACTTTCGCCCGTCGGATTACGCGGGCAACGCGGATGCAGAAAGCGACGCGATCGCCCAGGCCCTGCTCGATAAATACTTCCCACAATGAACGACTGGTTTCCGACACTGCGCGCGATCCACATGACATGCGCCGGCCTTTCCATCGCCGGATTCGTGCTGCGCTGGATCTGGATGCTGACGAATTCGCGCCTCCTCGCCGCGCGCGCGACGAAAATCCTGCCGCATATCGTCGATACGCTTTTGCTCGCGAGCGCCATCGCGCTGGTCGCGATCATCGGCTTTTCGGCGAACGCTGCGTGGCTCGGCGCGAAAATCGCGGGGCTCGTCGTCTATATCGTGCTCGGCACGTTCGCGCTCAAGCGCGGCCGCACGAAGGGCGCGCGCGCCGTTTATGGCGTGCTGGCGATCGTCGTGTTCGCGTTCATCGCGTCGGTGGCGCGCACGCACGATCCGCTCGGCTTCCTGCACGCGTTGGCATGATCCGCGAGGCCGTCGCCCGCGCTCCGATAAAATCTCAGTTTTCACCGATACAGCAGCACCGCTCCCATGACTCAAGACGAACTCAAGCAACTGGTCGGTCAGGCCGCCGCCGACTACGTGAACGCGAACGTGCCGGAAGGCGCGATCATCGGCGTCGGCACCGGATCGACGGCGAACTGCTTCATCGACGCCATCGCGAAGTCCAAGGCGCGTTATCGCGGCGCGGTGTCGAGTTCGCTCGCGACCACGGCGCGGCTCGAATCGTACGGTTTCAAGGTGTTCGATCTGAACGACATCGAGACGCTCTCCATTTACGTCGACGGCGCCGATGAAATCGACGCGAGCGGCGCGATGATCAAGGGCGGCGGCGGCGCGCTCACGCGCGAGAAAATCGTCGCGTCGGTGGCGGACGTGTTCGTGTGCATCGCCGACGCGAGCAAGCGCGTCCCGGTGATGGGCACGTTCCCGCTGCCCGTCGAAGTCGTGCCGATGGCGCGCACGGCGATCGGCCGCAAGCTCGCGGCGCTCGGCGGCGTGCCGATCGTGCGCGTGACGAAGGACGGCTCGCCGTTCATCACGGACAACGGCAACGAAATCCTCGACGTGAAGGGTCTGTCGATCACCGATCCGCGTGCGCTCGAAGCGCAGATCAACGCCTGGCCGGGCGTCGTGACGGTCGGTCTGTTCGCGGCGCGCGGCGCGAATATCTGTCTGCTCGGCACGGAGAACGGCGTCGAGCGCATCGACTACAAGTAAGTCACGCGCGCACCAAGCGAAAGGCCCGGCGATCCGAAAATCGCCGGGCCTTTCGCGTTTTTACGGCGATCAATACGCGTTGCGTCCGATGAATCCCTTGAACATCGTCATCGCGACGATCTTGATGTCGAACCAGAACGACCAGTTGTGAATGTAGAAGAGGTCGAACTTCACGCGGCTTTGCATCTTCTCGACCTTTTCCGTCGCGCCGCGATAGCCGTTCACCTGCGCCCAGCCGGTAATGCCGGGCTTGATGCGGTAGCGGAACATGTAGCCGTAGACGAGATCCTTGTACAGATCGTCGTGCTCGATCGCGTGCGGGCGCGGACCGACCACCGACATATGCCCGAACAGCACGTTCAGGAACTGCGGCAGCTCGTCGAGGCTCGTGCGCCGCAGGAACGCGCCGACCTTCGTCACGCGCGGATCGTTGCGCGTCGCCTGCGTCACTTGACCGTGCTCGCGATGCACGCCCATCGAACGGAACTTGTAGATGCGAAACGGCCGTCCGTCCGCGCCCTTGCGATGCTGCGTGAAGAACACCGGACCCTTCGAGGTCGTCTTCACGGCGATCGCGATCGCGATCATCAGCGGCGAAAGCGCGAGCAGCGCGGCCGCCGCGAACAGTCGGTCGAAGAGCATCTTCGGCCACATCTGCAGCGTGCTGATCGGAGACGTCGTCAGGTTGATGGTCGCGAGCCCGGCGACATCCGTCATCGAATGATTGAAGAGCGAAATGCTGCGCGTGTCCGGAATCAGCCGCAGATTCACGAAATCGTGCCGCAGCGCATGCACGAAGCGGTAGATCGTGTGCTCCTGCGACAGCGGCAGCGCGAGCCACACTTCGTTGATTTCCTCGGCGCGCACCTTCTCGACGAGTTCGTCGAAATCGTTCAGCACCGGCAAACGATTGCCGCCCATGCCGATCGCGGTCGTCGGCGTGGGCATGCCGCTGATGCCGCTCGCGTGCAGTTCCTCGTCGCCGGTCGTATCGAGAATGCACACCGGAGTAAAGCCCTGTTCGGGCGTGCTGCACAGGTGCGCGAGCAAGGTCCGCGAGAAACCCTGCGCGCCGACGATCGCCACGGTGCGCTGATTCAGGCCGCGGCCGCGCATCAGGCGCAAGGCCGAGTACACGACCAGCTTCGAAGCGATGATGAGCGCGCCGGAAATGAGCGTCGAATACGCGAACCAGAGTCGCGACACCGTATCCATGCGATGTAGCGTGAAGGCGAGCAGCAGGGCGCCCGCGACGACCGCCATCCACGCCAAAGTGACGCGCGCCAGCATCATGGCGAACGGCTTGCCGCGCCAGGTTTCATACACGCCGAAAGCAGGGAAGAGCAGGAGGGCGAGTGCGGAGTTGAACGCGATCAGAAGCCTTTCGATATCGCTGACGAAATCCAGCGACGAAAAGCGTACGTCATGCGCGATCAATCCGCCCGCGATGATGAGACAGACATCCAGAACACGCGCCAGCCATGAGAACAGATCGAGGTTTTTTTCTTGCATTAATCCTAGCCGTTAGACACTTGAGGCCGATATCGCCTCGGTTGCACGAAGACGCGGAAGTAGTCGGTCGAACTCCCGCTTGACGAGCCCGTAGCACTCGCATGCGCGTGCTTCCAGACCCTCGCGATCCACGACCTTGATGCAGCCGCGGCTGTGATGAATGAGACCCGCGTCGTGAAGCTTGCCCGCCGCTTCGGTCACGCCTTCGCGGCGCACGCCCAGCATGTCCGCGATCAGTTGCTGCGTGACCTGCAATTCGTTCGACGCCGTGCGATCGATTTCGATCAGCAGCCAGCGGCAAAGTTGCTTGTTCAGCGAGTGATGCCGGTTGCATGCCGCCGTCTGCGCGACCTGCGTGAGCAGCGCCTGCATATAGAGCAGCATCAGGCGGCGCAGGAAGTCCGAGCGGCCGAACTGCTCGCGCAACGCTTGCGCGCTCATGCGATACGCGAAGCCCGGGCATTGCACCTGCACGCGCGTCGGCATCGTTTCGCCGCCGGTCAGAACCGGCACGCCAGTCATGCCTTCGCGTCCCACCGCGGCAATCTCGACCGAACCGCCGTCTTCCATCGTATGCAGCAGCGAGATGATCGCCGTCGTCGGGAAGTAGACGTGGTGAATCCGTTGGCCGGAGTCGCACAGCAGTTGCTCGGTGCGCAATTGCACGAGTTCGAGATGCGGCGTGAGCGCCTGCCATTCGTGCGCAGGAAGCGCGCCAAGCAGATGATTGCCGTGCAGGTCGGACTGGAGGGTCAGCATGATTGTTCTCTCTCGTAACTTTCGCGCGTTGCGCTTCAATTTTTATTTACTGATGTGACCGTTTTCGAAGATTGCCGCTTGCGCCGGTTCCTCGAGGAAGGATGACATCAGCCCCGTAGCCGCCCGTTTCGTACTTGAATTGCTTTTGGTTGATCGCACTGGTCTGGGTTGCGTGCTTCTATTAGCGAGGACTGTGCCAATGCGGGCAATCGCAATGCTGGCGGGGCCTCATAACTCGTGCACTTTTTGTGATGCAGCGCAGCGCTGCGTTTTTGTTTCAGTCTTGAACATCGGTGGTCTTAGGAATACGTGCGTGCCCCGATGAGTTTCATCAGCGCATACCCCTCGAATGGCGGTTGAGGATTTTTTGACCACGGTGCGACAGGCCTCACGGGTCGACATCCCTTCGACATACCACCTTCTTTCGTAGGGACAATCGAAAATGATTCATCCGTGTTCCATCGGCTCCGTGGGCTGGCGAACGCGTGTTTATCCGAGTGCTGCTTGATTCCCCACGAAGCCTTGCCGGATAAGGCTTTGCCGGCATCGGGAAAAGTCTTCCGCGCGGCGTTGCGTGAAGCGGAAACGTTGCGCCCGTTGCACGAAGTGAAATCTGCGTGTGCGATTCCTCGCGCATAGGCGCCTCTGTAGCGCGGCTTTCGGCGAGGAGTAGCCCACATAGGCCTTGTAGCGGCCCTCTCGCGAGTTCGGCACGCGACTAGCCGCCGTGAAACGTTTGCGCGTCATTCATCGGATTCATGGTCGGGCGCAGCGCATTTCAGTCGTGCACGCGATGCCCTGAAATGTTTCATCGAGGACAATCTCATGCGGAACTCATTAACGCGGAGAAACCGGCGCGCAGAAATTCTCGCGGCGACATCACGAGGTCATAAAAACCCGTATAAGACGCGAACGTAAGCGAGTGAAAAAACCCTTGAAACAAGGGTTGAAATGTGTCTTTTTAAACAGTCGCTGCCGAGATGAAAGCGCGTGCGAATCGCGGTTTGACATCAACGTTCAGCACACGATGTCCGCAAGCGGAGGAATCACGCGTTCGTACGCATCCTCGATCACGTCGAACGATGTCTCGCACAGCTCTCGTCGTCCGCGCGAAAGGGCGCGCGCGAGGCGGCACTGCATCACCATGGTTTCGCTCGCGATCTTGCGCGCGCCCGCATACGTCTGCACGGGAATGTCGAAGCCTTGTTCGCGCATCCACTGCAGATAATGCGCGAGCAATTCGAAGTTCGCGCCGAGTTGCCTCATCACGTTGAAGGCGTAATGACGCGCATACGATTCGCCGCGCGCAATCATCGTATCGAGATGCTCGGGAAACGCCGCGCGCCAACGCGTGATCGGATTGTGCATCGGACGCCGCAACAGATGCGCGCACAGCAGATCCGCCGATACTTCCGCGAGCGGCGTGCCCGACAGCGGCTCGCGCACGCGCTTGACAAACTCGACGTGCGGAAAAAGCGCCGGCTCGGGCGTCGCATTCGAGCGCAGCACGCCGTCGTAGTCTTCGCCGTCGAGAAGGTGATAACCGGTGTGATGAAAGTAGCCGAGACGCCGCGCATCGCGATCGATCACATCGATGCCGATGGTCGTCTTCGCATGCTCGCGGCGATACGAAGCCGTGCGCGTGTCCGGCAGATAGAAGGCATCGACTTCGACGAGCACGATATTCGCGCGGCGCGTCTGCACGAGCGCGCGCTCTTCGAGCGAATCGAACACGGAAAGCTCCTGCACTTGCAGGCCGTAGAGTTTTTCGATGTCTTCGAACGGCAGCTTGCCGAGCGTGAACTGATCGGCTTCGAAGTCCTGAGCGACGGCGAACGCGAGCGCAGCGCGCGGTTCGAGCCCGTTGCCGTGCAGAATTTCGATCCACAGATCGACGGGCGCGACCGCTTCACGCCAGATGCGCTCGCCGCGATGCAGCGCGTGCGCGTGATGCCGCCGCGCACGCATGCGCAAGGGATCGAGTGACACGACGCGGGAACGACTTGCTCCTGAATCCGTCACACCGCTCGTATGGAACGCGCTCATGCCGTGACCTCGGGCCGGAAAGGCCGGCGTTCGATACCGCGTGCGCAATGGAGCGAATGTGCTTTTAATCGTGCGTCTCTATCGCGTTCGATGGCGGTATGCATTGTGATTTTCCCATGAAGGTGCCGTATTACGCGAGTGCTATCGACGCCATGCGACGCGCGCGCGGCAGCCCGCAACCCGGGCTGTAGCGCGGTCGCATTGATCGTCGGAAAGGCGTCTTTTTTCCCCGGGACGCCTTTGTGCGTGTGGTCGAGCTTATTTGAAAGGCGCGCGCGTCATGGGTCGGTGCGATGGCGCACTGAATTCAGGCGGGTCGGCACGTAACGTTCAATCGTCGCAACGCCGGTAATTGCCGGTAAAGCATGGAGATAATCGATGAACTGGAAAACGCTGGATTTCGAACAACTCACTGCGCGGGAGCTTTATCTGATTTTGCGCGCGCGCAGTGCGGTGTTCGTCGTCGAACAGTCGCATGTCCATCTCGACCCGGATGGTCGCGATGAAACCGGCACGCACGTATTCGCCGCCGAGGACATGAGCCGTTCGATGCCCGTGCTCGCCTATGCACGCATCAACGAGGGCGACGCGGATGATCCGGAAGTCGTGGTGGACAAGATCTTGACGAGCCCGCTGCGTCGCGGCGACGGCACCGCGCACGCCCTGATCGAACGCGTGCTCGCGGTGACCGCCGAGCGTTGGCCCGGCCGCCGCGTGCGGCTGACCGCGCCGGTGAGCCTGCGCGGTTTCTACGAGGCGTTCGGCTTTCGCAAGACCGAAGGGCCGTTTCTCGAGCACGGCATGCCGTACATCGGTCTGACGAGAAAGGGCCGGCAATCGCGCGAAGCATCGGGCGCGAGCAAGGCTCCGTTCGCCGCGAGCGACAACGCCACGACGTACGAGTTGCTGTAAGCGCCACCAGAGACGCGCAGCGTGCGCCGCAACCGCGCGCGCGGCGAAAGAACCAACGCGGCAGTCAGCAGCATCGAAGGCGTGGACCGTCCGGGCATCGAGGCAATAACAAAGCGATAACAACGCGATAACAACGCGATCGGCGCGGCGCAGGCCGCTTCGAGACGCGTCCTCGAAACAATAAGATCGACGCCGCCGGCATGGGCCGGCGAGCGCACAAACAGCCTATCTCATGCGAATAGTCCATCTCGCCAATCACGCGCAGACGATCGGCAACGGCACCGTCAACATGATGGTCGATCTCGCCTGCATGCAGGCGCGCATGGGGCAGGACGTCGTGGTCGCATCGTCGGGCGGCGGCTTCGAGCCGCTTTTGCGTCGCCACGGCATCACGCATGTTTCGCTGCAGCAGTCGCGGCAACCGTGGCGCGTGCCGTCGATGATCGCGGGATTCAATCGCCTCATCGATCGTTTCGATCCCGACATCGTGCACGCGCACATGATGACCGGCGCGCTCATTTCGCGTTTCGGCAGCATGCGGCGGCGCTTCGCGCTCGTCACCACGGTGCATCACGAACTGCAGAAAAGCGCGGCGCTGGTGCGCGCGGGCGATCGCATGGTGGCCGTGAGCCGCGCGCTGGCGCTCGATCTGGAGGCGCGCGGCATCGGGCCGGCGCGGTTGTCGACCGTGCTCAACGGCGCCGTCGGCGCGCCGCGGCTCATCACGCGGCCGCCCGCGAAGCCGGTGCGGCTCAAGCATCCGAATATCGTCTGCGTGGCGGGGATGTATCGCAGGAAAGGGATTGCGGATCTTCTGCAGGCGTTCGCGCAGGTGCGCGAGCAGTCCGCGAGCGAGCGCGAATTCATGGCGGAGCCGCATCTGTATCTCGTCGGCGAAGGCCCCGATCGCGGATCGATGGAAGCGCTGGCAGCCGAGCTCGGCATCGCGGAGAACGCGCACTTCACGGGTTTCGTCGCCGATACGCGGCCGTATTTCGCGAGCGCCGATGTATTCGCGCTGCTCTCGCGCCAGGACCCGAGTCCGCTCGTGATCGCGGAGGCGCGCGAGGCCGGCTGCGCGATCGTCGCGACGCGCGTGGGCGGTATCCCCGAAATGCTCGACGACGGCGCTGCGGGTCTGCTCGTGCCCGCCGGCGACATCGGGCAGGCAGCGGCAAAACTGCGCTGGCTTCTGCTCGACCGGCAGGCGCGTGGGCAACTGGCGGCGCGCGCGCGTCACGGCCTGCACCAGCTTTCCGTCGAAAGAGTCTGCGACGAGTACCTCGCGGTGTATCAGCAAGCGCTTACGGAGCGCGAAGCACTGAAGCGCCGGCAGATCGATCTCGACGCGCGCACACCCCGAACGACAGATGGCGCGATTTAAGCATAGGGCTGACAAATCGCCCCGCTTGCACCGCGCCACGGTACTTTCGTCCAAACCATCCGATCATACAAAAGGCAAAAGCGAGCCGGCTTCCGTTCGCGTTCGCACAGAAAGCCTACGAGATGCTTGCTCAAATGGGTGCATGATCGGTCCGATGGCAACAGCGGGCCGCGAAAGAACGCACACGCCGCGACGCGACGCAGCCATTCTTCAGTTTCCCTGATGAATGCCTGCGCGCGCGCGGCGCGAGCGCAAGAGATGCACGTGAAGCGGTAAGAAGTAAAAAACGAAACAGTGACGTCGAAGCCAGAGGGATTACCCTGTCAGGAAATTCCCAACTGGCATTCGAAGCAACGAAGACGCAACGTATCAAGCACGACGAATGGACCTGTCGGGAACCCGTCGTGCCTTTCGCAGCCCGGGAAGCGAAAGCGATGCGCTCATACACACGGCTACGGAACAGGCGAGAAGGGGAGAAGCGAGATGGATGACAACAAAGAGCGATCGCTGGTGGCGAAGGTCATGGACGGACTCGTCTCAGGGATCGTCGAGCAAAAATATGGCGCGATACTGCCACCGCAGGACATCCTCTCGAAGGAGTTCGACGTGAGCCGCACCGTCATGCGCGAGGCGCTCTCGATGCTGCTCGCGCGGCACATGCTGGATGTGCGGCCGAAAACCGGCACGCGCATTCGTCCGATGAGCGACTGGCGTCTCATCGACGAGGACGTGGTGAGCTGGCGTTTTCGCGCCAAGCCGGATCAGACGTTTTTACGCGATGTAATCGAATTCCGCATGCTGATCGAGCCGCGCGCCGCAGCGCTCGCCGCCGCGCGCGCGACGCCCGACGAAATCGCCGGGATTCGCGATGCATTCGACACGCTGTCGCGTCTGCAGGTCGGCGAGCCGGAATATCAGGCGGCTGACGAAGTGCTGCATACGCGCATCGTCGCGGCGAGCGGCAACCAGTTCTTTCGTCAGATGACGGCGATCGTGCGCGGCGCGCTGGTGACGGTCAATCCGATCGTCGACGGCATCGAGTCCGTGCGCGAAGCGACGCTCGCGGCGCAGAAGAGCGTCGTCGAGGCGATCGAGGCGAAAGATCCCGCCGCCGCCGAAGCCGCGACGCGCGCGCTCGTCGACCTGGCCGCGGAAGAAGTCGGGCGCGCGTTCTCGCTGGAGCGCGTGAACAGTCAGCCTGCGTCGCCGAACGTGAACGCGTCCGCGGGTGCGTAGCGCGTCCTCGAACGCATCGGACGATCGAATGTATCGAGCCGGGACATGTCCCGGCTTTTTGCCGTCTGAGCCCGCCGCGCGCAGTCGTCATGCGACGCAATCAGGCACAATGCGTCGCACGACGAATCTGGCGCACGGAGGCAGGCTTGAGCAATACGAATATCGATGAAAAGACGATCCGCTGGGGCATCGTCGGCGCGGGACGCATCGCGCGGCGCTTCGCCGACAGTCTCACGCACGTCGAAGGCGCGCGGCTCTCGGGCGTGTGGTCGCGCCGCGAAGAACCGGCGCGCGCATTGGCCGATGCATTCGATGCCCGCGCATTCACCGATTTCGACGCGCTGCTCGCCAACATCGACGCGCTCTACATCGCGACCTTGCAGGACAGCCATCCGGGGTACGCGTTGCGCGCGTTCGCGGCGGGCAAGCCCGTGCTGTGCGAAAAGCCCGCGGCCGTGAATGCGCGCGAGCTGCAACGCATGATCGACGCGGCGCGCGCGGCGAACGTGTTGTTCATGGAAGCGATGAAGCCGCCGTTCTATCCGCTGTATCGCCGCTTGCGCGAGCATTTGCAGAGCGATCCGATCGGTGAAATCGGTCTCGTTCGGGCCGGCTGCTCGATGGCGAACGTGCCGCTCGATCATCCGTCGTTCTCGCTGGACGCGGGCGGCGGCGCGCTGCTCGATATCGGCATTTACGAGGCGTTTCTCGCGGTCGACTGGCTCGGCGAGGCGCTCGACGTGCAGACCATCGGACGGCTCGGCGCGACCGGCGTCGACGTCTTCGCGAGCCTGAACGTGCGCCACGAACGCGGCATCGCGCAACTGTTCTGCGGACTCGATCTGCAAGGCCGCGGCGATGCGCTCATCGGCGGCACGCTCGGCACGGTGACGATCCACGAGAACTGGTGGAATCCATCGCGCGCGACGATCGCTTATACGGACGGAAGAAAGGCCGAACTCGACGAGCCGTTCTCGGGCGGCGGCCTCAACTACGAAACCGCGCATTTCTGCGAGCTGCTGCGCGCCGGCGAAACCGAGAGCCCGGTCATGCCGCACGCAACGTCGATGCGGATGATCGCGATCATCGACGCCGCGCGGCGCGATTTGAATCTCAGGTTTCCGTTCGAAACCGACTAATGCGAAAAAGCCGCTTTTCAGCGGCCTGTTTGCGATCAGTGCCGCCCCGGCAGCGCGAGACGCCGCTCGAAAATCCGCTGCACGAATTCGAGCACGCTGCAAAGAATCCAGTAGACGAACGCCGCCGCGAGATAAAGCGGCAACGGCTGATAGGTCGCCGCGATCACTTCCTGCGCGCTGCGCAACAGTTCGGTCACGGTGATGACCGACACGAGCGATGTGTCCTTGATCAGACTGATGAGACTGTTCGACAGGCTCGGCACCGCGATGCGCAGTGCCTGCGGCCCGATCACGTAACGCAGCGTCTGCGCGCGCGACAGTCCGAGGCTATAGGACGCGAGCCACTGCCCGGCGTGGATGCCGAGAATCGCGCCGCGCATGCTTTCCGACAGATACGCGGCCACGTTCGCCGACAGCGCGATCACGCCCGCGGGCGTCGGTTCGAGGGAGATGCCGAGGCTCGGCAGGCCGTAGTAGATGACGAAGATCTGCACGAGCAGCGGCGTGCCGCGCATCACGCTGACATAGCAGCGTCCGATCGCGACGAGCGCGCGGTTCTGGCTGATGCCCATCAACGCCAGTACGACGGCCGCGATGAGGCCGAAGAACATCGAGTAGAGCGCGAACTTGATCGTCAGCAGCGCGCCTTGCGCCAGCACGGGCGCCGATTGAACGAGCAGGGATGTCGTGGACATTTAAGAGACGCGTTGACTGAAACGGTGCTGAAGTGAAACAAACCGGCACATATTAAACCGAGCCGGCAAAAGAGAAGGGCGGCACCGTTACGATGCCGCCCTCGCGACGCCCGAAACGGCGCGTCTTATTTCGCCGGCTTCGTCACGTCGATGCCGAACCACTTGTCCGAAATCTTCGAGAACGTGCCATCGGCTTCGAGCTGGGTCATGGCGTCGTCGATCGCCTTGGCGAACTTCGGATTGCCCTTCTTGAACGGAATGCCGGACGGATTGCCCGCGCCGACATTCGCGCCGGTGCGCAGCGGCAATTGCGAATTCTTCAGCAAGTACGCGAGCATCAGGCGGTCGTTGAGCGCGGCGTCCAGACGCCCGGCGGCGAGATCACGCAGGTACTCGGGCGCGCCCGGATACGTCTTCACGTCGATGCCCGGCACCGACTTCGCCATGTCCATATAGTTCGTGCCGAGGCCGACGCCGAGCTTCTTGCCCTTCAGTTCTTCGAGCGACTTGAACTCGCGCTTGTCGTCGCTGCGCTGGATCAGTTGCGCGTTCGAGTACGTGTAGGCGGGCGAGAAATCGAGCGTCTGCTTGCGCGCATCGGTGATGCCGACCTGGTTGACGATCACGTCGAACTTGCCCGCCTGCAGGCCCGCGATGATGCCGCTCCATTCGGTCGTGACGAACTCGGGCTTCACGCCGAGCTTGGCCGCGACGGCCTTGGCGATATCGACGTCGAAGCCGACCAGTTCACCGTTCGGCGCTTTCGAGTTGAACGGCGGGAAGGTTCCTTCGAGACCGACGCGCAGCGTGCCGCGCTGCTTGACCTGATCGAGCAGATCTTCGGCGTGGGCGGCGGTCGTGACGGCCGTGAATGCCGCGCCGATCAGGCTGGCGGCGACGAGCTTCTTGAGCGTGGACAGTTTCATCGTGTTGTTTTCCTCTTGATGGGCACAGCGTCTTTTTTTCGATGCGGCGATCATAGTGAAAACGCAATCGCTGCGTAATATCGTTTGCTTATGTCTATATGCCGGATTGGGGCGTCACGCGAGCGCTTCGACGCACTCTTTCACGAGCGCGGGACCGCGATAGATCAGCCCCGTATAAATCTGCACCAGCGACGCGCCCGCCGCGAGCTTCGCGCGCGCGTCGTCGCCCGAGAAAATTCCGCCTACGCCGATGATCGGCACGTCGGTCCCGACCTCCGCGCGCAGCTTGCGGATGACCTCGTTCGACGCGTCGAAGACCGGACGCCCGGACAGGCCGCCCGCTTCGTCGCCGTGCTTCATGCCGGTCACGGCGGTGCGGGAAAGCGTGGTGTTGGTCGCGATCACGCCGTCGATCTTGTGAGCCAGCAACGTGCCCGCGATCGACTTGATCTGCTCGTCGTCGAGATCGGGTGCGATCTTCAGCGCGAGCGGCACGAGCTTGCCATGCAGATCGGACAGCCGCGCCTGCTTTTCCTTGAGCGCGCCGAGCAGCGAATCGAGTTCGCCCGCGCCCTGGAGCTGCCGCAGATTCTTCGTGTTCGGCGACGAAATGTTGATCGTCACATAGCTCGCGAACGGATAGACGCGCTCGAGGCAATACAGATAGTCCTCGGCGGCGCGTTCGATCGGCGTATCGGCGTTCTTGCCGATGTTCAGTCCCAGCACGCCGCGATAATGCGCGGCCTTGACGTTCGCGACGAACTGATCGACGCCGCGATTGTTGAAGCCCATCCGGTTGATGAGCGCGTTCGCCTCGGGCAGCCGGAAGATGCGCGGGCGCGGATTGCCCGGTTGCGCGCGCGGCGTCACGGTGCCCACTTCGATGAAGCCGAAGCCGAGCGCCGCGAGCCCGTCGATGCACGCGCCGTCTTTGTCGAGCCCCGCCGCGAGTCCGACCGGATTGCGGAACGTGATGCCCATGACGGTGCGGGGCGAATCGGGGCCGCGCTTGGCGAGCATGCCGGCGAGCCCGGTGCGGCCAGCCGCGCCGAGCATGCGCAGCGTCAGATGATGAGCGTCTTCCGCGTCCATCTTGAAGAGATGCGAACGCGCGATCGGATAGAGGGAACTGAACACGAAATGAAAGCCGGCGACGGCGAATTTTTTTAAGACCGCTATTTTAGCCGTTTCGGACGGCGTGCCGGTCCGGGCGTGCGGGACTTCGGCGGCTATTTCGGCTGGCTCGGGCCGTTGAAGCGCCCGGGCATCGGCAGCGCGCCCGCGGAGTGCGTGTTCGCGGGATCGAGCAGCGTCCAGCGGCCGTCGATCAGACCTTCCAGCGGCCGGAAATTGGCCTTGTACGCCATTTTTTCGCTTTCGCGGATCCAGTAGCCGAGGTAGACGTGCGGCAAGTCGAGACTCTTCGCCTGCTCGATCTGCCAGAGGATGTTGAAGGTGCCGTAGCTCGTCTTCGGCAGATCGGGTTCGAAGAACGTGTACACGGACGACAAGCCGTCGCCGAGTATGTCGATCATGCTGATCATGCGCAGTTCGCCGGGCTCGTCCGGATGTCCCGGATGCGCGGGTTCGCGAAACTCGACGAGCCGCGAATTGATCCGGCTTTGCAGCAGGAACTGCTCGTACTGATCGCGGCTGTCGCGGTCCATGCCGCCGCCCGCGTGACGCGCCGACTGATAGCGCATGTAAAGCGCGTAATGCTCTTCGTCGTAATGCAGCGGCGCGACGCTCGCGATCAGATTGCCGTGCAGCTTCCAGACGCGCCGCTGCGCCCGGTTCGGCACGAAGCGCGCGACCGGCACGCGCACCGGCACGCAGGCGCGGCAGCCGTCGCAATACGGTCGATACGTGAAGACGCCCGAGCGCCGGAAGCCGGCCTTGACGAGTTCGGTGTAGACGTCGGAGTTGATCAGATGGCTCGGCGTGGCCACCTGCGAGCGTGCAACACGCCCTTCCAGATAACTGCAAGGGTAGGGCGCTGTTGCATAGAATTGCAGCGCGGAAAGCGGTGACAGCGGCAGCTCGTTCGGATGTGTCACGTTGGCGGCTCTCGCAGGCGTCGTCTCGTCGTTGCCGGCCGGCGCGCGAGATCGTCTTCAGGCGCGCGGCGGCTGCATTGCATGTGTCGCTCGGGCATCACGCGTGTAGCGTTTAGCGTGCCAGCACGTCGAGAAGGACGGATTTGTCGAAGCGCCAGCCGATCGCCGGTTCCACCGTCGCCCGTCTCAGATGCGCGACGAACGCGCGGCGCGCGATCTCGCGGCCGCCCAGCGACGCCAGATGCGACGTGTTCTGCTGGCAGTCTATCATCTCAATTTGATTGCGGCGCAAGTGTCCGACGAGCGCCGCAAGCGCGATTTTCGACGCGTCGGTCTTGTGCGCGAACATCGACTCGCCGAAGAACATGCGCCCGAACGACACGCCGTAGAGTCCGCCCACGCGCACGCCGTCGAACCACGTCTCGACGCTGTGCGCGTTGCCTGCGCGATGCAAGGTCGTGTAGGCATCCACGATATCCGACGTGATCCACGTTCCGCGCTGGCCGTCGCGTGGCGTGTCGGCGCAGGCGCGCATCACGGCGGGAAAATCGTCGTCGACGCGGATCTCCCAGACCGGATCGCGCACCACGCGCTTCAAGGTCTTGCGCAGCGAATCCGACACCTTGAACTCGGCCGGAAACAGCACCATGCGCGGATCGGGACTCCACCACAGCACGGGCTGGCCGTCGGAATACCACGGGAAGATGCCGCGCCCGTAAGCATCGATGAGCCGCGACGGCAGAAGATCGGCGCTCGCGGCGAGCAGGCCCGGCGCGCCGCTCGCCGCGCCGAGCGCGCGCTCGACGGGCGGGAAGGGATCGTCGTCGGCGAGCCAGGGAACCATGTTCTCGGGAGGGCGGCGTTCAGTGAGATTCGTCGGACAGCGGCGGAATCAGCCGTCGCGCAGCGTGCGGAAGATGTCGCCCGTATGCAGCGTGAAGTTGCCGGCGGCGCGATCGGCGAAGAAGAATCGCAGCGTCTGTCCGACCGTCGGAAAGGCGATCTCGTCCCACGGAATCTCGCTTTCCTCGAAGAGCTTCACTTCCAGACTCTCCTCGCCGGGATCGACTTCGATATCGAGCAGCCGCGCCAGATAGAACAGATGCACCTGATGCACGTGCGGCACGTTGAGCAGCGTGAAGAGACTCTGAATCTCCACGCGCGCGCCCGCTTCCTCGAGCGTCTCGCGCGCGGCGCCTTCGCTCGTCGTTTCCTGCATTTCCATGAAGCCCGCGGGCAGCGTCCAGTAGCCGTAACGCGGCTCGATCGCGCGACGGCACAGCAGCACCTTGTCGTCCCACACCGGCACGGTGCCCACGACGTTGCGCGGATTCTGATAGTGAACGGTGCCGCAGTTGTTGCAGACGAAGCGCTCGCGGTTGTCGCCGGGCGGAATGGCGAGACCGACCTCGTGGCCGCAGAGGGAACAGAATTTCATGGAAATGGACGTGGGAAGTGTGCTGCGAGTGTATCACCGCACCGCCGCGGCTTTGAGGCGCGCGAATGGATTGCGGTATCGGTCGCGGCGCATGTCCGGCGTGCCCGAGGGCGAAGGTGCGACGCCTGCCTTCTCGCTACAATAGTTGACCGGAATTGCAATGTCCCTTTCACGATCAGGCCGCCGCGCGCGTCCCAACCGAACGCCATGTCATCCACGCCAGCCGCTTCAAGCCGTTCTCCGATGCTCGCCACCGCCGACGCGCTCGGCCGTCTGCTCGACGCCGCGCGTCAGGTCGACGCCCGCGAGCGCGTCGACACGCTCGATGCGCTGAACCGCGTGCTCGCCGCCGACGTGACCTCGCCGCTCGACGTCCCGCCGATGCACACCAGTTCGATGGATGGCTACGCGGTTCGCATCGCCGATCTCGCTGGCGCGAGCGAAGGCGCGCCGGTCACGTTGCGGGTGTCGCAGCGCATCCCGGCGGGGCACGCGGCCGGGCCGCTCGCGGCGGGTACGGCCGCGCGCATCTTCACCGGCGCGACGGTGCCCCCCGGCGCGGACGCCGTCGTCATGCAGGAAATGGCACAAGCGTCGGACGACGGGCGCGTTGCGTTCGGGCAGGCGCCCACGGCGGGCGAGTGGATCACGCAACAAGGCGCGGATATCCGGCGCGGCTCGGTGATCCTGCCCGCAGGCACGCGCCTGACGCCGCAGGCGCTCGGGCTCGCGGCGTCGGTCGGATGTGCGCAGCTCGAGGTCGTGCGGCGCGTGCGCGTCGCGATCTTCTTCACCGGCGACGAACTGCGCATGCCGGGCGAGCCGCTCGAACCCGGCGCGATCTACAACTCGAACCGCTTCACGCTGCGCGCGCTGCTCGCGAAGCTCGGCTGCGAGGTGACGGATCTCGGCATCGTGCCGGACCGGCTCGATGCGACGCGCGAAACCTTGCGGCGCGCGGCGGCGGACCACGATCTCATCCTGACGTGCGGCGGCGTGTCGGTCGGCGAGGAAGATCATGTGAAGCCGGCGGTCGAGGCCGAAGGACGCATTTCGATGTGGCAGATCGCGATGAAGCCGGGCAAGCCGCTCGCGTTCGGCGCGGTGCGGCGCGGCGGCGCGGTTCGCGATGAGGCGTTTTTCATCGGCTTGCCGGGCAATCCGGTTTCGAGTTTCTGCACGTTCCTGCTGTTCGTGCGGCCGTTTCTGCTGCGGCTCGCGGGCGTGACGAACGTCGCGCCGCGCGTCTATTCGATGCGCGCCGACTTCAGCCAGAAAAAAGGCGATCGCCGCAACGAATTCCTGCGCGCGCGCGTGAACGCGTCGGGCGGCCTCGATCTCTTCGAGAATCAGAGCTCGGCCGTGCTGACATCGACCGTCTGGGGCGATGGTCTCATCGACAATCCGCCGAATCATGCGATCGGCGCGGGCGAGATCGTGCGCTTCATCCCATTTTCAGAACTGACGCGGTAGAGAAATGAAGATCGATTTGAGATTTTTTGCGAGCGTGCGCGAGGCGCTGGGCGTCGCGAACGAGACGGTCAGCGTGCCGGACACGGTGGTCAATGTCGGCGACGTGCGCGCGTGGCTGCGCATGCGCGGCGGCGTGTGGGAAGAGACGCTCGCGGAAGGCCGTGCATTGCGCATGGCCTGCAATCACGTGATGACGAATCCGTCACAGCGCATCACCGAGGGTTGCGAAGTGGCGTTCTTTCCGCCTGTGACGGGTGGCTGAGATGAACACGCGTTCGAAAATCCGCGTGCAGGAAGCCGATTTCGACATCAGCGCGGAAGTGGCCGCGTTGCGCGCCGACAATCCGAAAGTGGGCGCGGTCGCGTGTTTCGTCGGCACGGTGCGCGATCTGAACGAAGGCAGCGCCGTCGAGACGATGGAACTCGAGCATTACCCCGGCATGACCGAAAAATCGCTCGAAACGATCGCCGATCAGGCGCGCGAGCGCTGGCGCGGCTCGGACGTGCTGATCGTGCATCGCGTGGGCAAACTCAAGCCGCTCGATCAGATCGTGCTCGTCGCGACGACGGCGATGCATCGCGCGGAGGCGTTCGAATCCTGCGCCTTCGTGATGGACTATCTCAAGACGCAGGCGCCGTTCTGGAAGAAGGAGAAGACCGAAGCGGGCGAACGCTGGGTCGACGCGCGCGAGTCCGACGATACGGCGCTCGCGCGCTGGCAGACCTGACCGGCGTCATTTTTCGTCGGCCGATTTGCCGATGAACTTCGCGGGAAACGGCTCGGCGTCGGGACGCTCGGGGAAGCGCGGCTCGGGCGCGCCGCCCGTGCGCTGCCGCTTCAGCGCCGCGAGGAGTTCCTGCTGCTCGACGGGAATCTCGTAGTCCCAGCCGAACTTGCTCAACTGCAAGCTCTGCGCGATGCGCAGCGCGGGTTCCATGAACTGCACGGCCGCAGCCGGCTCATAGCGCGACTCGACCGTGTTGAGAAACAGCGACAGCCAGCGCGCGAAGTGTTGCGGCTCGATATCGTCGATCGGGCGATGCGCTTCCTGCACGTTGCCGCGATATTGCTTCGATCCGAGCACGAGACTCGACCAGAAGGTGGTCATTTTGGCGAGATGCTCGTCCCAGCGGCCGGCGAGCGCGCGCGAAAAGATCGGCCCGAGGAGCGCATCGTCATCGACGCGCCGATAGAAGGCTTCGACCAGCGCGCGGACATTGGCTTCGCTGGGTGCGCGTTCGCGCGGGGCATCGGCGGAAAGGTGTTCGGTGTTCGTCATCTTTGAAACAGTGAAGGCGGATCAGATATTTTCCGGCGAAGAATGTAAAGATGCCGCAAAATGGCGCATCCATGCGGCCGACTCGTCGACGCGCGTCTCAAGCCGTACGAAAAGCACGCTTGTACGGATTCCGTGCATTTTGGTACGACGCGGGCGAGCGGTGCGCCGATGGTAAGTCAGCCACGTCCGCTCGTGTCATCGTCCCTCGTCTTGACGCGGACTCCTTGACGATACGCGCGTTTCGTCGAAATCCCGATGCGCTGTTGCATCCACTTTCTCCGCGCGAGATCATGCGACTCACCGATTACACCGATTATTCGCTGCGCGTCCTGCTCTATCTCTCGGTTCGACCTTCCGGCCTTTCGACGATTCAGGAAATCTCGGATGCATATGGCATTTCGAAGAACCATCTGATGAAAATCGTCCAGCAGCTTGGCGAACTCGGGTGGGTCGAGACCGTGCGCGGCCGCAACGGCGGACTGAGACTTTCATCGCGGACGAACGACCTCACGATCGGCGACATCGTGCGCAGAACCGAAAGCGATTTCGCGCTCGTGGGCTGCCTCGTGAATCAGCCGGCGGATCGGCAAGCCTCGTCGCACGCGCGCTGCGTCATTCAGCCGGCCTGCCGGTTGCGCGGCGTGCTGGCAGCCGCGCGCGACGCCTTTCTCGCCGAACTCGACAAGCACACGGTCGGCGAGCTCGCTCAACCCGCGAACGATCTGGCGGCTCTGCTCGGCATCGTCAGCATCGCGCCGATTGCGGTGGGTGCGCCCGGGGCGCTTCGCGCGCCTTCGTGATTCCAGCCGGCACGCGTTGAACGAAACCCGGACGCCGTAGGTCAATTCAGAGCCTGGGCGGTTGGCTGCCGCCATTGTCGAAGAGCAAAAAGAGCACTTTCCGGCCCAAACGATGCTTGAAAGTGACAAAAAGCGCCTCATTTTGGTCGTATTCAGAATCGGAGCTTTTAAAAAATGAGAATCGACAAACTCACCACCAAATTTCAGGAAGCGCTGTCCGACGCGCAGAGCCTCGCGGTCGGGCGCGACAACCAGTACATCGAACCGGTGCATTTGCTTGCCGCGCTCATCGCGCAGCAGGACGGCTCCGCGCGCTCG
This sequence comes from Caballeronia sp. AZ1_KS37, assembly GCF_023631165.1. NCBI lineage: Bacteria > Pseudomonadati > Pseudomonadota > Betaproteobacteria > Burkholderiales > Burkholderiaceae > Caballeronia > Caballeronia sp. AZ1_KS37. The sequence goes on along the minus strand of NZ_JALQDP010000011.1, from coordinate 70,472 downwards.
CTGCTGTCGCACGCGGGCGTGCAGGTGCAGGCGCTGCAAACGGCGCTCAACGAAGCGATCAACCGTCTGCCGCAAGTCCAGGGCACCGACGGCAATGTTCAAGTCAGCCGCGAACTCGCGGGCCTGCTCAACGCCGCCGACAAGGAAGCGCAGAAGCTCAACGACACGTACATCGCGAGCGAGATGTTCCTGATCGCCGTCGCGGATGACCGTGGCGAAGCCGGCCGTCTCGCGAAGCAGCACGGCCTGACGCGCCGTGCGCTCGAAGCCGCGATCAACGCCGTGCGCGGCGGCGCGCAGGTCAATAGCCAGGACGCGGAAAGCCAGCGCGAGGCGCTCAAGAAATACACCGTCGATCTGACCGAACGCGCCCGCGCGGGCAAGCTCGATCCGGTCATCGGCCGGGACGATGAAATTCGCCGCTCGATCCAGATTCTCCAGCGCCGCACGAAGAACAATCCGGTGCTGATCGGCGAGCCGGGCGTCGGCAAGACGGCGATCGTCGAAGGACTCGCGCAGCGCATCGTCAATGGCGAAGTGCCGGAAACGCTCAAGGGCAAGCGCGTGCTCTCGCTCGACATGGCCGCGCTGCTCGCGGGCGCGAAGTATCGCGGCGAGTTCGAGGAGCGCCTGAAGGCCGTGCTGCACGACATCGCGAAGGACGAAGGGCAAACCATCGTCTTCATCGACGAGATTCACACGATGGTCGGCGCGGGCAAGGCCGAAGGCGCGATGGACGCCGGCAACATGCTCAAGCCGGCGCTCTCGCGCGGCGAGCTGCATTGCATCGGCGCGACGACGCTCGACGAATACCGCAAGTACATCGAAAAGGACGCGGCGCTCGAGCGGCGTTTCCAGAAAGTGCTCGTCGATGAACCGTCGGTCGAGGCGACCATCGCGATTCTGCGCGGCTTGCAGGAAAAGTACGAACTGCATCACGGCGTCGAGATCACCGATCCGGCTATCGTCGCGGCGGCGGAGTTGTCGCATCGCTATATCACGGACCGTTTTTTGCCGGACAAGGCCATCGATCTGATCGACGAAGCCGCGTCGCGCATCAAGATGGAAATCGATTCGAAGCCCGAAGAGATGGACAAGCTGGATCGTCGTCTCATTCAGCTGAAAATCGAGCGCGAGGCCGTGAAGAAGGAGAAGGACGAGGCGTCGCAGAAGCGTCTGCAACTCATCGAAGAGGAAATCGACCGGCTCAATCGCGAGTATTCCGATCTCGAGGAAATCTGGACTGCCGAAAAAGCGGCGGTGCAGGGCAGCGCGCAACTGAAGGAAGAAATCGAGAAAGTGCGCGCGGATATCACGCGTCTGCAGCGCGAAGGCAAGCTGGAGAAGGTCGCCGAGTTGCAGTACGGCAAGCTGCCGGAACTCGAAGCGCGTCTGAAGCAGGTGACGCAGGCCGAATCGCAGGAGCAGAACAACCCGACGCGTCCGCGTCTTCTGCGCACGCAGGTCGGCGCCGAGGAAATCGCGGAAGTCGTGTCGCGTTCCACCGGCATTCCCGTTTCGCGGATGATGCAGGGCGAGCGCGAGAAGCTGCTGCAGATCGAAGCGAAGCTGCATGAGCGCGTGATCGGCCAGGACGAGGCGATCGGCGCGGTCGCTGACGCGATTCGCCGCTCGCGTGCGGGTCTGTCGGATCCGAATCGTCCGTATGGCTCGTTCCTGTTCCTCGGGCCGACGGGCGTCGGCAAGACGGAACTGTGCAAGGCGCTCGCGGCGTTCCTGTTCGATTCGGAAGATCATCTGATCCGCATCGACATGAGCGAGTTCATGGAGAAGCACAGCGTCGCGCGTCTGATCGGCGCGCCGCCGGGATACGTCGGTTATGAGGAAGGCGGCTATTTGACCGAGGCCGTGCGCCGCAAGCCGTACAGCGTGATTCTGCTCGATGAAATCGAGAAGGCGCATCCGGACGTGTTCAACGTGCTGCTGCAAGTGCTCGACGACGGGCGCATGACGGACGGTCAAGGCCGCACCGTGGACTTCAAGAACACGGTGATCGTGATGACGTCGAACCTCGGCTCGCAGGTCATTCAGGGCATGGTCGGCGAGCCGCAGGAAAGGGTGAAGGACGCCGTGTGGGAAGAAGTGAAGCTGCACTTCCGGCCGGAATTCCTGAACCGTATCGACGATGTCGTCGTGTTCCATGCGCTCGATCGCACGAACATCGAGTCCATCGCGAAGATTCAGCTGGCGCGTCTGCACGAGCGGCTCGCCAAGCTCGATATGGACCTCGATGTCTCGGATGCGGCGCTCGCGCAGATCGGCAAGGTCGGGTACGACCCGCTGTTCGGCGCGCGTCCGCTGAAGCGCGCGATCCAGCAGGAGATCGAGAATCCGGTCGCCAAGCTGATTCTCGCGGGACGGTTCGGGCCGAAGGACGTCATTCCCGTCGATGTGCGGGAAGGCCAGTTCGTGTTCGATCGCGTGGTGCATTGAGGGCGGTTCGGTCGTAGCGGTAGCGCGGCGGCCGTCGGGCGAAAAAGGCAACGGAGCGATTCGTTGCCTTTTTTGTTTCTATAATCTGTGCGATCGCACGGATTCCCGCGCGGAGCACGCGCGATGAATGAAAATCCATTCGATTGCATGGATTATCGTGCTCTCATACAATGATTCGGTTTTATCCCTGCGATCGCACGGATTCAAATTATGGAAATCGATATTCGAACGGCGAGCGAAATCGGCGTCGCGGTGCGTGCGGCGCGCAAAGCGCAACGGCTTCGCCAGGACGATGCGGCCGGCAGCATCGGCGTCAGCGAGAGCTTTCTCGGCAAGGTCGAGAAGGGCGCTGAGAGCGTGCATTGGGGCAAGCTGTTCCAAGTGCTCGAAGGCTTGGGCGTGCGCGTGACGGTCGATATCCCGGACGAAGCGGGTGAGCTTTTCGCGGGAGAGGCGGTCAAGCGTTACGCCCGCGTCGAGCGCGCCGAGAAACGTCGTCGCGCACGAGAGGACGCGGATGAGTCCTGAGACCATCGCGACGCTCGAAGGCCGCCGCAATCTGATCGCGAGCATCAACGACGTCGAAGTGGGTGTGCTCAACGCCGACGACGACATCTGGTCTTTCTCCTATCTGCCGGCGTGGCGCGACAGCGTGGACGGTTATCCGCTGAGTCCGGCGCTGCCGCTGCAACCGAACGCGTTGCGCGACGGCAGCACGCGCCGCTCGGTGCAGTGGTACTTCGACAACCTCCTTCCGGAAGAAGGCCAACGCACGCTGCTCGCGCGCGACGCGGCCATTCGCAACGAAGCCGATGCCTTCGCGCTGCTCGCGCACTACGGTGCCGAATCGGCGGGTTCGGTGACGCTGCGTCCACCCGGTGCAAGCGACGAGCAACCGCCCGCCGAGCGCTTGCTGCCCGACGAAGCGTTGCAGGCGCGGATCGACGCGTTGCCCCGCCTGCCGCTCACGCACGACGCACTCAAACGCATGTCGCTCGCCGGCGCGCAGCACAAGCTGGCGGTGGTGTTGCGCGACGACGCGTTGTTCGAGCCGGCAGGCCGCACACCGTCGACGCATATCCTCAAGCCGAATCATCAGGACACCGATGACTATCCGCACTCGGTCATCAACGAATGGTTCGTGATGAAGCTCGCCGACAAGCTGCGCCTCGGCGTTCCGGGCGTGCATCGGCGCTACGTGCCTTCTCCCGTGTATCTCGTGGATCGCTTCGACCGCGAGTCGCGGGCGGGACAATGGCGCCGGCTGCATAGCATCGACGCTTGCCAGTTGCTCGACCTCGCGCGTACGTTCAAGTACGAGCAGGGCAGCGTCGAGCAACTCGCCACACTGGCCGCGCGTTGCCGGAATCAGGCGTCCGCACGCACGCGGCTCTTTTCGTGGCTCGTGTTCAATGTGCTGGTGGGAAATTCGGACGCGCATCTGAAAAACCTGAGTTTCCTCGTCTCGCGCCAAGGTATTCAGCTTGCGCCGTTCTACGACCTGCTGAGCGTAGCCGCATACGCGACGCCGTCGTATCAAAAGGACGCATGGCCGAAGCGGGCATCGTTCGCGTGGGACATCCTCGGCGCGCGCTACTACGACGACTTCGATCGCGCGTTGATGCTGCGGGCGGGCGAAGTGCTCGGTATCGCCAGGACGACGGCCGAACGGCTGCTGGATGCGCTCGCAGGTTCGATCGTGCGCGCGGCCGCCGATCTGTACGCGCGCGTCGAAGAGAAAAACGCGGCGTTGCTCGCCGAGCGGCCGGGACTGGCTGCGACGCTCGGCGGCGAGCTGATGTGTCTGCGTGTGATCCGCTACACGATCATCGAGGACATGACACGCAAGCTTGCAGCCGCCTGAAACACAAAAGCCCCGCTCGGTTCAACGCCGGCGGGGCTTTCGATTCAATGCGTGAAAGCGCGTTCAGCCTTGCTTGGGCTCTTCGCTCTTGCCGAAAAGACCTGCGAGGCCGCCAAGCGAGCCCAGAACGCCGGTCAGATCGAGCTGGCCTTCGGGCGGCACCTCACCGTTCGGCGTTGCGCGATCGACGATATGCGGCAGCACCGCCGCGAGCATGCTGGACAGTTGGTCGCCGGAGACGCCTGCTTTCTGCGCGAGCGCGCCGACGTTGTCCTGCCCGAGCACGTTCGTGAGCGTGTCGGGGCTGATGGGCTTGTTCTCGCCCGTGCCGATCCACGACTGGACCACGTCGCCCGCGCCGTGTTGCTGGAAGCGCTGGATCAGGCCCATGAGGCCGCCGGGCTGGCTGTTGACGAAAGCGAGCGCCGCTGCGATCAGCGCGGCCTGGCCGGACTGAGCCGGTTGGCCGCCCGGTTGTTGCGACGAATTGCCGAGGGTGGAGGCGAGGATATCGAGTAGGCTCATGACGGTCTCACTACGAGAGGTTGCGGGGTGGGTTCGCCTGTGCCGCCGCATTCGGCTCGGAACCGGTCGCGGCGGCGCGGGCATCGGCCGCGAGCGGCCGTTCGACGATGGTCATACGAAGGCAAGTTTCCTTCGACAAGGTTCCCCGAAGAATCACTGACTGGCAGCCGCGGCGCTGGCGGCCTTATCTTTCTTGCTGCGTTTCGATTTTGCGGGCTTCGCTTCGCTCGCGGCGGAAGGGCTCGACGCACTCGCTGCTGCCGACGCTGCGCTGTCCTTTTTCGATTTTTTCGACGCCTTCGTTCCCGATGCAGGCGCGGCAGGCGTCGTGGCCGGCGTCTGCGCCGTCGTGGCTGCGGGCGAGGTCGCGCCGGTGGCCGCGGTCGACGATTTGACCGTCGAGTTCGGCGCGGCGCTGCCGCCTTGCGTCGACGGCGTCGCGGGCTTCGACGGTTTGCCTGTCGGCGGCAGCGACGAGCCGCCGATCGTCAGCCCATTCTGTTCCAGATTCGTCACGGATTTGGCGCCGAGACCCTTGACGCGAGTCGCGAGATCGTCGGCGTCCTTGAAGGGGCCGTTCTTCGTGCGCTCGTCGATGATCGCCTTCGACTTCACCGGCCCCAGACCCTTCACCGATTCCAGCGCGGCTTGATCGGCGGTATTGACATCGACCGCGGCGAACGCCGCTCCCATCGACAGCACGAACGCAAAGCACAGCATCAGCAGCTTTTTCAGCATGACGGCACTCCAGGCTTGAGAGAAAGGATGAATCGATAAGTTCGGGCCAATCGGGAAGATGCCGTTAAGGATAGGGCAAAAAACCGTCCCGAACGATGGCGCCCGCATTGTGCACGACCCCGTCGCGCGCACCGCGCCCGCGCACAATCTTTAACGTTGCAAAACGCTGCACGGATGACGTCGCTGTTTTAGCGGGCGTGCGCGCATCACTTCGATGTGCGCGCGGACGTCTTCGCGAAAGCGCCGCGGACCTCGAAGCCGACTTTATCGACGACTTCGCCTTTTGCATCGACCAGTTCGAGCACATGTCGGCCCGGCCACGGCAGCCATGCCGCTCGGGCGTCGTGACCGTAGGGTTTGCCGTCGAGCCGCCACGCGAGGCGCGCGCTGCCGTCCACGCGGGTGAACCACACGCGCTGACGCGCCGGCGGAATGTCAGGGTCGAGCGCGAAGATCGTGCCGTCCGTCGGTGCGCCGATGCGTGCGGCCCGCGCGTCGGCGTTCGCGCCGCGCGCCGCCTGCGCCGCGTTCGCCGTGAGGCCGATGGCGCTCATCTGCGTGCCGCGCACGAACCACTCGCTGCGCGCCGGTTCGATGTCGTTCTGATACGTGACGCGCGTCGTCACGACGCCCGATGGCGCTTGCGGCGCGCGGCTATCCGATCGCCGGTTCAGATAGTTGACGATCGCGTTCCACGCCGGCGCCGCGCCCGTCACGCCCGAAACGTCCCACATCGGCGCGCCGTCGGCATTGCCGACCCAGACGCCCACGGTGTAGCGCGATGTGAAACCGATCGCCCAGTTGTCGCGCATGTCCTTGCTGGTGCCGGTTTTAACGGCGCTGAAGGTGCGCGTGGCGAGCACGCTGTCGAAGCCGAACGTGCGCGTGCGTGCGTTGTTGTCCGCGAGGATGTCGGTGACGATGAAGCTCGCTTCCGGGCTGAAGACGCGCGTGCCCGCCTGCGCCGGCCGATGGTCCGCGAGATCGAAGAAGGGCTGTGCGACGCCGCCGTTCGCGAACGTGCGATACGCGTTGGCGAGCGTCGCCAGCGTCACGTCCGCGCTGCCGAGCGCGAGGGAAAAGCCATAGTAATCGCCAGCTTGCGACAAAGGCAGCCCGAGCGCGACGAGCGTCTTCGCGAAGCGATGCGGCGTGACCATCACGAGCGTACGCACCGCCGGCACGTTGAGCGACGAGCCGAGCGCGGTTCGCACGCTTACCCAGCCCTTGAAGTCGTGATCGTAGTTTTGCGGAATGTAGAGGCCGCCGCCGGTCGCGAGATCGAGCGGCGCGTCGTCGAGCAGCGTGGCGGCGGTGACGCGCTTTTCGTCGATCGCCTGCGCATACAGAAAGGGCTTGAGCGTCGAGCCGGCCTGACGTGCCGAGAGCACGGCGTCGACTTCCGGCGCGTTCGACAGGCCGCCCGCCGAGCCGACCCACGCGAGCACGTCGCCCGAACGATTGTCGATCACGATGGCCGCCGCGTCGTGCACATTGCGCGGATGCGGGCGCGCGTTCAGTTCGGCGAGCGTGCGGGCGAGCGTATCGCGGGCGAAGCGTTGCAGGCGCGCGTCGAGCGTGGAGCGCACGCGCGCGCCAGCCATCGGATGCACTTCGCCCGCGATGCGTCGCGCGAGATGCGGCGCGAGCGCGTCGTCGCCCTGAGCGAAGGCGGGCGCGGACGCGGTGCGGGTCAACGTGAGCTGCACGTAGCTGTCGAGATTGATGCACGGATCGACGCTCTGCGCGACGCCGTGCAGCGTCTGCATGTCGCGCAGAATCACGCACGCGCGCGCGGCGACCTTCGCAAAGGGCGCGTTCGGCGCGCGCACCAGCGCGGCGGCGAGCGCCGACTCGCGTTCGTCGAGACCGGAAGGGGCCTTGCCGAACAGCGTCTGCGATAGCGCCGACAACCCGACGATCTCGCCGCGAAACGGCACGAGATTCAGATACGCCTCGAGAATCTGATCCTTGCGCCAGGTGCGTTCGAGCCACAGCGCGCCGATTGTCTGCCCGGCCTTTTCGCCGATCGAACGGCGGCCGGCGCGCTTGCCGTCATCGTCGATGAGACCGGTGAGTTGCATCGTCACCGTCGATGCACCGCGCGTACGCGTGTTCCACAAATTGCCCCACGCGGCTGCCGCGGCGCCGCGCCAGTCGACGCCCGCGTGCTCGTAGAAACGCCTGTCCTCCGATACGACGATCGCTTCGCGCAAGGCGGGCGACACGTCGGACAGCGCGATCCAGTCGCCGCGCCGTGCGCTCTTGTCGACGCGCGTGCGCGCGAGCGGCTCGCCGTCGCGCGAGAGCAGCACCCAGTCGGAGCTGCGCCAGTTCGCGCGCACTTCGTCGAAGCCCGGCTGCGCCTGCGCCGGCATCGATAGCGCGCATGCGATCAGAAGGCAGGCGGCGCGTTTCATCGGATCACTTCGCGGCGAGCGGCTTGACGACCACCGGCGCATTCGGCAGCGCGCCGAACGCCGACGGCGCGTAGAGCGCTTCGACGCGCGTCGGCGGCAGGCCGAACGTGCCCGGATTGTTCAGGCGCATCGTGTATTCGACGCTCAGCTTGCCCTTCGGCAGATAGTCGTAATACGCGCGATAACCATCGAAGCCACGCTCGACGAACGCGGGCCACGCGCCGTCATCCCGCTTCTCGCCTTCGGTCGCCGCAGCGGAATCGCGTCCGAGACCGGAGCCGAGGATCGTCGCGCCCGCGGGAATCGGATCGTTGACGACGACCCACGTCATGTCGCTTTGCGCGTCGATGTCGAGATGCACGCGGACGATATCGCCGCGCGACAGCGCGCCTTTCACGGCGGGATCGATCGGCGTGACGGTTTTCGCGATGCGATAGCCCGCCGCGAACGGCGCCTTCAACGCGACAGCCGCGAGACTTTCGATCGTCGCCCACGGCTTGCCCGTGCCGTCCTGCGAGAGCGTGAGCGAACCGCTGCTCCACGGCAGCATCACGCTGCGCGCGTTCGCGTTCTTCGTCGCGGGCGTGGCCGAGGCGGGCGCGGGCGTGGACATGACAGCGGCGCTCCAATTCACGCTTTGCGCCGATGCGCCCAGCTGGATCGACGTGTGACCCGTCACCGGCGTGCTCTCGAAGAGTTGCGAGAATCGGCCGACGGCGAGCGCGCCCCACAGATTGGCGGTCGTCGTTTGCCACGCGCCGTGCTTCTGCAACGCGAGCAGGCCCGCGACGACGCGCGGCATCTCGTCCTTCCAGCCGGGCGCATCCGCAAAGATGAGCGCGGTGCGCGCGGCGTTGGTTTCCGTGCCGGTCATGAGCCACCAGAGATCGTCGTCGCGCTCGGTCGAGAACGTGAGTCGCGTGCCCTGATACGTCAGACGCGCGCGAATGATCTGCTCCGCCTGCGCACGCTTCTCGTCGCGATTCGGAATGCCGTCGACGCGCGACAGGATTGCGTAGTAGTCCAGCACCGCGGATGTCGGCCACTGATCCGGCGCGACCGTGATCGAGCCGAGCATGCGCGGCTGTGCAAGGCCATAGCGCGAGAGCGCTTCGATCGCGGCGAGCTTCCTATCGTCGAGATCGTTGCGCGGCGCCCAGAACTTGCGCTCGAGCTTGCCGTCGACGAAATTCGCGAGGCCCGCCGCCATCTGATTGCGCAAATCGTCGGGCAGCGCGAAACGGCGATCCTGCTTCGCGGCTTCATCGGTGACGGCGAGCAGATAGGCCGTGAGGGCGGGGCTGCCGGTCGGGCGCTCGTCGTCGGCGGGCGGGAAGTAGTTCGCGAGGCCGTCGCGATCGAGATACGACGGCATCCGCGCGAGCACGCCTTGCCAAAGCGCTGCGTCCATCAGGCCGAGCGCGCGCGAAGTCTGCTGTTCGAGGCAACTGTACGGATAGCGCTCGAACCAGCGACGCACGCCGGGCAGTCCTTCGGCGAGCTTCGATTGCAACGACACCGCGATGCCGCCGCGCACGGCGCCGTCGCTCGACTTGATTGCATCCGCGGGCGGCGCGACGGGCAGCGTGAGCGTGCCGTCGACTTGCGCGAGGGTCGCCTGCTGGACATTGACGGGAATCGCCGCGACGACTTTCTGCGTCAGTTTGACGGCATCGCTCGCCCTGGGTCCGGCCTGTTCGGACGCGGTCACGTTCCATTCCAACGCTGCGGATGAATTCGCGCCGAGCACATCGGGCGTCGTGACCTCCCACGCGACTTCCTGCGACGATTCCGGCGCAAGCTCGACCGTGCGCGCATCGAGCGCCAGCGCGCCGGCATGCGGCGTGATGAAGACGCGCATCGTCCGCGCGGTCGTGTTGCGCAGCGTGAACTGCGCGCGGAACGAATCGCCGACACGCACGAGCGGCGGCAATCCCGATATCAGTTGCAAGTCCTGCGTGCTCTGAATCGATGCGCTGCCGGTGCCGAACTGGCCCGCCCCGACCGCCGCCACCGCGACGATGCGAAAGCGCGTGAGCGCGTCGTTCAGCGGAACGTCGATGGTCGCTTCGCCTTTGGCATCGAGCGTGACGCGCGGATTCCACAGCAGCAGCGTGTCGAACAGTTCGCGCGTCGCGCTGTGTCCGCCGCCGCCGCCCGCAGGCACCGCCTTGCGCCCGAAGTGCCGCCGCCCGACGATCTCCATCTGCGCGGTCGCCGTCTGGACGCCGTACGCGCGCCGTTCGAGCATCGCGTCGAGCACGTCCCAGCTTCGATTCGGCATCAGTTCGAGCAAGGCTTCATCGACGGCCGCGACGGCGATCTGCGTGCCCGCGGGCGCGGGCTTGCCATCGGGCAGCGCGACTTTCACCTTGACGTGCGCCTTGCCTCGCACGGTGTACGACTTCGCATCCGGACTCACGCTGACCGCGAGCCTGTGCGCCGCCGTGCCGACCTTGATCGACGCCAGCCCGTAGCGGAACGCGGGCTTGCTCAAATCGACGAGCGGCGTCGGCGCCTGATACTGACGGCCTTCGTACCAGAACGCGCGCGCCCATTCGACCGGCGCCTTCCATCCCCAAGTGAAGAAGGAATACCACGGCACTTCGCGGATGCGTCCGCGCAACGCGAGCACCGACACGTACACGTTCGGCGCCCACGACGCTTCGATTTTCAGCTCGACGCTCGGATCGGTGCCGTTCAGTTCGACGACTCGCGTCTCGACGATGCCCTCGCGCTCGACGGCGACGAGCGCCGTCGCGGACCGGAACGGCATGCGGACCTGGAAGCGCGCGGTTTCGCCGGGCTCGTAACTCGTCTTTTCCGGCAGCACGTCGATGCGGTCGGTGTTCTCGCCGCCGAACCACAGCTCGTCCGCGCGCGTGACCCACACGGACGTACTCGCGTTGGCCGCGCGGCCGTCGCCGTCTTTCGCGATCGCGATGACATCGACGTTGCCGGCATCCTTCAGCTTCGCATCGCACGAGACGATGCCGTGATCGTCGCTCTTGCCGCTGCACAGCGTGCCGAGATCCTTGATTTCCGTGTGGTTGTCGTAAGCGTAGAAGCCGCCGACCATGCGCTTTCTCGAGCTCGACATCACGCGAGCGACGGCCTTGATCTCCACCGACACGCCCGCGCGCGGCTTGCCCTGCAGATCTAGCGCGATCGCCTGCACCGGCAGCGCGCCGCCGACCGATACCCAATGTCCCGCTTTCACGCCGACCGCGACGTCGGCGGGCCACAGCGTCGTGCCGCCGCTGATCGTCTGAATCTCGCCGTTCGGATCGGCGAAGCTCGCTTCGAGCGTGAGACGCTTCGGCGATTCGAGCGCCGGCAGCGGCTTGATCGTGACCTTGCCGGCGCCTTCGCGATCGAGCGTGACGCGCAGCTTGTCGGCGACGAGCTTCGTCGTCGCGTGGTCTTCCTGCTCGCTGTCTTCGTCTTCGGCGGGCGCGCTCGCGCCGTCGTCCGTCGGCTTGCGGTAAGGTGCGAAAGTGAACGCTTCGTATTGCGAAGCGAAGGGCGGCGCGGCATCGCGCACGAGCGCGGAAACCTGCACCGGCAGATTCGATGCCGGTCCGCCCTGCACGTATTCGAGCCGCACCGCGACCGGCGCTTCCTGCGCCGCGACGAGACCGGACGCTTTGGCCTCGCCGGCCGTGATCGAGCCTTTGAACACCGGCAGGCGGAATTCCTCCACGCGGAAGCTGCCGGCTCCGTACGACTGCGTCACCGGGTTGTCGTTGTCGTTGGCGTTGCCGCTATCGTCGTCGGATGAAGCCGTGCCGTTGTCGAGCGACACGCTGTATTCGCCGAGCTTCGCGGCGGCGGGCACGGCGAAGGTCGAATCGGCGCTGTGATCGGCGGCCCATTTGAGCGGCAAATGCCACGTCTGTCCGCTGCCGACGTGCCGGATCGTCACGCGCGTTGGATAGCTCTTCGGAAACGCGAAGCCGCCGAGCGTTTGCACGCGCAGCAGGTGCTTCATGGATACGGTTTCGCCCGCGCGCAGCAGCGTGCGGTCGAACACCGTATGCGCGCGCGTCGTGCGCGCCGCGCTCATGTCGGTCGGCACGTTGAAGCGCCACGATTCGATGCCGCGATCCCAGTCCGATGTCACGAACGCCATGTCCGGACCGCTCACGGGATCGTTCACGCGCGCGGACACGAAAAAGCCGCCCCACGCGAGACTGCGCTCGTTGCATCGGCGCACGGACGCGAGCGGCTTGCCGATTTTCGCGATGCCTTGCGCATCGGTTTTCGCGGTGGCGATTTCATCGCCGTTGCAGTCGGTGACGCGCACGTCGGCGTTCGCGACGGGCTTGCCCTTGTCGAGCGTCGTGACCCAGACGACGCTGTTCTCGCGTCCCTCTTTGAAATGCACGCCGAGATTGGTGACGAGCACCGACGTTCGCACGTACATCGCCTGATTCTTGTCGAGCAGCGATGCGCCGAGCGCCGGCGAACTCAGTTCGACGACATAGAAGCCCGGCTTTGTCAGCGGAATGCCGACGACTTCGAACGGACGCAGCGCTTTCGGATCGGCGGCGGGCAAGGCGAGGGTTTCGACGCCGCGCTGTTTCGCGAGCATCGACAGCGAACGAATGTCGATTTGCGGATCGTTCGACACCGAGCCGTCCCTGTTCGGGATGATGACCGGCTCGATACCGTTGTTCAGCATCGCGGGCATGAGCTTTTCGATGGACGAGCGCGACATCGAGACGTCGTCGAACATGTCGACGGCGCGCATCCACTCGCGGATGTCCGTGTCGGCGTCGAGCTTGAGCTTCGTGATCTGCGACGTGCCCGAATGGAGCCCTTGCACATGCAGGTCCGCTTCGACATGACGCAGCGTGACCGGCAGCATCGCCGGCATGCCGGGTTCCGCGAATCGCTCGATGATGCCGAACGTGCCCGACGAGAATTTCGCGAGCGGCGGCATCGCGGCGGTCGCGGTCTTGAGCGGGAAAAGGTCGGCGTTGGCGAGCGTGCGGCCGCTCACGTCTTTCAGATTCGCGGGCGCCTCGATGGTGAGACTGGCGCGCTCGGGCAGCGGCGCGGCGAACTCGATGCCGCTGACTTCCGCATCCTTGTCGCTAGGATTCGAAGTGAGGCGCGGCGCTTCCTTTCGGACCGCGCAGTGCGAACTTCTGCGCATCGGCGCGGCTGATCGGCGCGGAGAACGTGAGGCGCATCGGCCGCAGCGGCGTGCACGGTGCGTTGGCGTTTTCGCGCTCGCAGGAGAAACCGGCGGTGAAGGGCTTGCGCACGTCGAAGTTGAAGCGCTTCTCGACGTCATTGGCGATGCCGCTCGGTCCCGTCACGCCCGTGCCGTACACGAGCTGCATTTTCGTCGCGGACGGCAACGTTTGCTGGCACGCGAGCGTCAGTACGCGATCGCTCTCTTTCTCCAGGCGGAAGTGTTTGAGCAGCGCGGCGCGCGTGGCGTCGTCGACGGCGCGGACCGGAATGCGATTGCCGAGCGCGCTCGATTCGCACCAGACATGCTGCAGCACGGACGCCTGCGTCGCCGGGCCGTTCAGACGCAGCACGAAGGCCTGATTTTCTTCGATGTCGCCGTAGCCCGGCATGATGCGTGTGACGAACGGTCCGCCCGTCTGGAACGCGAAGTGGCGCGGGCCGGAAAGCGCGTTGCCGGCCGTGGATTTGAGGGTGTCCGAGAGATCGAGCGCGCAGCGCACGCCGGGCGGCAGATCGTGCTCGAAGTCGAAGGCCCAGGTCTGGGCGTCGATCCAGCGGCCCGAGCCCGCGGTAGCCGATGCGCCCGCGCCGCTACAGGCGATCTTGCCGGGCGCGGCGGCGGCCGCATTGCCGAAGGCGGTCATCGGTTCGTCGAACTTGGCGACGACCTGCCGCACTTGCGCGACCTTGCCTTGCGGCGACACGCTCGTGATGCGCGCGGCATCGGCCCGATGAAGCGCGGCGCTTAATCCCAACGCGGCGATCAGCGTGGTTGCGGCCAGAATCCATTTTTTTTGTGACGTTGTTATGCGGCTCATCCACTCGCTCCGAGTTTTCCTCGACGCGAAATTCTACTGGAGCCTTACGTCGATCTTTCGTCGGCTGCGCTCGGGCGACGCTTTTTAACGGAAGATCAATCTGCGTGCACGTTCGGCAGATGCCGCGAACTCACGCGCCGCCAATACACGAACAAGCCGACGCCCGCGACGCCGAGGCTCGCCGAATTCGCGATCCAGAAGCCGCGCGCGCCCTGCAGCCATTCGGGCACGCCGCCGCCGACATCGAAGCCGAGCAGATAACCGCCGCCAAGCCCGATGCCCCATAGCGCGATCGCGTAGATCACGGTCGGCACGAGCGTCACCTTGTATGCGCGCAGGATGAACGCGGTGGTGATCTGCAGCGCATCGCAGAAGTGATAGAAGAAGATGATGAGCACGAGCGGCATCGCGGCCGCGATCACGTTCGCATCGGGTGTGTACGCAGCGATCACGAGCGGACGCGCCGCGAGCAGGAGCACGCCGTACACGAGCGCGAGCACGCACGCCATGCCGATGCCGTGACGCGAGATCGAGCGGGCGTCGTCGTAGCGTTGCGCGCCGAGCGCCTGCGACACGAGCGTCGACGACGCGATGCCGATCGCGAGCGGCGTCATGTACAGCACCGCGCCGAGATTGCCCGCGATCTGATGACCGGCGAGCGTCGTCGTGCCGAAGCGCGAGATAAAGAGCGCCATGAACGTGTACGACGTGACTTCGATCAGATACGAGAGGCCCATCGGAATGCCGAGCCGCAGAAGCGCGAGCTGACGCCGCCAGACCGGCCAGCAGAAGTGCGAGAAGATGGCGAACGGGCGGAAGAACTCGACCTTGAGGAGCACCGTCATGCCGACCGCCGCCAGCACCCAGTTGATGAGCGTGCTCGCGAGCGCGCAACCCGGACCGCCCAGCGCCGGCACGCCGAATCCGCCGAAGATGAACCACGTGTTGAGCGGAAACTTGAGCAGCAGGCCGCCGACCTGCAGGAACATCACGAGGCGCGGCTTGCCGACCGCGTTCGTGAGCGAGCTATAGACGCGAAACGCGAGGCTCGCGGGCAGGCCGAACGACAGAATGCGCAGATAGTCGACGGTGCGGTCGTGCAGCGCGGGCGGCGTCTTGGCGAGCGACAGAAGCGGCTCGGGATGGAACAGCAGCACGAAGCCGATCACGGCGAGCGCGGCGGCGAGCCAGAACGCCTGACGCGTCTCTTCGCCGATTTCGCTTTCGCGGCCCGCGCCGAAGAGCTGGCCGGCAATCGGCTGCAGTGCGACGAGAATGCCCGTCAGGCCGATATACACCGAGATATAGACGGAACCGCCGAGACCGAGCGCGGCGAGATCGGTGGCGGAGAAGCGGCCGACCATCGCGGTGTCGATCACGCCGAACGCGATCACCGCGAGCTGGCCGATCAGCACCGGCCAGGCGAGCGCGGCGATCTTGCGCACATCGCTCAGCATGCCGGTCGTACTCGCGGAAGTCGGTATCGCGCGCATCGTATTACTGCGCGCGGCGCAGGCTCTTCGGGCGCAGCGGTTTCTTCGCCGGCGGCACGGGACGCTCGATGCGCACGTAGAGACGGAACCGCTCGTCGCGGTCGGCGACGCGCCGGCCTTCCCAGACGAGCTTCCACTGGAACGCCGACATCGACGACGGCTCGCCGTAATCGGCCGGATCCTGGCGCAGGATCACATCGCAATCCTCATCGAACGCGAAATGCATGCCGCCGAAATACGCGAAGGTGGCGATCTGCGCGTCGCCGAGGCGTACGGGCGAGATGCAGGTGTAGTCGGGCGGCAGATGATCGGCGATTTGCTCGGCCACGTCGCGATACGTCCGGCTGTAGTTCACGACCGGCAGCCACAGCGTCATGAGCAGGACCCACATGAGCGTGGTGCCCGCACTCGACAGCACGACGCTGCGCCACAGCACCTTCGGATGACGGGCGAGCCGCCAGCGCGCGAGCAGGAACCAGCAGACGGTCACGGCCACCGCGCACACAAAGGAAATCAGCTTGAACTCGGGATGGAAACCCGGAGCGAGACGCGCGAGATTGCGGGCCATCGCCGAGGGGAAGCCGAACATGCCGGCGGTCCACACGAGCCACACCAGCGAGCCGATGATCGTGAAACTCAGCATCGCGAACCAGTCGATCGCGTTGATCGCGCCGCGCTTGAGGGTAGGCAGCGCGAACGTCGCGAGCACCGAAAGCGGCGGCAGAAGCAGCATGAATAGCCGGTTGGTCTCGTGCGCCTGCAGCACGACCAGCACGAGCAGCGGCCCGATGATCGACAGCGGCACCCCGACGTGCGGCGAGCGGCGCAGCCCGCCCCAACTGACGAACGCCCACACCGCGAGCGGCCACGCGGGCCACGTGAAGAGCGGCAGGTTCTTGATCGCGTAGCCGAATATCGAACCGGGCGTGCCGGAGAAGAACGAGAAGCTGTTGCGCCACCATTGGCGCAGCCACCATTCGCCGTCATCCGGGAAGTAATGCAGTGTCGGCAGCACCCATGCGCCGATCAGCAGGATCGCGACCGGCAGCCCGAAGATCAGGAGCGGCGCGGAGCGGATTTGTTTGACGACGATCGTCATCGCGAGCGTGCAGAGCAACAGCGCGAAGACGAGCACCGGCGAGCTCGACAGGCCGACTACGCCAAGCGCCGCGCCCCACACGAGACCACCGTGGATCGGCTTGTCGAGGCTGCGCACGAGGCCGTAGAGGAGCATCGCGGTGCCGGCGAACTGCGCAAGCTGCGGCGTGGTCTCGTGGCCGCGCTCGGCGAGTCCGAAGCACGCGAGCAGAATCAGCAGTGCGCCATCGGCGAGCGTGCGGCCGTAGTCGCGCGGCTCCGGTTCGCCGCCGAACGCATATTTGAAGGGCTGGGCCTCGTCGCGCCGGCCGAGCAGATAGGCCGAATACCAGACGAACGCGCAGGCGAGACAGAAGAGCAGGCCCGTGACCACGCGCGATGCGTTGCTCGCATCGACCCACGGACTCAAAAGCCGAATCGCCGATGCGCCGAGCCAGTACATGAGCGGGCCGTCGGCGGTCGGCGCCTTGCCGACCAGGTTCGGCAGCAGCCAGTCGCGCGCGTCGCCATTGGCCATCGTCCACATGACGCCGAAGCCGCCCGCATCTTCGTTCTTCCACGGATCGCGGCCGAACAGCCCGAACGACGCATAGGTGATGCAGATGGCGAGCAGAAGCCAGCGCGGCAGGGCGCTGGTAGCGGAGGCGGTCAGACGAACGACAGATCGCATGCGTGAAGGCTTGATGGAGAGCGGCCCGCTGATTCGCGCTGGATGCGCGACGGGGCCAAAGCAACCGGCATTGTAGTCGCGCGGCGGCGTAAAGGGCGGTTCATCGAAGCTCGCCGTAACCCCGCGCAACAATGCATGCCGGATGCAGCAAGGGCGGTGCCGTGGCATGCGCCAAGCTGCCGGCGACAAAAAAGGGCAGCCGAAGCTGCCCTTTTCGCTGAAGCCGAAGCCCGACTTACTTCTTGGTGGAGAAGCGCGCGAACTTGTTGTTGAACTTCTCGACGCGGCCCGCCGTGTCCATGATCTTTTGCTGACCGGTGTAGAACGGGTGCGATTCCGACGACACTTCGATCTTCGCGAGCGGGTAGGTCTTGCCGTTGAATTCGGCGGTTTCGCGCGTCTGGATGGTCGAGCGGGTCACGAACTTGAAGTCGTTCGACATGTCGACGAACAGGACTTCGCGGTAATCCGGGTGAATGCCTTCTTTCATGGTCTTTCCTGGTATCTGGCGGTAGCCAACCCGTTGCACTCTTTTTTTAGTGCCGCGCGAGTCACTTGCCTAGGGTCGAAAAACGGCGATTATGCCAGAAAATCAGTCGGTTGACATCTTTTTCGGAGGCCGCGGCGCAACTCATGCAGCCGGCGCGACGAGCGCCCCAACGCCCGCCGGGTCTTGCCGGTAATAGCGCGCGAGCAGCCGGTAAAGCTCGGGATATTCGGCTTCGAACAGCTTCGGCGTCACGAAAAGCGCCTCGCTGCACACCGCGAAGAATTCCGACGGATGATCGGTCGCGTAAGGATCGATCAGCGAGTCGCGTTCGAACCGCGCCCAGCGGCGCTCCGGCACCGCATCGACGCGTGCGCAGAACTGGTCATAGGCGTTGTCGAAAATGTCGGACCACGTGGTCGAATCGAGCGGCGCGTGCCAGCGCCGGTAAAGCGGCGGATGACCGTCGGCCTCGCCCGTCACCATGTCGATCTTGTGCGCGAATTCGTGGATGACGACGTTGTAGGCGTCCGATCCGTCGGCCATCTGCGCGTCTTCCCACGACAGGACGACCGGGCCGCCTTCCCACGCTTCGCCGCTCGCATCGTGCTCGACTTCGTGCACGACGCCGTCTTCGTCCTCCACGGTTTTGCGGATGATGAACTCGCCCGGATACACGATCACACCGACCCAGCCGCGATACAAATCGAGATCGAGATTGAGCACCGGCAGACAGGCCTGCGCGGCGATCGATACGATCATCTGATCCGTCAGTTCGAGATCGTGCGCCGTCGAGAATTCCTTCTGCGCGATGAAAAGGCTCGCGGTTTCGCGCAGACGCGCGAGGTCGTTGGCGTCCAGATGGCCGAAGCACGGATACGTGTCGAGCGTGCGTTGCCAGAGCGCGTCGTCGATCGCGTATTTGCGCAGCGCGCGCTCGCGGCGTTGCGCGCCGAACCAGCGGGAGAAGAGGTTGGCCATGCGTTGAATGGGAAGACTGGACTAGTTGCGGATTGTACGCACGGCCCCAATAAAAAACCGCCTGACGATGCAGGCGGTTTTCTGTTCCGAAGCAGCGAAGCGGGACGGGGATCAGCCTCCGCCGCGGCGCATCATGTCGAAGAACTCGGCGTTGTTCTTCGTCTGACGGATCTTGTCGAGCAGGAATTCCATCGCTTCGACTTCGTCCATGTCGTGAATGAACTTGCGCAGCACCCAAACCTTCTGCAGCAGATCGGGCTTGATGAGCAATTCTTCGCGACGCGTGCCCGACTTGTTCAGATTGATCGACGGATAGACGCGCTTTTCCGCGAGGCGGCGCTCGAGGTGCACTTCCATGTTGCCGGTGCCCTTGAACTCTTCGTAGATCACGTCGTCCATGCGGCTGCCGGTTTCGATGAGCGCCGTGCCGATGATCGTGAGCGAGCCGCCTTCCTCGATGTTGCGCGCGGCGCCGAAGAAACGCTTCGGACGCTGCAGCGCGTTGGCGTCGACACCGCCCGTCAGCACCTTGCCCGATGCCGGCACGACCGTGTTGTAGGCGCGCGCGAGACGCGTGATCGAGTCGAGCAGAATCACGACGTCATGCTTCATTTCGACGAGACGCTTCGCCTTCTCGATGACCATTTCGGCCACTTGAACGTGACGCGCGGCCGGTTCGTCGAATGTCGATGCGATGACTTCGCCGCGCACCGAGCGCTGCATTTCAGTGACTTCTTCCGGGCGTTCGTCGATGAGCAGCACGAACAGGATGACGTCCGGATGATTCGCCTTCACCGCATGCGCGATGTGCTGCAGCATCACGGTTTTACCCGACTTCGGCGATGCGACGAGCAGGCCGCGCTGGCCCTTGCCGATCGGCGAGATCATGTCGATGATCCGGCCCGTGACGTTTTCCTCGCCGCGCATTTCGCGTTCGAGCGGCAGCGGCTTGTTCGGATGCAGCGGCGTGAGGTTCTCGAACATGATCTTGTGTTTCGAGGCCTCGGGCGGCTGCCCGTTGACTTTGTCCACCTTCACGAGCGCGAAATAGCGCTCGCCGTCCTTCGGCGTGCGGACTTCGCCTTCGATCGTGTCGCCGGTGTGCAGATTGAAGCGGCGGATTTGCGACGGGCTGATATAGATGTCGTCCGTGCTCGCGAGATACGACGTCTCGGGCGAGCGCAGAAAGCCGAAGCCGTCGGGCAGCACTTCGAGCGTGCCGTCGCCGAAAATCGTGTCGCCGCCCTTGGCGCGCTTTTTAAGAATCGCGAACATCAATTCCTGCTTGCGCAGGCGGTTCGCATTTTCGATTTCGAGGCCGTTGGCCATCTCGATCAGTGCGGAGACGTGCTGAGACTTGAGCTCGGATAAATGCATACGGATTTCCCGCCGGGGAGAGAGGTGCGACAGAAAGATTTGGGAGAAGAGGTGAGCGGAACCGCTCGAGACTTAATACTTCTTGAACTCTTGTGATTCTAGCATAGCACACGCCACAGCGGCCTCGGGTGGGCTTTGGGCGGGGCTCGTCGGCCGATGTTGTCGCGTGACAACATCGGCTGCATCGGCACCACGCCTTGGCGTGTCGTCGATGCAGACGCGAGCGACGGGAGATGCCGCCGCTCGCCGGTGATGCCGTTACAGGTTGCTGTCGAGGAACGCGGTCAGTTGCGACTTGGACAATGCGCCGACTTTCTGCGCGGCCACTGCGCCGTTCTTGAAGAGAATCAGCGTGGGAATGCCGCGCACGCCGAACTTCACGGGCGTCGACTGATGTTCGTCCACGTTGATCTTCGCGATCTGCAGGCGATCGCCGTAATCCTTCGCGACTTCGTCGAGGATCGGGGCAATCATCTTGCACGGACCGCACCACTCAGCCCAGAAATCGAGCAGGACAGGTTTATCCGACTTGACGACATCCTGTTCGAAAGAAGCGTCGCTGATGTGCTTGATTGATTCGCTCATTGTCTGAATACCTCTATTGAATCGAGGCCCGCGTTTGAATGCTCGCCACGATACACCAAAACCGAAAAAATTTTCGTCACCAACGGGCCGGACTTCGGCCCGCGCGCCGTGCGCCAGAATGAACCGCGAACGGCGGCGAATGATCCGCGGAAGGGCGAAATGCACCACTTCCAAGTAATTCACGTGTCATCTTAGCCTAATTCGCTATCCGTTGCCGGATGCTGATAGGGCGCATCTGAGGCCGAAAATACGAAGCACAAGAGGGGCTCGGAAGGGCGTGCGTTTCGCCGACGCCTTCCGGCTGCGCCCGACCCCGTGGTACAATTCAACGTGACGGGCCTCCTCGCATGGTGGCGCGGTCAACCTGGTCAGGTCGGGAACGAAGCAGCCACAGCCGCTTTCCACCAGTGCCGAGGGTCGGGCTCGTCACCTTCCGCTTTTCTTCCGTAGGTCTCCCTGCTGATTTTCCTGGCTTATTCGTGTTCCGCACGCCATGGCGCGTGGCGAGTTCGTGCGCCCGATCACCCCGCTGGAGCGGCGTTTGCGCAAGGTCGTTGCTGATACAATTTCGCGCATGACCTATCAAGTTCTCGCACGCAAATGGCGACCGAAATCATTCGAGTCGCTCGTCGGCCAGGAGCACGTCGTCCGTGCGCTCACGCACGCGCTCGACGGCGGCCGCCTGCATCACGCGTATCTTTTCACGGGCACGCGCGGCGTCGGCAAGACGACGCTCTCGCGCATCTTCGCGAAGGCGCTCAATTGTGAAACCGGCGTGACCTCGAAGCCGTGCGGCGTGTGCCGTGCGTGCCGGGAAATCGATGAAGGCCGCTTCGTCGATTACGTCGAGATGGATGCGGCGAGCAATCGCGGCGTCGACGAAATGGCGGCGCTGCTGGAGCGCGCCGTGTACGCACCCGTCGATGCCCGCTTCAAGGTCTACATGATCGACGAAGTGCACATGCTCACGAACCACGCCTTCAACGCAATGCTGAAGACGCTGGAAGAGCCGCCGCCGCACGTGAAGTTCATTCTCGCGACGACCGATCCGCAGAAGATTCCGGTCACCGTGCTCTCGCGTTGCCTCCAGTTCAATCTGAAGCAGATGCCGGCGGGGCACATCGTCTCGCATCTGGAGAACATTCTTCAGCAGGAGAACATCCCGTTCGAGCCGCAGGCACTGCGTCTCTTGTCGCGCGCGGCGGACGGCTCCATGCGCGACGCGCTTTCGCTGACCGATCAGGCCATCGCGTATTCGGCGAACGAAGTCACCGAGGATGCCGTGCGCGGCATGCTCGGCGCGCTCGATCAAAGCTACCTGATCCGTCTCATCGACGCGCTCGCCGGCGGCGACGGCCCCGGCGTGCTCGCGATCGCCGACGAAATGGCGCTGCGCAGCCTGTCGTTCTCGACGGCGCTGCAGGATCTGGCGAGTCTTCTGCATCGGATCGGATGGGCGCAGTTCGCACCGACGTCGGTGCTGGACGAATGGCCTGAAGCTGCGGACATCCGCCGCTTCGCCGAGATGCTGTCGGCCGAGGAGGTTCAGCTTTTCTATCAGATCGCCACGGTCGGGCGCAGCGAGCTCGGTCTCGCGCCGGACGAGTACGCCGGCTTCACGATGACGCTCCTGCGCATGCTCGCGTTCGAGCCGGCGGGCGGATCGGGCGGCGGCGTCGCCGTGGGTGCGCCTTCGGGCGCGAAGCCCGCGCGCAGCGCCGCGCTCGTGGGTGCGATGGCCGAGCGCTCCGTCGCGCCTGCGCCTGCGTCGGCGTCGGCGTCGGCGTCGGCGTCGGTTGCGAAAGCGCCGGCGCCCGCCGTCGAGACGGTGGTCGTGAAGGCGGTCGAAGAACCCGTCGTCGAAAAGAGCGAGCCCGTGCCGGTAAAAGCCGCGCCGATGCCGAGCGCCGCGCGACAGGCCGTCGATGAAGCCGCGCCTGCCGCGCCGAGCACGTCCGACGAAGCCGCGACTTCGCGCGCGGCAAGCGGCGCGAGCGCGGCGCTTGAAGTCTTGCGCAGCGCGGGCATGCGCCTGTCGTCCGATCGGGGCGCGCGTGGCGCGTCTGCGCAGACGGCGGCTCCCGCTGCGCCCAAGCCCGTCGCGAAACCGGCCGCGCAAGTTCCGGTGCCGACGCCGCGCCGCGCTCCGGCTGCCGCATCCGCCGCGCCCGAGCCGAAGCCCGAGCCGAAGCCCGCGGCCGGCAACGCGAGCAAGTCGAACGTCGTGCCGCCGTGGGAAGAGATGCCGCCCGACGACTACGCGCCGGCCGGATCCGAAGACGCTTATTTCATGCCGCCCGACGACGGCTTCGTGCCAGCCTTCGACAGCGGCCCGGACGACATGCGCTTCAACGCCGAGCCCGCCGCGAAACCGGCGCCCGTCATCGACACGGCGCCGTTGCCGCCCGCCGTGCCGCTCGATGCGCTCGGCGTGTCGATCGAATGGGCGGCGCTCGCCGTCGATCTTCCGCTGAAGGGCGTTGCGTATCAGCTTGCGTTCAACAGCGAGCTCACCGCCTGCGATGCGAATTCCGTGACGCTTGCGGTTCCGGTCCAGATGTACACCGACGCCACGCATGTCGGCAAACTCAAGGCCGCGCTCGCCGAAAAGCTCGGCCGCGCGATCGAAGTCAGCGTGAACGTCGCGCCCGCGCGGCGCACCGCTGCCGCGCTCGACGCCGCCGAACGCGCCCGCCGTCAGCAGGAAGCCGAGCAGGAGATCAAGCAGGATCCGTTCGTGCAATCGCTGATCCGCGATTTCGGCGCGAGCATCGTGCAGGGTTCGATCAAGCCGATTGCCGCATCGGGCGCGAATCCATCGTGAACTGAAGCGCGCGGCGCGGTTTTCGACTTCGCGCCGCCGCACCGAATATCGGGCGCGCGCATCGCGCGTGCTTTTGCCACACGTTTTCCAGTAAGGAGCCGAACCATGATGAAGAACCAACTCGCCGGGCTGATGAAACAGGCTCAGCAGATGCAGGAAAACATGAAGAAGATGCAGGATCAGCTCGCGCAGATCGAGGTCGAGGGCCAGTCCGGCGCCGGTCTCGTGAAGGTGACGATGACCTGCAAGAACGACGTTCGCCGCGTGCAGATCGACCCGAGCCTGCTCGCCGACGACAAGGACATGCTGGAAGACCTCGTCGCCGCCGCGTTCAACGACGCCGTGCGCAAGGCGGAAGCCACCACGCAAGAGAAGATGAGCGGCATGACCGCCGGCATGCCGATGCCGCCGGGTTTCAAGCTGCCGTTCTGATCGCGCGCGCCGGAGCGGATTCGGCGCGCTTCGATGTCAAATGAAGGACACATGAAACAACCTTCCGCCCTGTCGGCGCTCGTCGAAGCGCTGCGCGCGCTGCCCGGCGTCGGACCGAAGTCGGCGCAGCGCATGGCGTATCACCTGATGCAGCACGATCGCAAAGGCGCCGAAAAGCTCGGCAATTCGCTGCTGTTTGCCACCGAGAATCTGAAGCACTGCGAGAAGTGCAACACGTTCACGGAAAGCGATATCTGCGAAGTCTGCAGCGACGAAGAGCGCGATCCGGCTTTGCTGTGCGTCGTCGAGACGCCTGCCGACCAGATCATGCTCGAACAGACGCTCACGTATCGCGGGCTCTATTTCGTACTGATGGGACGGCTCAGCCCGCTCGACGGCATCGGTCCGAAGGAGATTCACTTCGAGCGGCTCATCAATCGCGCGCTCGACGGCGTTGTGCGGGAAGTGGTGCTGGCTACCAACTTCACCAACGAAGGCGAAGCGACCGCGCACTATCTCGCGCAAACGCTCAAGAGCAAAGGGCTCAAGGTGACGCGGCTCGCGCGCGGCGTGCCGGTCGGCGGCGAGCTCGAATATGTCGATGCCGGCACGATCGCGCGCGCGATGCTCGATCGCCGTTCCGTATGAAAGGACTCGAATCGATGACAGAAGCCGAAGCGCTCGCGCTCGCGACGCATCGTCACTACAAGGGCGGGCTGTATCGCGTGATCGGCGTCGCGCGGCACTCGGAAACCGAGGAAGCGATGATCGTCTACGAGCATCTGTGGCCGCATGAACGCGGCTTGTGGGTGCGCCCCGCGGCGATGTTCAACGAGACGCTCGCCGACGGCACGCCGCGCTTCAAGCCGCTCGATATTCCGCTCTGAGAAAACACACAAAGGAGACACGACCATGAGCGCAACGACGGGACCACTCGCGGGCGTGAAGGTACTGGAACTGGGCACGCTCATCGCCGGCCCGTTCGCCGCGCGCTTCATGGGCGAGTTCGGCGCCGACGTCATCAAGATCGAGGATCCGAACGGCGGCGACCCGCTGCGCAAGTGGCGCAAGCTCTATCCGGAAGTGGGCGGCACGTCGCTCTGGTGGGCCGTGCAGGCGCGCAACAAAAAATCCGTGACGATCAATCTCAAGGCCGACGAGGGCAAGGAGATCGTGCGGCGGCTCGCGAAGGAAGCCGATATCGTCGTCGAGAATTTCCGGCCCGGCTTGCTGGAGAAACTCGGGCTCGGTTACGAGGTGCTGTCCGCCGACAATCCCGGTCTCGTGATGGTGCGCCTTTCCGGTTACGGTCAGACCGGTCCGTATCGCGATCGTCCGGGCTTCGGCGCAATCGCGGAATCGATGGGCGGTTTGCGTCATATCACCGGTTATCCGGATTTGCCGCCGCCGCGCATCGGCATTTCGATCGGCGATTCGATCGCCGCGCTGCACGGCGTGATCGGCGCGCTGATGGCGCTGCATCATCGCCAAGTGAACGGCGGCAAAGGCCAGGTCGTCGACGTCGCGCTCTATGAAGCCGTCTTCAACATGATGGAAAGCGTCGTGCCGGAATACGGCGTGTACGGCATGGTGCGCGAGCGCACGGGCGCGTCGCTGCCGGGCATCGTGCCGTCGAACACGTATCCGTGCCGCGATGGCAGCATCGTGATCGGCGGCAACAGCGATCCGATCTTCAAGCGCCTGATGAACGCGATCGATCGCGCGGATCTCGCGGACGATCCCGCGCTCGCGTCGAACGACGGACGCGTGCCGCGCACGCAGGAAATCGACGACGCTATCGCCGCTTGGCTCTCGACGCGCAGCATCGACGAGGCGCTCGCTGTGTTGAACGCCGCCGACGTGCCGGCCGGGCGCATCTACAGCGTCGCCGACATGTTCACCGATCCGCAATACCTCGCGCGTCAGATGCTGCAGCGTTTCCCGTGGCAGGACGGCCGCGAGATCACGCTGCCGAACGTGACGCCGAAGCTCTCCGAAACGCCGGGGGAAACGCGCTGGCTCGGGCCGCAACTCGGTGAACACACGGATGAAGTACTTCAAACGCTCGGGTATGATGCCGACGATATTGCGCGGCTGCGCGCGGCCAAGGTGATCTGAGCCTCGAGCCGAACAGCGCCGACAACGATAAAACCAGGAGACAGACAACGATGAAACGCAGAACGTTCATCGCGAGCGGCGCCGCGCTCGCGGGCGGGGCAATGTCGGGCATGCCGCTCGCAATCGCACAGAACAAGCTGGAGCAGAGCAAGGTATCGGTCGCGGTCGGCGGCAAGAATCTCTTCTACTATCTGCCGCTCACGATCGCCGAGCGTCGCAACTACTTCAAGGACGAAGGGCTCGACGTCGAAATCGCCGATTTCGCGGGCGGCGCGAAGGCGCTTCAGGCGGCGGTCGGCGGCAGCGCGGATGTCGTATCCGGCGCGTTCGAGCACACGTTGCTGCTGCAGGCGAAGAATCAGTACTTCCGCGAATTCGTGCTGCAAGGGCGCGCGCCGCAGATCGTGCTCGCCGTGTCCAAGAAGGCGATGCCGAACTACAAGTCCGTCGCCGATTTGAAGGGCAAGAAAATCGGCGTGACGGCGCCGGGCTCGTCGACGGCGATCATGGCGAGCTTCGTGCTCGCGCAAGCGGGGCTGAAGGCGACCGACGTGTCGTTCATCGGCGTCGGCGCGGGCGCGGGCGCGATCGCCGCGCTGCAATCCGGCCAGATCGACGCCATCGCCAACCTCGATCCGGTGATGACCAAGCTCGATCGCGCGGGCGATATCCGCATCGTGTCGGACACGCGCACGCTCGCGGACACCGTCAAGGTGTTCGGCGGCAACATGCCGGCGGGTTGCCTGTACGCGTCGCAGAGCTTCATCACGAAGAATCCGAACACGACGCAGGCGCTCACCAACGCGATGGTACGCGCGCTGAAGTGGCTGCAGACGGCCTCGGGCAAGGATCTCATCTCGACGGTGCCGGAAAGCTATCTGCTCGGCGATCGCGCGCTGTATCTCGATTCGTGGCAGCACGTGAAGGAGGCGCTGTCGCCGGACGGCCTGATGCCCGCCGACGGTCCCGCGACCTCGCTCAAGACGCTGCAAGCCTTCGACGAAACCGTGAAGGGCAAGCCGATCGACCTGTCGAAGACCTGGACCAACGATTTCGTCAAGAAGGCCCTCGCAAGCGTCAAGGTCTGACCGATGTCGTCGCCATCGAACCATGCGCTCGCGCTCGAGGACGTCACCTGCACGTTCGCGTCGCGCGAGAGTCGCCGTGATCGCTACACGGCGGTCCGCGATACGAGCCTCGCGATCGCGCCAGGAGAATTCGTGTCCGTCGTCGGGCCGACCGGCTGCGGAAAATCGACATTGCTCAACGTGTCGGCGGGATTGCTGGAGCCTTCGTCGGGCACCGTGAGCGTGTTCGGCGAAAAGCTGAAGGGCATCAACCGGCGCGCGGGCTACATGTTCCAGGCCGATGCGCTGATGCCGTGGCGCTCCGCGCTCGACAACGTCACGGCCGGCCTCGCGTTTCAGGGCGTGCCGAAGGCCGAAGCCGACAAGCGCGGCGAGGAATGGCTGAAGCGCGTGGGCCTCGGCGGTTTCGGCGACCGTTATCCGCATCAGTTGTCGGGCGGCATGCGTAAGCGCGTCGCGATGGCGCAGACGCTCATCCTCGATCCCGACATCATCCTCATGGACGAGCCGTTCTCCGCGCTCGACATCCAGACGCGCCAGCTCATGGAAAACGAGTTGCTCGATCTGTGGGCCGCGAAACGCAAGGCCGTGCTTTTCATCACGCACGATCTGGACGAGGCGATCTCGATGTCCGATCGCGTCGTCGTGCTGGCGGCGGGGCCGGGCACGCATCCGATCGGCGAATTCGCGATCGATCTGCCGCGCCCGCGCGATGTCGCCGAGATCCGCTCGCATCCGCGCTTCGTCGAACTGCACGCGCAGATCTGGGGCGTGCTGCGCGAAGAAGTGCTGAAGGGTTATCAGCAGCAGCTGAAGCCCGCCGCCGCCGAATAAGACGATACGACCATGTGGAACAAGCTGCGCCCGAATCGGGCGAATCTCATCGTGTGGCAGTGGCTGTTGCTGCTCGCGTGCTTCGTGCTGTGGTACATGCTGACGAGCCCGACGCTCTTGCCGCCTTTCTATTTCGACGACGCGAACAAGGCCGCCTTTTTCTTCGGCGAGCCGCAGAAGGTGCTCATACGCATCTGGGAATGGTTCACGAGCGGCGAGATTTACATCCATCTGTGGGTGACGCTGATCGAAACGGTGCTGGCGTTCGTCATCGGCACGGTGACGGGACTCGGCGTCGGTCTCTGGCTCGCGCTCGCGCCGATGACGAGCGCGCTCCTCGATCCCTACATCAAGGCCGCCAATTCGATGCCGCGCGTGATCCTCGCGCCGATCTTCGCGGTGTGGTTCGGTCTCGGCATCTGGTCGAAGGTCGCGCTTGGCGTGACGCTCGTGTTCTTCATCGTGTTCTTCAACGTGTATCAGGGCGTGAAGGAAGTGAGCCCGGTCGTGCTCGCGAATGCGCGCATGCTCGGCGCGAATCGCAAGCAGTTGCTGCGGTATGTCTATCTGCCGAGCGCGACCAGCTGGGTGTTTTCGAGCCTGCACACGTCGGTGGGGCTCGCGTTCGTCGGCTCGGTGGTCGGCGAATATCTCGGCTCGGCGCGCGGTGTCGGTTATCTGATCCTGCAGGCCGAAGGCACCTTCGACATCAACACGGTGTTCGCGGGGATTCTCGTGCTGACCGCGTTCGCGCTGGTGCTCGACGGTCTCGTCGCGCTGGTCGAGCGCCGGCTCATGAAATGGCAGCCGAAGAGCGGAGAAACCGAGAAGCTTTGACGCCCCGGTTGTGCGCGTGCCAACACGCCGTCAACGAAGCCGACCGTTTTCGGAATGCCCGTCATGGCACGACACGGTCGACATCGCTATCATGCTGTCCTGGACAGGCCGTTGCACGACGTCCGTCGTGCGATCCCGCGGGACCAACAATGAAACTGCGAACTGACGGTTCGATTGCGGTGGTGTTGCCATCGCCGATCGGCGACAGCCTCATCGGGCTCGTTCTCGTCGACAATCTCATCCGCAACGGATATCGCCCCGTCGTGTTCGGCTGGGTCGTGGAGCAACTCGCCGACTGGTTTCCCCATGTGACGGTAGGGCGTCGCGACGCCTGGCAGGGCGCGTTCGACACCGTGATCGAGCTTCGCCCGACCGACTACGCATCGACGCTGAGCCGCTCGGGCCAGACCATCTGTCTCGCCACGCTGCCCGAATACGGCGGCTCGAAGCACATGGTCGACCGCATCGTCGATATCGCGAAGAACGTGCTCGGTCTCGCCGACGTGACGCGCGCGAACGGTCTCGTCGTGCCGTCCGGCGTCATGCGCGGGCGCTTCGCGAATCGCGTCGTCATTCATCCGACCGGCAGTCATCCTGAAAAGATGTGGGGCCGCGAGAAGTTTCTTGCGCTCTCGCGTGCGCTGACGCGGCGGAGATTGCGGCCGAGCTTTCTCGTCGCGCCTGCGGAGTTCGGCGTCTGGGGCGATATCGCTGAAGAAGGGTGCGAGGTCAATGCGCTGCCGCAACTGGGCGAAGTCGCGGCATGGATCGCCGAATCGTCGTGGTTCATCGGCAACGATTCGGGGCTCGGGCATCTCGCGTCCTGCATCGGCGTGCCGACGCTCTCTCTCTTTATGCGCCAGGGCCTTGCGCGCTCGTGGCGTCCGGGCTGGGGCCCGGGCGCGGTCGTGGTGCCGCCGTCCTTTCTGCCTTTCGGCGGGCTTCGCGAACGCTTGTGGCAACGCCTGCTCACCGTGCGTCGCGTGACATCCGCGTTCAGGACGTTGCACGGCAACCATGCGCGCGCGGCGCAACACTACGCGATGGCCGATTTCGCCGACGCCAAAGCGGCTCAGCCGACCCAAGCAACGCGCATCGGCATGCTGCCGCGCGCGCAATCGCGACGCCTATAAGCGGACGCCTTCACGCCGCGAAGCGCGAATAGACGCGCCAGCAGCGAAGCGCGCGCCACACTTCGCTCGCATTGGTCGCGCCCTTCAGCATCGCGCGAACATACCCCGACTGCAGAAACTGCCGCGCGAAAGGCTTGCGCAGTTCGTCGTCGGTCAGGCGCTTTCTGAGCACATGCAGGAGATGACCGCTTTCGCGGTTGGCTTGGCGTAGCAGAATCCGGCTGAGACTTCGGTCGGTTTGCGGATCGAGCGCGGCGGTCACGAGCGCGTCGATCACGCGCAGATAACCCGCCGCGCGGCGCGCGACAGCGGCCGGCGAGGGCGAGTTCGTGATCGATTCCGGATTGCGTCGATAGCCGTACAACGGTTCGCGCACGAAACCGACGCGCTGTGCGTGAAGCCCGAGCTGCAACGCCCAGATGATGTCCTCGTGCACCACGCCTTCCTCGAAACGCAGGCCGTGTCTCACGACGAGATCGCGCCGCACGCATTGCAGCCACACGCAGACGACCCAGTCGTCGTTCGGCACGGTCCGTTTCAGCCACGCCGTGCCGTCGCAGATGTCGCCCCACGGCTGGCCTTCGTACATCGGTCGAGGATCGGCGGGCGGCGGCAAGTCCTCGAAGCTGAATCCGTTGCCGATCACGACATCGAGCCGATGCCGGCGGCCGTGTTCGATCCACGTGCGCAACGCGCCGGGCTTCATCCAGTCGTCGCCGTCCGCGAACGCGATCCACTCGCCGCGCGCGAGCGTCAGCCCGACATTGCGCGTCGCCGATACGCCGCGATTTTCTTGCGCTACCACACGGATGCGTGCATCGGCCGCCGCCATCGTTTCGAGCATGGCGAGACTGTCGTCTGTCGCGCCGTCACAGATCGCGATGACTTCGAGATCGACGCCTTGCTGATCGAGCACCGAGCGCAGCAGCGCTTCGAGCCAGGCTTCGCAGTTGTAGACCGGCACGATGACGCTGACATCGGGGCATAGACTCGCCATGGCTCTTCGCGGAGTGCGTGAAAGCGCGCAATGGTAGCAGTGCGCGCGTTATGGCTCGATCACGATCTTGCCCGTCACGCGCCGGTTCATCATGTCGTCCAGCGCTTGCGGCGTTTCGTCGAGCGAGTAGCGTTTCGTGACGACAGGGCGCAGCTTGCCCGCTTTGATCCACTCGACCATCGTCGCGAATTCCCGATCGGCGAGCGCGTGTTCGCGCTGCATGTGACCGCCCCAGAACACGCCGACGATGCTCGCGCCTTTCAGCAGCGCCAGATTGAACGGCAGCTTCGGAATCTCGCCGTTCGCGAAGCCGACGACGAGATACCGTCCGCGCCAGCCGATGCTGCGAAACGCGGGTTCGGCATACGTTCCGCCGACCGGATCGAAGATCACATCCGGCCCGTTGCCGTCCGTCAGCGCCTTGATACGCTCGCGCAAGTCTTCGTGCGCGTAATCGATGACCTCGTCCGCGCCATGTTCGCGACAGAACGCGAGCTTCTCCGCGCTCGATGCCGCCGCGAGCACGCGCGCACCGACGATCTTGCCGATCTGGATCGCCGCGATGCCGACGCCGCCGGCCGCGCCCAGCACGAGCAGCGTGTCGCCGGCCTTGAGCTCGCCGCGATCGACGAGCGCGTGATACGACGTGCCGTAGGCGAGCGAGAACGCGGCGGCCTCGGCGAGATCGACGTCATCGGGCAAGACGATGCAATCGGCGGCTTTCGCGCGCGCCTGTTCGGCGAACGCGCCTTGCGCGGTGTAGGCGGCCACGCGCATGCCGGGCGCGAGATGCGTGACGCCCGCGCCGGCTTCGCGCACGATGCCCGCGAACTCCGCGCCGGGCGTGAACGGCAGCGGCGGCTTGAACTGGTATTTGTTCTGGATGATGAGCACGTCGGGAAAGTTCACGCTCGCCGCTTTCACGTCAATGACGACTTCGCCTGCTTCCGGATGCAGGTCGGGCAGCGTTTCGATCGAAAGCGTGTGGGGCAATCCGTGTTCGTTGCATCGTACGGCGCGCATGTTTTCTCCTGGTTGAACTGGGCTCAGTGTATGGCAGTTCGAGTCGTCGTCGCGCCACTTTCCTCGGTTACAATCGTCGGATGCGAATCCTACTCAGCAACGACGACGGTTATCTGGCGCGCGGCATCAATGTGCTGCACGATGTCCTGCAGCCGCTCGGCGAAGTGACGGTGATGGCGCCGGAGCAGAACTGCAGCGGCTCGTCCAACTCGCTTACGCTGTCGCGGCCCTTGAGCGTTCATCAGGCGCCGAACGGTTTCAACTTCGTGAACGGTACGCCGACCGATTCCGTGCACATCGCGCTCACGGGCATGCTCGACGAGCAGCCTGATCTCGTCGTGTCGGGCATCAACAACGGGCAGAACGTCGGCGAGGACACGCTGTACTCGGGCACCGTGGCGGCCGCCACCGAAGGCTTCATGTTCGGCATTCCGGCGATCGCATTCTCGCTCGTCGGCCGCGACTGGCTTCATCTCGACGACGCCGCGCGCGTGGCGGCCGAGATCGTCGCTCATTTCCTCGAACATCCGATGCCGGGTCATCCGTTGCTGAACGTGAACATTCCGAGCCTGCCTTACGATCAGTTGCGCGAATGGAAAGTGACGCGCCTCGGCAAGCGTCATCCTTCGCAGCCGGTGATCCGCCAGACCGATCCGCGCGGCAACCCCATCTACTGGATCGGCCCGTCAGGCGATGCGCTCGACGCGAGCGAAGGCACCGATTTCCACGCGGTCGCGAACGGCTTCGTGTCGATCACGCCGCTGCAACTCGATCTCACTCATACGAAGCTCATGGCGGAGACGCGCGAATGGGCGCGCGCCGGGAGCGCTCGCACATGAGCGACGAGCGCGCCAAGCGCTTTCCGCTGGCGCTCGCGGATCTTGTTCGCGAGCCGCGCAAACCCGCGGCCCGTCCGCAGGATTCGCGCGGCAAGCCAGCCGCCGCTTCCTCGCTGAAGCCGACGCCGACGCCGACGCAGCCGGCAAGGCCTGGACAATCGCGCGCGGCGAACGCGACGATGAAAAATCCCGCGACGGCAGCGGCGTCCGCGAAGCCGGCCACGTCCGTTTTTCCCGTGCGTTCGGGCGCGAAGACCGCAATTGGCGGGGCGAAACCGGTTCCGTCGGCGAGCAAGAGCGCGGCGCAGACGCATCATTCGGCTCATCCGGCGCGCGCGAATTCACTGCGTCCGGCGCCGCGGCCCGGCGAGCGCGACCTGAACGCCGCCGCGATCGCGACGAAAAAAGGCGCGCCCAATGTTGCGCTGGCAAGCACGCAGACACTCACATCGGAACGGGTGCGCGAGCGCATGGTCGAACGCCTGCGCTCGAACGGCGTGACCGATCCGCGCGTGCTCAATGCGATGTCGGTCGTGCCGCGCCACATGTTCGTCGATCCGGGGCTCGCGGCGCAGGCTTACGAAGACGCCGCGCTGCCGATCGGCCATCACCAGACCATCTCGAAGCCGTCGGTCGTCGCGCGCATGATCGAACTGGTCGCGACCGGGCGCGCGTTGAACAAGGTGCTGGAGATCGGCACCGGTTGCGGTTATCAGGCGGCCGTGCTGTCGCAAGTCGCCACTGAGGTTTATTCGATCGAACGCGTGCGTCCGTTGTCGGAGCGCGCGAAGCTCAATCTTCGGCCGTTGCGCGTGCCGAATATCCGGCTGCATTACGGCGATGGCCGCCTCGGCTTGCCCGCGGCCGCGCCGTTCGACGCGATCGTCATCGCGTGCGCCGGCCTCGACGTGCCGCAGGCCTTGCTCGATCAACTGGCGGTCGGCGGCAAGCTCGTCGCGCCGGTCGGATCGCAGGCCGCGCAGTCGCAGGTGCTGACGCTCGTCACGCGCGTGTCGGCAAGCCAATGGCGGGAAGAGCAGCTCGATCGCGTTTTCTTTGTACCCTTAAAATCCGGAGTGATTTGACACCGATGAGTATCCTGCGTGCTTTGCGAGAAGGAAGTGCGGACCAAGCCTTAAGCGCGGCGCAGCGCGGCGTGTGCGTGCTGGCGTTGTCCGCGCTGGCGGCGTGTTCGACGCGCATGGACATGGCGCCGGTCGTCGACAGAACGGGCGCGCCCATCGGCACGACGGCAGCGCAGACGCCGGACAACGGCCCGCCGCCGCCGGGCTATTACCGTGTGAAGCCGGGCGACACCCTATATCGGATCGCACTGGAAAACGGTCAGAATTATCACGACATCGCAGCGTGGAACAACCTGACCAACCCGAACCAGATCGAAGTCGGCCAGCTGATGCGCGTGGCGCCTCCGGGCGCGAATGTCGCGGCGGCGACGCCCGGTGTGGCGACCGCGCCGATCGTGGGCGGCGGCGTGCAGACGCAGCCGTTGAATGGCGCGAACGCGTACGCGAGCCCGCAGCCGGATGCGACCGCGCAGCCGCCGTATTACGGCGCCAACTCGGGTATGGGCGCGGCGCCGGGAACGGCCGGCGCGGCGGCGGGCATGGCATCGGCGCCTGGCGTGCCGGGCGCGGATGCGAACGCGGCGGCGCCAGCGGCCCAGCCGGCGTTCATCTGGCCGGCGCGCGGTCCGATTCTCGGCACATTCAACGAAGCGAGCAACAAAGGTTTGAACATTGGCGGTGCGGCGGGAGATCCGGTCAACGCGTCGGCGGATGGCCGAGTGGTTTACTCCGGAAATGGGCTGCGCGGCTACGGCAATCTCATTATCATCAAACACGACGCAACTTTTCTGACAGCGTACGCACATAACCGTGCTTTGATGGTAAAAGAGGGAGACGCGGTAACTAAAGGGCAGAAGATCGCTGAGATGGGGAACAGCGATTCGGACCGCGTGATGTTGCATTTCGAAGTTCGCCGGCAGGGAAAACCTGTTGACCCACTGAAGTATTTGCCGCCGCAATAAAGCGAAACCATCATGCCAAAAACGAAGCGCCGCCTGCCGCAAGCCGAGACTGAGACGATCAGCCGACCTTTGCAAGTGTCGGTGGAAGACGGTGCTTCGACTCAAGACGAGGACATCGACAATGTCGATGTCGACGTCGATTCGGACGAAGAAGGCAACAGCCGCGGAAAAAGCAGCGACGAAGCAGCGGAAGGCGCAAACGATTCCGCGCCCGACGCCGACGATTTCCGCTCGCTTTTGCAGGCCGAGCTCACCGCCGACACGATCCAGCATTACCTGAACCGCATCAGCGTGAAGCCGCTCCTGACCGTCGAGGAAGAGCAGCGCTATTCGCGACTCGCGAAAGCCGGCGAATTCGACGCGCGCCAGGTGATGATCGAGCGCAATCTGCGGCTCGTCGTCAGTATCGCGAAGGGATATCTCAATCGCGGCGTGCCGTTGCTCGACCTGATCGAGGAAGGCAATCTCGGCCTCATGCACGCAATCGAGAAATTCGATCCGACGCGCGGTTTCCGGTTTTCGACCTATGCCACTTGGTGGATCCGCCAGAGCATCGAGCGCGCGATCATGAACCAGGCGCGCACGGTGCGTCTGCCGGTTCACGTCATCCGCGAGTTGAACCAGGTGCTGCGCGCGAAGCGCCATCTGGAAAAAAATTCCGCCAATTCGAATGACAGCGTCGCGCCCGAACGCCGCGACGCGAGCATCGACGATATTGCGTATCTCACCGGCAAGACGCCCGAGGAAGTCACCGATATCCTCGCGCTCAACGAACACACGGCTTCGCTCGACGCGCCGCTCGACCTCGATCCGGGCAGCAGCCTGCTCGATCTCCTTTCCGACGATCAGAGCCAGTCGCCGGACGCGGAAGTGCAGCATCGCGAACTCGAATCGCTCACGCGGTTGTGGCTCTCGCGTCTGTCCGACAAACACCGGCACGTGATCGAACGGCGTTTCGGGCTGAACCACATCGAGCCCGCGACGCTCGAAGAACTCGCCGACGAAATGGGCCTCACGCGCGAGCGCGTGCGCCAGATCCAGCAAGAGGCGCTCGTGCGTCTCAAGCGCTTTTTCGCATCCAACGGCGTTCGCAAGGACGCCGTGCTTTAACGCTTCGGCGACGCCCTTCGGCTTGGGGCGTCGCGCTCCAGGATTCAATGACACCGATTCTCGTTTTCGACATCGAGACAATCCCCGATGTCGACGGCATTCGCCGTCTCGAAGATTTGCCCGACGATCTCTCCGACCGCGAGGTCGCCGAACATGCGTTCGAAGCGCGCCGCGAGCGCGTCGGCAATGATTTCTTGCCGCATCATCTGCAGCGTGTCGCGGCGATTTCGTGCGTGTTTCGCGACAACAACGGCTTTCGCGTGCGCTCGCTCGGCACGACGGCCGACGGCGAGGCCGCGCTCATCCAGTCGTTCTATCGCGTGATCGAGAAATACACGCCTCAGCTCGTGTCGTGGAACGGCGGCGGCTTCGATCTGCCCGTGCTCCACTACCGCGCGCTCGTGCACGGCATCGCCGCGCCGCGCTACTGGGATCTCGGTCAGGACGACCGCGAGTTCAAGTTCAACAACTACATCAGCCGCTATCACATGCGGCACATCGACCTGATGGACGTGCTCGCGATGTATCAGGCGCGCGCCAATGCGCCGCTCGATGCGCTCGCGAAGCTATGCGGCTTTCCCGGCAAGCTCGGCATGGACGGCGGCAAGGTCTGGGAAGCGTATTGCGACGGCCATATCGACGAAATCCGCAACTATTGCGAGACCGATGTCGTCAACACGTATCTGATGTACTGTCGTTTTCAGATGATGCGCGGCGGCTTCACGCCCGACGAGTACGCCGACGAAATCAACTTCGTCAAGAATGCGCTCGCGCAGGAGACTTCGCCGCACTGGGCGGAGTATCTGGCGGCGTTCGTCGAATGAGAGCGTGACGTTCGTCTACAATCTCGCCTTTGCCCCACGATAAGTCAGGAAGTACGCAGGTGTCCGAAGCCGCTCGAAAAACCCAGCATCGCCGCCGCGCCGCGCCGGCGAAATCCGTCACGCCCGATCCGAACTTCGTCGCGCCCGAAATCGAAATCGAGTCGCTCGACATGGAAGCGCGCGGCGTCGGTCGCACGGTCAACGAAAACGGAGAGCCGGGCAAGGTCATCTTCGTCGAAGGCGCGTTGCCTGGCGAACGTGTCAGCTATTCGAGCTACCGCAAAAAGCCGAGCTTCGAGCAGGCGCAAGTGGTGAGCGTGCTGCGCGAGAGCGTGATTCGCGCGAAGCCGAAGTGCCAGTTTTTCGGTATTTGCGGCGGCTGCTCGATGCAGCATCTGGATGTTCGCGCGCAAATCGCCGTGAAGCAGCGCGTGCTCGAAGACAACCTGCAACATCTGTCCAAACTGCGCGCCGAAACCATGTTCCGGCCGATTCACGGGCCGTCGTGGGGATATCGCTATCGCGCGCGCCTGACCGTGCGGCACGTCGAAAAGAAGGGCGGCGTGCTGGTCGGCTTTCACGAGCGCAAGAGCAGTTACGTCGCCGACATGACGAGCTGCGAAGTGCTGCCGCCGCATGTTTCCGCGATGCTCGTGCCGCTGCGCCATCTGGTGGCGGGCCTGTCGATTCGCGATCGCATGCCGCAGATCGAGCTCGCGGTCGGATCGGACGTCACGGCGCTCGTGCTGCGCATTCTGGAGCCGCTGACCGAAGCCGACGAAGGGCTGCTGCGCACTTTCGCCGATGCGCACGGCGTCCAATGGTGGCTCCAGCCGAAAGGACCGGACACGGTTTATCAGTTCTATCCGCTCGATAGCGAGCTCGCTTACACGCTGCCGGAATTCGATATCCGCATGCCGTTCAAGCCGACCGACTTCACGCAGGTGAATCACCAGATCAATCGCGTGCTGGTGAGCCGGGCGCTCAGCCTGCTTGCTCCGGAGAAGTCGGATCGCGTGCTCGACCTTTTTTGCGGCATCGGCAATTTCACGCTGCCGCTCGCGCGGGTGTCGCGTGCGGTTGTCGGGATCGAAGGCAGCGAAGCGCTGACGGCCCGCGCGTTGGAGAACGCGAAGGCGAATGGCGTCGATGGCCACACGTCGTTCGCGTGCCGAAATCTCTTCGAAGTGACCGCCGACGACCTGCGCGCGCTTGGCCGCTTCGACAAGTTTCTCATCGATCCGCCGCGCGAAGGCGCGCTCGCCGTGTCGAAGGCGCTCGCGGACATCGCCCAGAGCGGCGATGGACCGTTGCCCGAGCGCATCGTCTATGTGTCGTGCAATCCGGCGACGCTCGCGCGCGACGCCGGCCTGCTCGTGCACGAAGCGGGTTATCGGATGAAGGGCGCGGGCGTCGTGAACATGTTCCCGCACACGTCGCACGTCGAATCGATTGCGTTGTTCGAGCGCGACTGATCCGGCTGCGGCGCTTCGCAGGCACAAAAAAACCGGCCCGAAGGCCGGTTTTTCGTTTCTGCCGCGTTTGGCGCGCTTAGTTGCGGTTGCCGCCGAAGATGCCGAGCAGCGCCAGCAGGTTCGTGAACACGTTATACAGGTCGAGATAGATCGCGAGCGTCGCGCTGATGTAGTTCGTCTCGCCGCCGTTCACCACGCGCTGCACGTCGAACAGCATGTACGCCGAGAAGATCACGATGGCGAGCACGGAGATCGTCATCATGAGCGCGGGCAACTGCAGGAAGATGTTCGCGAACGCCGCCAGCAGAATGACGATCACGCCCATGAACAGGAACTTGCCGAGGCCCGAGAAATCGCGCTTGCTGACGGTCGCGATGGTCGCCATGGCCGCGAAGATCACGCCCGTGCCACCGAAGGCCATCATGATCAGTTGCGGTCCGTTCGAGAACCCGAGAATGAAGCTCAGGAGACGCGAGAGCATCAGGCCCATGAAGAACGTGAAGCCGAGCAGGACGACCACGCCCATGCCGCTGTTCTTGGTTTTCTCGATGGCGAACATGAAGCCGAACGCGATCGCGAGGAACGCGATGAAGCTCATTGCCGGGCTGGTAGCCGCGAACAGCGAGAAGCCCGTCGCGACGCCGACCCATGCGCCGAGCACCGTCGGCACCATCGAGAGCGCGAGCAGCCAGTAGGTGTTGCGCAGCACGCGGTTGCGCACCTCGACCGAGGTGACGCTGCCATTACGGCCAAAGCTGTAGGGTGATTCGTTCATGGTTTCTCCTTGCTCCAATTGTCTGTCGTTCGGTCTTCCCGCGACTTCGTCATATACGAATGATAAGGTGCGCGGACTTAAGCCAATATTAGAACCGCTTGGTGCCCGCGCCGCGTGGTTCCGGTTGCAATGCAGCGTTTTGTTCCAATATGGCCCCGGCGCGCGCCGAATTCAATAGCCCGAAAGGTCAGTTCGGCCGTCCGGACAGCCAAGTCCTCGCAGGGTTTGATCCTTACGATGCCGTAAGGTTTCAATCGCAATGATACATTGCTTCGTGCTACAATTGTCGATTCGTTTTAATCCGTAAACCGTTCATTTTTTGGAGTTTTTATGGCGATCGAGCGCACCCTGTCGATTATCAAGCCGGACGCAGTGGCAAAGAACGTTATCGGCCAGATCTACAGCCGTTTCGAGAACGCAGGTCTGAAGATCATTGCGTCGCGCATGGTTCATCTGTCGCGCGCCGACGCCGAGAAGTTCTACGCCGTGCACGCCGCACGTCCGTTCTTCAAGGATCTGGTCGAATTCATGATCTCGGGTCCGGTGATGATTCAAGTCTTGGAAGGCGAGAACGCCATCCTGAAGAATCGCGACCTGATGGGCGCGACCGACCCGAAGAAGGCGGACAAGGGCACGATCCGCGCCGACTTCGCCGACAGCATCGACGCGAACGCGGTTCACGGTTCGGACGCGCCGGAAACGGCAGCGCAAGAAGTTGCGTTCTTCTTCCCGCAAGTGAACGTCTACTCGCGTTAATTTTCGCGTTGAAAGCCGCGATGGCTGTTCGGTCATCGCGGGCATCGCGCCTCGACGCAATAAAAGCGGTACGAAAAGAAGCAGAAATTGGCGCGAACGGTCCCGGGAAGATACCGGGCTTCGCAATCTGAAATGGCAGAACTTGACATGACGAGCAGCACCACCGTCAATCTCCTCGATCTCGACGCCGCCGGGCTCACCGCGTACTGCGCGAGCCTGGGCGAAAAGCCGTTTCGCGCCAAGCAATTGCAGCGCTGGATCCACCAATATGGTGCCGAAGACTTCGACGGCATGACGGATCTCGCGAAATCGCTGCGCGAAAAACTCAAGGGCCGCGCCAACATGGCGATGCCCGACATCATCAGCGACCACGTTTCCGCCGACGGCACCCGCAAATGGCTGGTCGACGTCGGCAACGGCAACGCGGTCGAAACCGTGTTCATCCCCGAAGAGACGCGCGGCACGCTGTGCGTGTCGTCGCAGGCGGGTTGCGCGGTGAACTGCCGGTTCTGTTCCACCGGCAAGCAGGGTTTTTCCCGAAACCTGACGACGGGCGAGATCATCGGCCAGTTGCGCATGGCGGAGTTCGCGCTGCGCAAGTCGCTCGGGCGCGAAGTCGGCGGGCCGGGCAAGGGCGAGCGCGTCGTCACGAACGTCGTGATGATGGGCATGGGCGAGCCGATGCTCAATTACGACGCCGTCGTGCCGGCCATGCGCCTGATGCTCGACGACAACGCCTATGGCTTGTCGCGCCGTCGCGTGACCTTGTCGACCTCCGGCGTCGTGCCGATGATGGACCGCCTCGCGGCCGACCTGCCGGTGGCGCTCGCGGTATCGCTGCACGCGCCGAACGATCCGCTGCGCGACATGCTGGTCCCGCTGAACAAGAAGTACCCGCTGCGCGAATTGATGGCCGCGTGTCAGCGTTATCTGAAGGTCGCGCCGCGCGACTTCATCACGTTCGAATATTGCATGCTCGACGGCGTCAACGACACCGAAGCGCACGCGCGCGAATTGCTTGCGGTGACGCGCGACGTGCCGTGCAAGTTCAATCTGATCCCGTTCAATCCGTTTCCGGAGTCGGGGTTGACGCGCTCGAAGAACGAGCAGATCAAGCGGTTCGCGCAGGTGTTGATCGATGCGGGCGTCGTAACGACCGTGCGCAAGACGCGCGGCGACGATATCGACGCTGCGTGCGGTCAACTCGCGGGCGCGGTGCAGGACCGCACGCGTCTTGCCGAACGCATGGGCCGTGCAGGCAGCAAGACGATCGAGGTGCGGGCGGTCTGACCGGGCGTCCGCATCGAAAAAAGCCGCAGCGGAGGGCGCAGCAAGCGTCTGGATGCGGCGCTAAAAGCCGAACATTTTGTTATAAAGCGGTCTGCAATGGCGCTGCGGTTGTATCGTGCACGGGGTTTTTGGAACCGAACGACGCAACAGCGCTATATAGAAGAATCGATGCGAGGAATTTGGCATGAGTGAGCCGCAGCACCCGACGCCTTTCGGCAGTCATTCCGGCAACAACCGGTCCGGCAGTCAGTACGACGGCCTGGGCGACGCGGAAAGGGCGGCATCGAATGCGAGCCAGGCGGGGAATCTGGACTCGATACAGGCGGTCGGCGCGCGTCTCGCGCAACTTCGCCAGGCGAAAGCATGGTCGATCGACGACGTTTCCGCGCGTCTCAAGGTGTCGCCGCCGAAACTGCTCGCGCTCGAAGCGGGCGATATCAGCCAGTTGCCCGATCGCACGTTCGCGGCGGGCATCGTGCGCAGTTACGCGAAGATTCTCGGCGCCGATCCGGCGCCGTTCACGCAGGCGTTCCGGCGCAGCGGCGATGACATCGCGCAGAATCTGAAGGTGCCGGCGTCGGCGGGCGCGGGTCTGCCGCGCGGACGCGTGTCGGTGCCGCTCGGCAATTCGTCGGGCCGCAAGCGCTCGTGGATGTGGGGCGTGCTCGCCATCATCGTCGTGCTGGCCGTGCTCGTGATGTGGCACACCGGCGGCGATTCGAACAACTGGCTCGCGCGCCTCAAGGCGACGACGGGCATCGGTCTGTCGTCGACGTCCGCGCCTGCTTCGGCATCGAACGAAGCGTCGGGCACGACATCCGCGCCGACGCCCGACGAGGCCGCGGCCGCCAACACCGGCGAAGCGTCGCTGCCCGAAGTGGCGGCCGGCCCGGGCGAGCAGCCGATGCCGCGTCCGCTCGGCACGAACGCGCTGCCGGCTTCGTCGTCGACGCTGTCCGCGGTGCAGGGCGCGAGCGCGCCGGCTGCGGCGGCGCCCGCATCGGCCGCGAAGGCGGCTTCGGCTGTTGCGATGGCGGCGTCGGCTCCGGCCGTCGCGGGCAGCGGTTCGAGCGCGATCGAATTGAAAGTGAAGGAAGATAGCTGGTTCAGCGTGCGCGGCAAGGACGGCAAGGAACTGTATTCCGGACTCGTGCGCGCGGGCAACACCCAGCGCGTGGAAGGCGAGGCGCCGTTCAAGGTGACCGTCGGCAACGTGAAGGGCGTCGAGTCGCTGTCGGTCGATGACGAGCCCGTCGACGCCAAACGCTATTCGTCCGCACGCGGAAACGTCGCGCGTCTCTCGCTGCCTTGAGCTTGCGAGATCGATCTGTCCAGCGCGGCGGACAAGTCGAGGGCGTCACGGTGCAAGCCGTGACGCCCGTTTGAGGTTCCACACACGCGACCGGCGCCGTATCGGCGGCAAGGTTGCCAAAGGGTTTTTCGATGCAATCCGAAGCTCAATCCCTGATCAACAGCAAGATTTGTTCGACCGAGCCGGTCTTCGGCGGTCCGTTGACGCGCCGGTCATCGCATGCCGTCGATGTGCGCTGGGGTGGCCAGCTCGTGACGATCGGCGGCGATTCGCCGGTGCGCGTGCAGTCGATGACCAACACCGACACGGCGGACGCGATTGGCACGGCCATCCAGATCAAGGAACTGGCGCAGGCGGGCTCCGAGCTCGTCCGCATTACGGTGAATACGCCGGAAGCGGCGGCGGCCGTGCCGCATATCCGCGAGCAACTCGATCGCATGGGCGTGACGGTGCCGCTCGTCGGCGATTTCCACTACAACGGCCATCTGCTGCTGCGCGATCATCCCGCGTGCGCCGAGACGCTGTCGAAATACCGGATCAATCCGGGCAACGTCGGCCAGGGCGCGAAGCGCGACACGCAATTCGCGCAGATGATCGAAGCCGCGATCAAATACGACAAGCCGGTGCGTATCGGCGTGAACTGGGGCAGTCTCGATCAGGATCTGCTCGCGCGCATGATGGACGAAAACGCCGCGCGTTCGAATCCGTGGGAACTGCAAAGCGTGATGTACGAGGCGCTGATTCAATCCGCGGTCGGCTCGGCGGAGCGCGCCGTCGAACTGGGTCTCGGCCGCGACAAGATCATCCTGTCGTGCAAGGTCAGCGGCGTGCAGGATCTGATCGCCGTGTATCGCGAACTCGCGAAGCGTTGCAGCTTCGCGCTCCATCTCGGCCTGACCGAAGCGGGCATGGGCTCCAAGGGCATCGTTGCATCGACGGCGGCGCTTTCGGTGCTGCTGCAGGAAGGCATCGGCGACACCATTCGCATTTCGCTCACGCCGGAGCCGGGCGGCGCGCGCACCGGCGAAGTCGTCGTGGGCCAGGAAATCCTGCAGACGATGGGCCTGCGCTCCTTCACGCCGATGGTCATCGCGTGTCCCGGCTGCGGCCGCACGACGAGCACGCTGTTCCAGGAGTTGGCGTCGCAGATTCAAAGCTACTTGCGCAACTCGATGCCCACGTGGCGCGATCAGTACCCCGGCGTCGAGAAGATGCACGTCGCGGTGATGGGCTGCATCGTCAACGGGCCGGGCGAATCGAAGCACGCCAATATCGGCATCAGCTTGCCGGGTTCGGGCGAGAATCCGGCGGCGCCCGTGTTCATCGACGGCGTGAAGGTGAAGACGCTGCGCGGCGAGCGCATCGCCGAGGAATTCCAGCAAATCGTCAGCGACTATGTCGAGCGTACCTATGGGCAGCGCGTCGAGACGTCCGCGGCATCACTCTAAAGACAGATGACTGAACAGAAGAAACGGCTCGAGAAACTGAGCGGCGTGAAGGGCATGAACGACATCCTCCCGCAGGATGCCGCGTTGTGGGATTTCTTCGAAACCACCGTCAAGTCGATGCTGCGCGCATACGGCTATCAGAACATCCGCACGCCGATCGTCGAGCACACGCAGTTGTTCACGCGCGGCATCGGCGAAGTGACCGACATCGTCGAGAAGGAGATGTACAGCTTCACCGACGCGCTCAACGGCGAGCATCTGACGATGCGCCCGGAGAACACCGCGGCGGTCGTGCGCGCGACCATCGAGCACAACCTGTTGTACGACGGCCCGAAGCGTCTGTGGTACGTCGGTCCGATGTTCCGTCATGAGCGTCCGCAGCGCGGGCGTTATCGCCAGTTCCATCAGGTCGGCGTGGAGGCGCTTGGCTTCGCCGGGCCGGACACCGACGCCGAAATCATCATGATGTGCCAGCGTCTGTGGGACGACCTCGGACTCACCGGCATCCGCCTCGAACTGAATTCGCTCGGTCA
This sequence comes from Caballeronia sp. AZ1_KS37, assembly GCF_023631165.1. NCBI lineage: Bacteria > Pseudomonadati > Pseudomonadota > Betaproteobacteria > Burkholderiales > Burkholderiaceae > Caballeronia > Caballeronia sp. AZ1_KS37. The sequence continues at coordinate 26,062 of NZ_JALQDP010000011.1, read as the reverse complement.
GGCCGAAGAGCGCGCGGCGCATCGCAAGGAACTGATCGCGTATCTGGAAAAACACGTCGATTCCCTCGACGAGGAAGCGAAGCGCCGGCTCTACACGAACCCGCTGCGCGTGCTCGACACGAAGAATCCGGCGATGCAGGAGATCGCGCAGAACGCACCGAAGCTCGTCGACTTTCTCGGCGACGCATCGCGCAAGCACTTCGAGGGCGTGCAGCGGCTTTTGAAGGCGAACAACATTCCGTTTACGATCAACCCGCGTCTCGTGCGCGGTCTCGACTACTACAACCTGACCGTGTTCGAGTGGGTCACCGACAAGCTCGGCGCGCAGGGCACGGTCGCGGGCGGCGGTCGCTATGATCCGCTGATCGAACAGCTCGGCGGCAAGCCGACGGCCGCGTGCGGCTGGGCCATGGGCGTCGAGCGCATCCTCGAATTGCTGAAGGAAGAGCAGCTCGTGCCGGAAGCCGAAGGCACGGACGTCTATGTCGTGCATCAGGGCGAAGCGGCGGCGGAGCAGGCGTTCATCGTCGCCGAGCGGCTGCGCGACACGGGCCTCGACGTCATTCTGCATTGCAGCCCGGACGGCGCGTCCGCGAGCTTCAAGTCGCAGATGAAAAAGGCCGACGCGAGCGGCGCGGCGTTCGCCGTAGTGCTCGGAGAGGACGAACTCGCGCAAGGTATGATCGGCGTCAAGCCGCTGCGCCGCTCGATCGACGAAACGTCCGGCGGACAAAAGAACGAGCAAGTGAACGTTCGGGCGGAAGACTTGACCGAATACCTAATCAATGCGATGGTTGCAACCGCCGATGACGAGGGTGCCTGAGATTCAGGCGCATTGCCGCGCGCGTGGGCCTGATCGGGGCGATCCGGCATCGTGCGCGGAACTCGTTGAGGGAATTGAAACGCAGGAAGGAATAGCTGGACGATGAGCTATCACGACGAACAAGAATCACTTGAAAGCGTAAAGGCCTGGTGGGCCAAATGGGGTAACACCACGACGTGGGTTGTGCTCGTGGCGCTCGTCATTGCGGCCGGGTACAACGGATGGAATTTCTGGCAGCGCCGTCAGGCCGCCGAGGCGTCGGTGCTTTACGACCATCTGCAGCAGGCAGTGGACGGAAACAATCAGGCGTTGGTCCAGCGCGTCGCGACGGACATGGAAGACAAGTTCGGCGGCACCGGCTACGCGCAGATGACCGCGCTCGCGGCCGCGAAATCGCTCTACATGGCGGGCAACACGGCTGGCGCGAAGGCGCAACTGCAATGGGCCATCGACCACGCGAAGGACGAAGAGTACAAGCAGATCGCGAAGCTGCGTCTGGCGCTCGTGCTGCTCGACGAGAAGAACTACGACGCGGGCCTGAAACTGCTAGCCGAGCAGCCTCTCGAAGCGTTCAAAGGCGTGATCGCGGACCGCCGTGGCGACCTGCTCGCAGCTCAAGGCAAACGCGACGACGCGCGCGCGGCCTACAAGGTCGCGCTGACGGCGCTGCCCGAGAACGACACGTCCGCCCGTCAGCTGATTCAGTTCAAGCTCGACGCGCTCGGCGGCTGATCCGGCTGGTTTCCAATCGGTTCGTCTTCGATCCCTGCCATCAGTCAATCAAGCCGCCCGCCACGGTGTCGCCATGAAGCGACGCGGCGGGCAGCGCCGATCAACCCAATTCACCAATTCATGTTGCGTCCACCGATGACATTTTTGAAACGCTACGCCGTGCCGCTCGCTTGCGCGATGACCGTCTTGTTGACCGCTTGCTCGTCGACCAAGGATGAACGCCGCGTGCCGGTACCGCTCGCGGAGTTCAAGCCGGTGCTGAACGTCAACCAGGCGTGGAAGGCAAGCGTCGGCAAGGCTGGCCGTTATCTGTTCTCGCCGGTCGCGGTCGGCGATTACGTTTATGCCGCGGGCGCGAACGGCTCCGTCGCCAAGATCGACGCGAAGACCGGTCAGGACGTCTGGCGCGTCAAACTGAAGGACGATCTGTCCGCGGGCGTCGGCAGCGACGGCAATCTCACGGCCGTAGGCGGTCTGAAGGGGCAGGTCGACGTGCTCGGCCCCGACGGCAAGCTGCTGTGGACAGCAACCGCGCCGGGCGAGATCGTTTCGCCGCCGCTGGTCGGCAACGATCTCGTGATCGTGCGTACGATCGACGGCAAGGTCATCGCGTTCAACGCGCAGACCGGCGAGCAGAAGTGGATCTTCCAGTTGCGCGCGGTGCCACTGAATCTGCGCGTCGCGGCCGGCATGACGTTCGCGGCCAATCAGGCTGTGCTCGCGGGCTTCCCCGGCGGCACGTTCGCGGCGATCAACCTGCAATCGGGCGATGCCTTCTGGCAAGCGCCGGTGTCGTATCCGAAGGGCGTGACCGAAGTCGAGCGCATCAACGACGTGACCGGCGCGCCGGGACTCGTCGGCGCGCAGACTTGCGCGGTGACGTTCCAGGGCCGTATCGGCTGCTTCGATGCAAATTCGGGCCGCCCGGTTTGGGAAAAGAACTTTTCGAGCGACAGCGGCCTGGCTCAGGACGAGCAGATCGTGGCCGCCGGCGACGACTGGTCGGTCGTCAATGCGTTCCGCGCGTCGGATGGCACGCCGCTCTGGAAGACGGACGTGCTGAAGAACCGCAGTGTCAGCGTGCCGTACATTCTCGGCCGCGCGGTCGTCGTGGGCGATTACAAGGGCTTCGTGCACTTCCTGAACGTGGAAAACGGCGAACTGATCGGCCGCGCGCCGACCGATGGCAGCGCGATCACCGCTGCGCCCGTGATGGCGGGCAACACGCTCGTCGTGCAGACGCATGACGGCGATCTCTACGGTTTCCGTCCGAGCAACTGATCGCAGCCGGACCGCGAGCGAGTCAGGCTTGCTCGCGGTCCTGAATAGCAAGCGCGCCGTCGATGTTGCGCGGCGCGGCAGGCTCGCCACGGCGAGCCGCACGAGAAAGAAGCGCTGCGTCATGCGCGCATCGCGATAAAACCCGCATGCAAAAGCAGGGTCGCAAGAACGAAGCGCGACGCGCGAAGGCGTCGTGCAAGAAGAGCCTCGAACGAGGCGGAACCGGCGAACGACCGCCGACGATCCGGCCGACCAGCGCGCCTCGCGTGCGGCAGGCCGAATCCATGCTAATTTTCGACAAGCGCAGCCATTGCGCGGCGTAGCGGAACGCAACGAGACGGTTGTACCGCCCGTTCCGCGTTCGCCTTGCGTTCAACCTTGAACAAAATCAGATGAAACCCGTGATTGCCCTCGTCGGGCGCCCCAATGTTGGGAAATCGACTCTTTTCAACCGGCTGACGCGCTCGCGCGACGCGCTCGTCGCGGATTTGCCGGGCCTGACGCGCGACCGTCATTACGGCGAAGGCCGTGTGGGCGGCGAACGCCCGTATCTCGTGGTGGACACGGGCGGCTTTGAGCCGGTGGCGAAGGACGGCATTCTGCACGAGATGGCGCGGCAGACGCGCCAGGCGGTGGAAGAGGCCGATATCGTCGTGTTCATCGTCGATGGACGCAATGGGCTCGCGCCGCAGGACAAGGCGATCGCCGACTATCTGCGCAAGACGGGCCGGCCGCTCTTTCTCGTCGTCAACAAGGCCGAAGGCATGAAGTACTCGGCGGTCGCGGCGGACTTCTACGAGCTCGGTCTCGGCGATCCGCGCGCGATCTCGGCGGCGCACGGCGACGGCGTCGTCGAAATGATCAACGACGCGCTGGATATCGCGTACAAGGATCAGCCGGAAGAGTCGGAAGACGAGAAGGCGAAACATGGCGTCAAGATTGCGATCGTCGGGCGTCCGAACGTCGGCAAGTCGACGCTCGTGAACACGCTGATCGGCGAAGAGCGGGTGATCGCATTCGACATGCCGGGCACCACGCGCGATTCGATTTATGTTGATTTCGAGCGACAAGGCCGCAAATACACATTGATCGACACGGCCGGCCTGCGTCGGCGCGGCAAGGTGTTCGAAGCGATCGAAAAGTTTTCGGTCGTGAAGACGCTGCAGTCGATCGCGGATGCCAACGTCGTCATTCTTCTCCTCGATGCGCAGCAGGACATCTCGGAACAGGACGCGCATATCGCCGGTTTCGTGGTCGAGCAGGGCCGTGCGCTCGTGGTGGGCGTGAACAAGTGGGACGGTCTCGATTCGCATGTGCGTGAGCGCACGAAGTCGGACCTGACGCGCAAGCTCAAGTTTTTGGACTTTGCTAAATTCCACTACGTTTCGGCGCTGGAGAAGACGGGCATCGGCGCGTTGATGAAATCGGTCGACGACGCCTACGCCGCCGCGATGGCCAAGCTGCCGACGCCGAAGCTGACGCGCGCGCTCATCGAGGCGGTGGAATTCCAGCAGCCGCGCCGGCGTGGCCCGGTGCGTCCGAAGCTGCGCTACGCGCATCAGGGCGGGCAAAATCCGCCGATCATCGTCGTGCACGGCAACGCGCTCGACGCGATCACGGACACGTACAAGCGATATCTGGAAGGGCGCTTTCGCGAAACTTTTGGGCTCGCCGGCACTCCACTTCGCATAGAGTTTCGATCGAGTCGAAACCCTTACGCGGACAAGGAGTAAGAGCCGCGTGAAGCCTTACGCTTCGGTGCCGCTGGCCATTTGGCCGATCCGGCTACTGAAACGTAAAACAGCGAAAATCAGCTATAGTGTAGCGATTGTCGGCGGATCTCTTTTTCTTCGTCCACAATACTTCCAACCTGCAAAAAAACACGGAGTTTGCTATGAGCAACAAAGGGCAATTGTTACAAGACCCGTTTTTGAACGCACTGCGTAAAGAGCACGTGCCGGTCTCGATCTATCTGGTCAACGGCATCAAGCTCCAAGGGAACATTGAATCGTTCGACCAGTACGTCGTGTTGCTCCGAAATACGGTCACCCAGATGGTCTATAAGCACGCCATTTCGACGGTCGTGCCCGCTCGCCCGGTGAACTTCCACCCGGACGCTGAACCGTCCTAAACCTCGTCGCGGCCGGCGCGAAATTGCCACTTCTAATGCGAACATTAAGCAACTCGCCGGTCGCTTCAAATACTTAAACATATTAATTTGATTAACGCAGCGCTCGTCGGCATCGACTTCGGCAAGATCGATTTCGAAGCCAGTCTCGAAGAACTCAGTCTGCTCGCACAAAGTGCGGGCGCCCATCCCGCCGTCACGCTCACCGCCCGCCGTCAGAGTCCCGATGCCAAGATGTTCATCGGTAGCGGCAAGGTCGAGGAACTGCGTCTGCAGTGCGAAGCGAACGACGTCGAGCTCGTCATCTTCAATCACGCGCTCGCGCCCGCGCAGCAGCGCAATCTCGAAGTCGCGCTGAATCGCCGCGTGGTCGATCGCACGAGCCTCATTCTCGATATCTTCGCGCAGCGCGCCCGCAGTCACGAAGGCAAGCTGCAGGTCGAACTCGCGCAACTGCAATATCTGTCGACGCGCCTCATTCGCGCGTGGACTCACCTCGAACGGCAGAAGGGCGGCATCGGCCTGCGCGGTCCGGGCGAAACGCAGCTCGAAACCGACCGGCGTCTGATCGGCGAGCGCATCAAGGCGCTCAAGTCGCGTCTCGAGAAACTGCGCCGCCAGCACGGCACGCAGCGACGTCAGCGCGCGCGCAATCGCACGATGTCCGTGTCGCTCGTCGGCTATACGAACGCGGGCAAGTCCACCTTGTTCAACGCGCTCACGAAAGCGCAGGCGTACGCGGCGGACCAGCTCTTCGCCACCCTCGATACGACTTCGCGCCGCGTGTTCCTCGGCGAGGAAGCGGGCCATGTCGTCGTGTCGGATACCGTCGGGTTCATCCGCGAATTGCCGCACCAACTGGTCGCCGCATTCCGCGCCACGCTCGAAGAAACCATTCATGCGGACGTGCTGCTGCACGTCGTCGATGCATCGAGCGCGGTGCGCCTCGATCAGATCGATCAGGTGAACGAGGTGTTGCGCGGCATCGGCGCGGACAACATTCGACAGATTCTCGTCTTCAACAAGATCGATGCGGTGCCCGAGCTCGCGGCCCGTGGCGAAGCGGTTGAAAGGGACGAGTATGGTAATATTTCGCGCGTTTTCTTGAGCGCACGCACGGGTCAGGGGCTCGATGCGCTGCGCGCTGCCATCGCCGAAATAGCCACGGCGGAATCCGAAGAAACCGATGCGGGCCTACCCAGCGTGCTCGCCGAATTTCCGGGGCCGCACGAGGCGTCCGAAGCAACGCAATCCACGCAGTCCGGGTCAAACGCCATACACGACACGAACGCGCAGCCGGATGACCATCGGCCGGCCGTCGAGCGTGACAATCAAAAGGTTCCCGAGCACGGACACTGAGTGCCTTCGGAATTGCATCGACCCGGCGTCGACCCCGGCTGTCTAATGGTGAATCACCGAGTGAACGACTACAAAGAGCGGACTAACCGGCAAGCTGAGCCTGCCGTCTTTTCGATCAACGATCCGCGCTGGGGGCGGGGCGACGGCAATGGCGTGAAGAACGACTCGAAGCGTCCGCAGGACGGCAAGCGTCCGAACGGCAAGGACGAAGGTCCGCCCGATCTCGACGAGATGTGGCGCGAATTCAACCGCCGCATCGCGGGCGTGTTCGGCCGGAAGCCCGGCAACGGCGCGCCGCGCGAGAATGGCCGCGGCACGAAGATCGGGCTCGGCATCGTTATCGGCGTGCTTATCGCCATCTATCTCGGCAGCGGTGTGTTCGTCGTGCAGGACGGCCATGTCGGCGTCGTCTCCCAGTTCGGACAATATCGTCAGACGGTCGCGCAAGGCATCCACTGGCGTCTGCCGTATCCGTTCCAGTCGAGCGAAATCGTCGATACGTCGCAGATCCGCTCCGTCGAAGTCGGGCGCGGCACCGCGCTGTCGCAAGGCAACGTGCGCGACGCGTCGCTGCTGACGAACGACGCGGATATCGTCGACGTGCGCTTCGCCGTTCAATACCAGATCAAGTCGCCCACCGATTTCCTGTTCCGCAGCATCAACGCCGACGACAGCGTCACGCAAGCGGCGCAGTCGGCGATCCGCGAGATCGCCGGCAGTCTTTCGACGGACGACATGCTCTACAAGGATCGCGAAGCGCTCCGCGCGCGCCTCATCGAAACGATCCAGCGCTCGCTCGATACCTATCGCACCGGTCTGCAAGTGACGGGCGTCGCCGTGCAAAGCGTGCAGGTGCCGCAACAGGTGCAGTCGGCGTTCGAGGAAGCGGCGCGCGTGCGTCAGGACAACGAGCGCGCCCGCGATACGGCGCAAGCCTACGCGGATCAATTGTTGCCGCGCGCGAAGGCCGATGCCGCCAAGCTGATCGACGAGGCGAGGGCGTACAGCAATCGCGAAGTCACGCAGGCGCAGGGCGACGCGGAGCGCTTCAAAGAGGTGTACGCGGAATATTCGAAGGCGCCCGCGGTCATTCGTCAACGCATGTACCTGGACACGATGCAGCAGATCTACTCGCGCACGACGAAGGTGTTCGTCGATAGCAAGGCCGGCAATAACGTGGTGTATCTGCCGCTCGACAAGCTCGTCGAGGCCAATCGACAGCAGGTGAAGGAATCGGCGGATGCCGCCAGCGGCGCGGTGGCGTCGGGCGCGTCCGAAGCGCCTCAGGCGCGCGCGCAGGGCGCGGCGAGCGCATCGGCGCCGGCCGCGGTTGCGCCGGCCAGCGCGGCCAGCGGCGCGAGCGCCAATGCCGGCGGCGATCCGCTGCGTTCGCGCGATGCGTTCCGCTCCCGCAGTCGTCAAGACGACCTGCAATAAGGAGCGCGACATGAATCGAATTTTTGCGCTCATCGTCGCTGTCGTGATCGTGCTGTTCATCGGATCGTCGATGATCTTCACCGTCGACGAACGGCATGCCGCCGTCGTCGCCGCGCATGGCGAAGGCAATCCGCGTCTCGAAGGCCCGGGGCTGCATTTCAAGCTGCCGCCGCCGTTCCAGACGCTCACGCTCATCGACACGCGTACGCTCACCATCGACGAATCCGGCGCCGATCGTTTCTCGACATCGGACAAGAACGAAGTGCTGGTGAACACGGTGATCAAGTATCGCGTCGCCGATCCCTTGAAGCTCTTCGAAAGCAACGAGAAGAACACGCAGACGGCCGAGGAACGCATCACCGCGCTCACGCGCACCGCGCTCGCGAGCGGCTTCGCGAAGCGCTCGCTGACGGACGCGCTCGGCAATCAGCAGGCCATCGAAACCGACGCGCAAAAGAGCGTGGAAGGCGCGGCCGCGGCATTCGGCGTGCAAATGGTCGATTTGCAGATGACGCGCATCGACTTCCCGCCGGCCGTAGCGGATGCGGTCTACAAGCGCATGATCGCGGCGCGCCAGCAGGCGGCGGCGAACGAGCGCGCGAAGGGCACGGCGGAGGCGGACAAGATCAAGGCCGACGCCGAGCGCACGCAGCAGGCGATTCTCGCCGACGCGTACAGCCAGGCGCAGTCGATCAAGGGCGAAGGAGACAGCAAGGCGGCGGCCATAGCGGCCGATGCGTACGGACGCGATCCGCAGTTCTACCAGTTCTATCAGAGCCTCGAAGCGTATAAGAAGACGTTCAAGCCGGGCGACGTCATCGTCGTCGATCCGAGCAGCGATTTCTTCCGCTTCATGAAGAGCCCGACCGGCGGCGCGGCTGACACGCCGGCTCCGGCCACGGTAAAGCGCTGATCCCGTGCGCGCGCCGCGCGGCCAGCCTGTGCTGGCTGCGTGGCCTATAAAAATCCCTTGGACATGGCCGAGACGTTACTGCTCGCTCTTGCGTTGATGCTGATCATCGAAGGTATGTTTCCCTTCGTTTTTCCGACCGCGTGGCGCGACACTTTTCGCCGCATCGCGGAGCGGCCGACGCACCACATCCGCATCGGCGGGCTGGTCGCGATGGTGCTCGGCCTGATACTGCTCCTGATCGCGACGTGAGCCGCGCCCGGCAGCATCGCACCGTTTCGCCTATCTTGTTTCTATCTTTTCGTCCCTGACCGACGAGCGCCACGCACGAAGCGTCGAGCCTCGCGTCCCGTAGGAATCGCATCGATGTCCACCTGGTTACTTCCCGAGAATATCGCCGACGTTCTGCCGTCGGAAGCCCGCAAGATCGAAGAGTTGCGCCGCCGTCTGCTCGACCGTTTCCGGTCCTACGGCTACGAACTCGTCATGCCGCCGATGCTCGAGTATCTCGAATCGCTGCTGACGAGCGGCGGAAGCGACCTGAATTTGCGCACCTTCAAGCTCGTCGATCAGCTGTCCGGGCGCACGCTCGGCCTGCGCGCGGACATCACGCCGCAGGTGTCGCGCATCGACGCGCATCTGCTGAATCGTCAGGGCGTGACGCGTCTGTGCTACGCGGGCGTCGTGCTGCATACGCGTCCGCGCGGGCTGCACGCCACGCGCGAGCAGATTCAGATCGGCGCGGAAATCTACGGTCACGCGGGACTGGAAGCGGATCTCGAGATCCAGCAATTGATGCTCGACTCGCTGCATCTCGCAGGTCTGACGAAAGTGCGTCTCGATCTGTGTCACGCGGGTGTGCTTGCCGCGTTGCTGGAACTCGAGCCGGCCGCGGCGTCGCTCGGCGAGGCGCTCTACGACGCGCTCGCGAGCAAGGACGTGCCGCGCCTCCACGAACTGACCGCGCATCTCGGACAGGTACCGCGCGAGGCGCTGCGCGCGCTGCCGTCGCTGTACGGCGATGCGTCGGTGCTGCAGATCGCGCGTGGCCGTCTGCCGAATCTGCCGGTGATCGCGCGCGCGCTCGACGATCTCGCGTTTCTCGCGGGGCAAGTCGAAGGCGCGGAACTGATGATCGATCTCGCGGACTTGCGCGGCTATGCGTATCACAGCGGCGTGATGTTCTCGGCTTACGTCGATGGCGTGCCGAACGCGGTCGCGCGCGGCGGCCGGTACGACGACGTCGGTCTGGCCTACGGCCGTGCGCGGCCCGCGACGGGCTTTTCGCTCGATCTGCGCGAAGTGGCGCGCATTTCCCCGGTCGACGCGCGCGGTAGCGCGATCCTCGCACCGTGGAAGCACGACGAGCCGCTGCGCGCGGCGATTCTCGCGCTCCGCGACGCGGGCGAAGTGGTGATCCAGGCGCTGCCCGGCCATGAACACGATCTGGACGAATTCGCGTTCGATCGCGTGCTCGTCGAACGTGACGGCAAGTGGACGGTCGAAACCCGCCCCTGAAGCGGCCAGCGCATACAGTCGCTTGATCGGCAAGGGATTTTGCTTAGCCGATTCCAATCGCGCGAGCGTGACGAAATCGCGAAACGCGTCCCGAAAAACTCGGAACCTTTCGCGAACATAGGTAAAATACGTTTTTAACCAGCTAACGAATCAACATGTCTGCCAGTGCAGTGAATGTGAACCCGGGGCGCAACGTCGTCGTGGTGGGCACCCAGTGGGGTGATGAGGGCAAGGGCAAGATCGTCGACTGGCTGACGGACCACGCCCAAGGCGTCGTGCGCTTCCAGGGCGGTCACAACGCCGGCCATACGCTCATCATCGGCGGCAAGAAGACCATTCTGCGCCTCATTCCGTCGGGCATCATGCGCGCGGGCACGGCCTGTTACATCGGCAATGGCGTCGTGTTGTCGCCGGAAGCGCTGTTCAAGGAAATCGACGAACTGGAAGCGGCTGGCATCGACGTCCAGAAGCGCCTCTTCATTTCCGAAGCCGCCACGCTCGTTCTGCCGTACCACGTTGCCATCGACCAGGCGCGCGAAGCCAAGCGCGGCGCCGGCAAGATCGGCACGACCGGCCGCGGCATCGGCCCGGCGTACGAAGACAAGGTCGCGCGTCGCGGCTTGCGCGTGCAGGATCTCTTCGACCGTGCGGTGTTCGAGGAACGCCTGCGCGAAGCGCTCGACTTCCACAACTTCGTGCTGACGCAATACCTCGGCGCGAAAGCCGTCGATTTCCAGGAAACGCTCGACACGATGCTCGGCTATGCCGACCGTCTCGCGCCCATGGTCACGGACGTCTCCCGCCGCCTCTACGACGCGAACCACACCGGCAGCAATCTGCTGTTCGAAGGCGCGCAAGGCACGCTGCTCGATATCGACCACGGCACGTATCCGTTCGTCACGTCGAGCAACTGCGTCGCGGGCGCGGCAACGGCCGGCGCGGGCATCGGGCCGCAGCGTCTGAACTACATTCTCGGCATCACGAAGGCGTATTGCACGCGCGTCGGCTCGGGCCCGTTCCCGAGCGAGCTGTATGATGCCGACAATCCGCAACGCCAGGAAAAGGTCGGCCTGGATCTCGCGACCGTCGGCAAGGAATTCGGTTCGGTCACGGGCCGTCCGCGCCGCACCGGCTGGCTCGACGCCGCCGCGCTGCGCCGTGCGATCCAGATCAACGGCGTCTCGGGCTTGTGCATCACGAAGCTCGACGTGCTCGACGGCCTCGATGAAGTCAAGCTCTGCACCGGCTACACGCTCGACGGCAAGCCGGTCGATATCCTGCCGCGCGGCGCATCGGAAGTCGCGCGTTGCGAGCCGGTATACGAAACGTTCGGCGGCTGGAAGGAAAGCACCATCGGCATCACGCAATGGGACGGCCTGCCGGAGAACGCGCGCGCCTATCTCACGCGCGTGCAGGAAGTCGCGGGCGTGCCGATCGACATGGTGTCGACCGGTCCGGACCGTGACGAAACCATCCTGCTCCGTCATCCGTTCAAGGTCTGAGCGCGACAAGCGCCTCGACCGCAACCGGACGCTGTAAAGAATGTGGCCGCATCTGCGGCCACATTTCGTATATAACCTAAGCATTTGAAAGAGCCTCACCATGATCGCGATGACGGACCCGCGCAACGACGACAAGAACCTCTGGGTCGGCTGGGATGAATACCACCGGCTGATCGAACTGCTCGCACTGAAGGTGCACGAGTCGGGCTGGAAGTTCGACAAGATCCTATGCCTCGCGCGCGGCGGCCTGCGCGTGGGCGACCAGCTCTCGCGCATCTACGACCTGCCGCTCGCCATTCTCGCAACGAGCTCGTACCGCGAGGCGGCGGGCACGGAGCAGGGCGATCTCGACATCGCGCAATACATCACGATGACGCGCGGCGATCTGTCCGGCAACGTGCTGCTCGTCGACGATCTGGTCGATTCGGGCGTCACGCTCGCACGCGTGCAGGAGCATCTGAAGGAACGTTATCCGGCGATCACGGCCGTGCGCTCCGCGGTGCTCTGGTACAAGGCATGCTCCAAGGTCAAGCCCGACTATCACGTTCAGCATCTTGAAACGAATCCGTGGATTCATCAGCCGTTCGAGGAGTGGGACACGGTCCGTCCGCACAACCTCGGCGCATGGATCAAGCGCGGCACGCAAAACGGCCGCGGCTGAGCGCCACGGCCTGACCGTTCGCGCCGATAACGCCGTTCGCCTGGCACCAAGCCGGGCGCAACGGCGTTTTTCATTGGCTGCAGCGAACAGCGAAGCGCGAAGGATTGTGTCCGACGCGCTTGCCGACGCGTGCGAGGCGCGATGCTACACTCTCAATCGCGTCTCTCGTGGCGCTGCAGCAACACGCGAGACGGCATCTTGGCGTGCGACGTTAGATAGAATGGCGTTCGTTTCTTTCCGCTCTGGACGGATATCTCGCTTTTATGACTAACACGACTCACGCGCACGAGCATAAACAACCATTGCCCTCGCTTGCGCTCGCGGCCATCGGCGTCGTTTTCGGCGACATCGGCACGAGTCCTCTCTACTCATTGAAGGAAGCCTTTAGCCCGTCGCACGGCATCGGCCTGTCCGAGGCGTCGATTCTCGGCGTCATCTCATTGCTCTTCTGGGCGATCGTCATGGTCGTCGCCGTCAAGTACGTGCTCTTCGTCATGCGCGCCGACAACAACGGCGAAGGCGGCGTGTTCGCAATGACGACGCTCGCGCTGCGCAGCGTGAAAGAGGCCGGCAAGGTCTCCGGCGTGCTCATGATGCTCGGCATCTTCGGCGCATGCATGTTCTATGGCGATGCGGTCATCACGCCCGCGATGTCGGTGCTCTCGGCAGTCGAAGGTCTGGAGATCGCGGCGCCCAAGCTCACGCCCTACGTGCTGCCGATCACGATCGTCATCCTGATCCTGCTCTTCTGGATTCAGCGCCACGGCACGGCGGTGGTCGGCAAGCTCTTCGGCCCGATCATGGTCGTGTGGTTCGCGACGCTCGCTGTGCTCGGCGCCGCGCATATCGTGATCGAGCCGCGCATTATCGTCGCGCTCAATCCGTACTACGCGATTTCCTTCATGGCGCAGCACGTATTGCAGGCGTATATCGTGCTCGGGTCGGTCGTGCTGGTCCTGACCGGCGCGGAAGCGCTGTACGCGGACATGGGTCACTTCGGCGTGAAGCCGATCCGTTACGGCTGGTATGGCTTCGTGATGCCGTCGCTGCTGCTGAACTATTTCGGCCAGGGCGCGTTGCTGATGCACGATCCGAAGGCAATAGAGAATCCGTTCTTCCTGCTCGCGCCCGACTGGGCTTTGCTGCCGCTCGTGATCCTGTCGACGGTCGCGACCGTGATCGCATCGCAGGCGGTCATTTCCGGCGCGTATTCGCTGACGAGCCAGGCGATCCAGCTCGGCTACGTGCCGCGCATGAAGATCCTGCATACCTCGGAGCTCGCGATCGGCCAGATCTACATTCCGCTCGTCAACTGGATGCTGCTTTTCATCATCCTGTGCATCGTCATCGGCTTCAAAAGCTCGGAGAATCTTGCCGCCGCGTACGGTCTGGCCGTCACCGCGACGATGTTGACGACCACGATCCTCGTGTCGGTCGTGATGGTGAATCTGTGGGGCTGGAACCGCTGGCTCGTCGGCGGGATGATCACCGTGTTCCTGATGATCGACATTGGCTTTTTCGGCGCGAGCCTGCTGAAAGTCGAGCAGGGCGGCTGGCTGCCGCTGTGCATCGGCGGGGCGCTCTTCTTCCTGCTGATGACCTGGTACAAGGGTCGCATGATCGTGAAGGACCGCACCGCCGCGGACGGCATTCCGCTGATGCCGTTTCTGCAGGGCCTGCTCGCGCATCCGCCGCATCGCGTGTCGGGCACGGCGATCTATCTCACCGGCAGCGATTCGCTCGTGCCCGTGAGCCTGCTGCACAATCTCAAGCACAACAAGGTGCTGCACGAGCGCACCATTTTCATGAACTTCACGACGCGTGACATTCCTTATGTCGACGACGCGCATCGTCTCGAAGTGAAGGACATCGGCGGCGGGCTGTTCCTCGTGAAGGCGGCGTACGGTTTCAACGAGACGCCGGACGTGAAGGCCGTGCTCGAACAGATCACGCGCACCCACGCAATGACCTTCGAGCTGATGGACACGTCGTTCTTCATGGCGCGCGAGACAGTCGTGCCGACGGAACTGCCGGGCATGTCGGTGTGGCGCGAGCGCGTGTTCGCGTGGATGCATCAGAACGCGGCGAAGCCCACCGATTTCTTTAGCATTCCCGCAAATCGCGTGGTGGAACTGGGCACGAAGATCGAAATCTGACGCTGCATCGTTGCGAAGCGCAAAAAGAAAACCCCACGTCGCAAGACGTGGGGTTTTTTGCTGACGCCGTGAGGCTTTATCGTTTCAGTTTTGCGAACGCCGCTGCCATCGCGCCGGCCGGTTCCGGCTCGCGACGCTGTTGCGGACGCTGACCCGACCGACGATCCTGACCGCCGCCGCGCTGCGAACCCGCGCCGCCGCCCGCGCCCGATGAAGCCGGAGCGAAGTCGTCGTCCAGACGCATGGTGAGGGCGATGCGCTGGCGCTTCACGTCTACCTCCAGCACTTTCACCTTCACGACCTGACCGGCCTTCACGACTTCGTGCGGATCCTTGATGAACTTCGTCGACATCGCCGAAACGTGCACGAGGCCGTCCTGATGCACGCCGATATCCACGAACGCGCCGAACGCCGCCACGTTCGTCACTACGCCTTCGAGGATCATGCCCGGCACGAGATCCGAAATCTTCTCGATGCCTTCCTTGAACGTCGCCGTCTTGAACTCGGGGCGCGGATCGCGGCCCGGCTTTTCAAGCTCGGCGAGAATGTCGCGCACGGTCGGCAGGCCGAAACGATCGTCGACGAATTCGGTCGGCGAGAGACCGGTCAACGCTTCGCGCTTGCCGAGCACATCGCCGATATGCTTCTTGATCTTCGCGAGAATGCGCTCGACGACGGGATACGCTTCCGGGTGCACCGACGAGCGATCGAGCGGATTCTCGCCGTTGTTGATGCGCAGAAAACCGGCTGCCTGCTCGAAGGTCTTGTCGCCCAAACGCGGCACCTTCTTCAGATGCTCGCGCGACGGGAACGGCCCGTTGGCATCGCGAAAATCGACGATATTGCGCGCGAGCGTCGCGTTCAGTCCCGACACGCGCGCGAGCAGCGCGACGGAGGCCGTGTTCGCGTCGACGCCGACCGCGTTCACGCAATCCTCGACGACAGCATCGAGCGAACGCGCGAGTTCGCGCTGATTCACGTCGTGCTGATACTGGCCGACGCCGATCGCCTTGGGTTCGATCTTGACGAGCTCCGCGAGCGGATCCTGCAGACGCCGCGCGATGGAAACCGCGCCGCGCAACGAGACGTCGAGTTCCGGAAACTCCTTCGCGGCGAGTTCGGACGCCGAATACACCGACGCGCCCGCTTCCGACACGACGATCTTCTGCAGCTTCAGTTCCGGATGCTTCGCGATGAGTTCGCTCGCGAGCTTGTCGGTTTCGCGCGAGGCCGTGCCGTTACCGATCGAGATGAGTTCCGCTTGCGTGGCTTGCGCGATGCGCGCGAGCTTCGCGAGGGAGCCGTCCCAGTCGCGGCGCGGCTCGTGCGGATAGATGGTGTCGGTCGCGAGCAGCTTGCCGGTGCGATCGACGACCGCCACCTTCACGCCCGTACGCAGGCCCGGATCGAGGCCGATCACGGCCTTCGGACCCGCGGGCGCGGCGAGCAGCAAGTCCTTCAGGTTGCGCGCGAACACGCGAATGGCTTCGTGCTCGGCTTCTTCGCGCAATTGCGTGAGCAGTTCGGTTTCGATATGCGGCTGAACCTTCACGCGCCAGCACCAGCGGCAGACGTCGGCGAGCCATTTGTCGGCAGCGCGTGAGCGGTTCACGATGCCGAAGTGGCCCGCGATCATCGCTTCGCACGGATGCGGAATCTGCGCGTCGAGTTCTTCGCCCAAGCCCAGCTTGACGCTCAGCACGCCTGCGTTGCGGCCACGGAACAGCGCGAGCGCGCGGTGCGACGGCACGGTGCGGATCGTTTCGCTGTAGTCGTAGTAGTCGCGGAATTTTTCGCCTTCCTCGCCTTCCTTGCCGTCCACCACCTTCGACATGACGAGTCCCTGATTGAACAGATGCTCGCGCAGCTTGCCGAGGATCTCGGCGGTTTCGCCGAACTGCTCGGAGAGGATGTCGCGCGCGCCGTCGAGCGCGGCTTTGGTATCGGCGACGCCTTTTTCCGCATCGACGAATTTCGCGGCTTCCGTTTGAGGATCGAGCGTGGGATCGGCGAGGAGCGCCTGCGCGAGCGGCTCGAGACCGGCTTCGCGGGCGATTTGCGCGCGCGTGCGCCGCTTGGGCTTGTACGGCAGATAGAGGTCTTCCAGCACCTGCTTGCTGTCGGCGCTTTCGATGGCGCCGCGCAGTTCGTCGGTGAGCTTGCCTTGCTCGTCGATGCTTTGCAGGATCGCCGCGCGGCGATCTTCGAGTTCGCGCAAGTAGAGCAGGCGCTCTTCGAGCGTGCGCAGTTGCGTGTCGTCGAGATTGCCGGTGACTTCCTTGCGATACCGGGCGATGAACGGGACAGTCGAGCCTTCGTCGAGAAGCTGCACGGCGGCGGCGACCTGGCGCGGCTGCACGGTGAGTTCGGTGGCAATGCGCTGTACGATCTTGAGTGCTACGGTTTCCGTCATGATTCTGCGCTGTCTGCGGCTCGCCGGCGAGATCCGCGCCGTGTGCGCGGCTTCGCGAAAGCGAGGCGCCGCGGGCGGGTGACGCTGTGACGAGCCAGGTTCGGACCGGGTTGCTGAAGCGGGGGATTTTGCCATAAATGGCGAAGCGCTCCGGCGTGCGGTGATAGAATTTGGGCATCGCACGAGCCGTTTTGCGCCTGATTCTTTATCACGTTGCCGTCCATCCATTTGCCCAACTTTCGCCTTCCAAACGTGCCGGTTGCCGCGGCGGTTTTGCTGCTTTGCGCAGCGGGCGCATTCGCGCCGCAGCGCGCGCTCGCTCAAGCCGCCAAGCCCGTCGATCCGGACACGTCCGTGAGTGCTCGTGCCCCGGACGCAGCGGCTCAGCCAAGCGCCGATGATTCCCTCCAAGCCGATTTCGCCCAGCGCCAGAAGGTGCTCGACCGGCGCACCGAGGAAAACAACTACCGCTACGGCGTGAAAGAGCACGACTGCTATAGCAAGTTCTTCGTGAATCATTGTCTGGACAACGCGCGCAACGAGATGCGCGAGACGCGCCAGCAAATCCGCCAGGAACAGCTCGCGCTCGACGACGAGCAGCGCGCCGAGCGGGCGAAGCAACGCGATCAGCAGAAGGCGATCAAGCGGGCGCAATACGAGGCCGAAGCGCCGCAGCGCGCGGCGAACGAGAAAGCGAGCCAGCAGGCCTACGAGGACAGGCAACGTCAGAACGCGCTGGCCGCCGCCCAGCGCGAAGCCGAAGCGCCGCAACGCGCGGCCAACCAGGCGGCGTACGACCGCAAGCAGGCGGACTACCAGAAGCAACTCGACGAAGCGCGCGCGCGCGGCGTGCAGGACGCGCAGGACCGCGAGCAAAAGGCGCAGCGCTACGAGCAGAAGCAGCAGGAAGCCGCGCAGCATCGCGCGGAAGTCGAAGCGCGTCAGAAAGAAGCCGCGAGAAAAGCGCAGGAAAAGGCGCAGCAGCAAGAGCAGCAGCGCCAGGAGCAATTGAAACTGCAGCAGCAGCAACAACAGCAGCAAGGTAAATAGGGCAGTCGGGCTCGTCGAACGGGCCCGCGCCAAGTGGATGAAAGGAGGCGAGCATGCAGCAGCGCTTTAGTGAATCCCCGCGCGCACCCCGACAACCCGCCATGGATGCCGCCCTGCTGCGCGATCGCATCGCGCAGTTGCAGGACGAGCATCACAGTCTGGACACGCTGATCGACAAGATGTCCGGCATCGACGACCTCGAGCTGAGGCGCCTGAAAAAGCGCAAGCTCAAGGTGAAAGACACCATACTCCTGCTGCAATTGCAGCTTGACTCGGACGCGCACTGAACGCCGCGTGCCCGCCGCGAGCGCGTGCTGCGACGGCGCCTCGCGTGCGCGGCCGCGTCGAAACCCGCAGGATTTAGCACGCCTTGAACTCACCCGCACAACACAGTGATGACGCGAACGCGCCGCTCGCGCTGACCGATAAACGCGGCGTCGAGCTGGACGCCATCTTTTCCGCGCAAGGTCTGCTCGCACGCGCGATCGACGGTTATCGGCCGCGTGCATCGCAGATCGAAATGGCGCGTTCCGTCGCCGCCGCGATGGAAGCGTCCGGCCGCGCAATGCCCGAGCCCGCGATGTTCGAGGCGCAGCGCCGCCCCGCGCGCAAGCTCGGCCCGTCCGACAAACCCTATGCGCCCGACGAGCAGCCGGCCGATGACATCGGCATCGCGACGGCGAAGGCGGCTATCGACGGCGGCGAGAACACGCTCATCGTCGAGGCGGGCACGGGCACCGGCAAGACCTACGCGTATCTCGTGCCGGCGATGCTGTGGGGCGGCAAGGTCATCGTGTCGACGGGCACGAAGCATCTGCAGGATCAGCTTTTTCAGCGCGACATTCCGACCGTGCGCGACGCGCTCGCCGTCCCGGTTTCGGTCGCGATGCTCAAAGGCCGCGCCAACTATCTGTGTCACTACTATCTGGAGCGCACCGCGGACAACGGCCGTCTGCCGACGCGCCAGGACACGTCGCATCTGCAGGAGATCGTCCGTTTCGCGAAGATCACGCGCACCGGCGACAAGGCCGAACTCGCGAGCGTGCCGGAGAATTCACCCGTCTGGCCGATGGTCACGTCCACGCGCGACAACTGTCTCGGTCAGGAATGCCCGCACTACAAGGAATGCTTCGTGATGCAGGCGCGCAAGGAGGCGCAGCAGGCGGACATCGTCGTGGTGAATCACCATCTGTTCTTCGCCGATGTGATGCTGCGCGACACCGGCATGGCCGAGCTTCTGCCGACGGCGAACACGATCATCTTCGACGAAGCGCATCAGTTGCCCGAAACCGCGACACTCTTCTTCGGCGAGACGCTTTCGACGACGCAACTGCTCGAACTCGCCCGCGATACCGTCGCCGAAGGTCTGTCGCACGCGCGTGACGCCGCCGACTGGACCAAGCTCGGCGCGGCGCTGGAGCGCGCCGCGCGCGACGTGCGGCTCGCGTTCAAGGAAGATTCGGTGCGTCTGTCGCTCGGCCAGTTGCCGGACGACCATCCGATCTTCGAGGCGCTCGACACGCTCGAGACGCATCTTTCGGCGCTTGCCGCGGCGCTGTCCTCGCATGCGGAACGTGCCGAATCGTTGCAGGCGCTGGTGCGCCGCGCGCGCGAGTTGCAGGATCTGCTCGCGGGCTGGACGACGCCGCCGACATCGCTCGAACGCGCCGTCGTCGCGGATGAGGATGTCGCGAAAGAGGCCGCGAAGGAAGAGCCGAACGAAATGGTGCGCTGGATCGAGGTGTTTTCGCACACGGTGCAGTTGCACGAAACGCCGCTTTCGGTCGCGCCGATCTTCGCGAAGCAGCGCGCAGGCGTGCCGCGCGCGTGGATTTTCACGTCCGCGACGCTCTCGGTGCGCGGCGACTTCACGCATTACGCGGCGCAGATGGGCCTCAACGCGCGCCGTTCGATGACGCTGCCGAGCCCGTTCGATTATCCGTCGCAAGGGCTTTTGTACGTGCCGCGCAATCTGCCGCAACCGTCGTCGCCGCAATTCACCGATGCCGTCTTCGATGCCGCGCTGCCGGTGATCGAATCGGCGGGCGGCGGCGTGTTCGTGCTGTGCACGACGCTGCGCGCGGTCGACCGCATCGCCAATCGCATGCGCGATGTGATCGAGCGGCGCGGCTGGGACAATCCGCTGCTCGTGCAGGGCGATGCGAGCCGCACCGAACTGCTCGACCGTTTCCGCGCCTATGGCAACGCGATTCTGGTGGGCAGCCAGAGCTTCTGGGAAGGCGTCGATGTGCGCGGCGATGCGTTGTCGCTCGTCGTCATCGACAAGCTGCCGTTCGCGCCCCCCGACGATCCGGTGCTGGCCGCGCGCCTCGACGCGCTGACGAAGAAAGGTTTGAGCCCGTTCGCTGTGCATCAGTTGCCGCAGGCGGTCATCACGCTCAAGCAGGGCGCGGGGCGGCTGATTCGCGCGGAGACGGATCGCGGCGTGCTGATGATCTGCGACACGCGGCTCGTCGACAAGCCTTACGGCCGGCGCATCTGGCAAAGCCTGCCGCCGTTCAAGCGCACGCGCGAGCTGGACGTGGTGCGCGAGTTTTTCAGCGATGCCGCGAAGTGGAAGACGGAACTGGCCGAATAAGCATCGGGTTCGCAATTCTCGTCGACATGAAAAAACGGCCGGTGATCAACCGGCCGTTTCGCTTTTTGCTTTCTGGACTACCAGATCTGATACCACGGCTTGTCAGCGCCCGCGCGCCGCTTGCCGGTGACATACGGGCTGTCCGGGAACGTCGCTGCGAGCACGCGCTTGGTGTCGTCGGCGAGTTGCGGCTGATCGAGACGCTCGTACGACAGCATCATGATGTGCAGCGCGTCTTCGGTTGCCGGCGCGTTCTTGTACTCGCGAATGGCGAGCTGCGCGCGATTGATCGCGGCCACATACGCGCCACGGCGATAGTAATAATCGGCGGCGTGCACTTCATGCGATGCGAGCGCGTTCACGATATAGCGCATGCGCTGCGCGGCATCGGGCGCGTACTTGCTTTGCGGATACTTGTCGACGACGACCTTGAACGCGTCGTAGGACTCGCGCAGCGACTTCGGATCGCGCTCGCTCATGTCCTGACCCGAGAAGCGGCCGAAGAGGCCCAAGTCGTCGTTGAAGTGGATCATGCCCTTGAGATAGTACGCATACGCGATTTCGGGATGATCCGGGTGCAGCTTGATGAAACGGTCGATGGCCTGGTCGGCGTTGGCGGTTTCGCCGTCCTTCCAGTTGCAGTACGCGACGTTGATCTGCGCCTGCTGCGCGAAATGGCCGAACGGATCGCGGCCTTCGAGCCCTTCGAAATACTTCGCGCACTTTCCCCAGTCGCTGCCGGATAGCGCGTCCTGGGCCTCCGTATATAATTTGTTGTTATTCCATGTTGCCGTTTCGTCGGTCTTCTCGGGCAGGCCGTGACAGGCCGTGACGATGGCGACGCTCGCGGCCAGCGCCAGATACTTGATCGATTGACGCATCGAGAGATGAATGGTGTTGAAGGCTCGCATCAGTGCTTGCTGTTCCTGGCTGAATCTAGTTGATTCTTCGCTGTTCTAGCTGTTTTTCCGGCGCGGCTGTTCTTCCATGCCGCCGAATCTCGTTCAAATGACCCGCTCAAGTACTCGTCGTACCAAAGACCAACTCAAAGATTATAGCCCATGCGCTACCCCCGACGACGCAGCGCAGGCCGATTCGGGCGGCGGCGCGGCTCGCGAAGCGCCCCGCACGGCCCGCGTGCCCGACGAGCTCGCGGGCGACCGGCTCGACAAGGTGCTCGCGAAAATCTTCCCCGAGTTCTCGCGCAGCCGGTTGCAGGGCTGGATCGAGGAAGGGCGCGTGCTGGTCGACGGCGCGGGCGCGAAAGTGCGCCAGCCCGTCCCGCTCGGCGCGACGATCACGCTCGTCCCCGACCTTCTGCCCGAGCAGCTCGCGTTCGCGCCGGAGCCGGTGCCGCTGCATATCGTCTATGAGGACGAGGCGCTCGTCGTCATCAACAAGCCCGCGGGCATGGTCGTGCATCCGGCCGCGGGCAACTGGAGCGGCACGCTGCTCAACGGCCTGCTGCATCGTTACGGCGATGCCGCCGCCGGGCTGCCGCGCGCGGGCATCGTGCATCGGCTGGACAAGGAAACGTCCGGGCTGATGGTCGTCGCGCGCACGCTCGAGGCGCAAACCGACCTCGTGCGGCAGTTGCAGGCGCGCACGGTGAAACGCCGCTACGTCGCGTTCGTGTGGGGCAACATGCCCGACGAAGGCACGATCGACGCGCCCATCGGCCGCGATCCGCGCGAGCGCACGCGCATGGCGGTGGTAAAGACCGCGTCGGGAAAGCCCGCGCGCACGCATTTCCGCACCATCGACCGCACGACGTGGCACGGCCAGCCCGTCAGCGCCATCCATTGCGATCTGGAAACCGGCCGGACGCATCAGATTCGCGTGCATTGCGCGCATATCCAGCATCCGCTGCTGGGCGACCCGGTGTACGGGCACGCGCGCGGCAAGCGGTCGGTCAAGCCGCTGCCCAACGAATTCGCGCGACAGGCGCTGCACGCGTGGCGCCTCGGCTTGATCCATCCCGCGACGGGCAAGGAAGTGCACTGGCGCGCGGACGTTCCCGAAGACATCGCGACGCTCGCCGCGGAGCTCGGCTTCGGACAGGACGAAGAAGTCGAGTTCGATGAGGACGACGATTTCGCCGAAGTCTATGAAATGGGCGAAGGCGAAGAAGGCGACTGGGACGACGAAGATTACGAGGACGACGAAGCATGACGCGCGACGCTGCGAATTTGCCATCGAAAGACTGTCTCTGGCCGCAATGGAGCGTGTCGCCGCGCGTGCGGGCATTCGTCACGACGCGTAATGGCGGCGTGAGCGATGCGCCTTATGGCGGCGGCGAGCCCGGCGCGGGCGGCCTCAATCTCGGTTTTTCCACGGGCGATGCGCCTGACGCGGTGAAGGAAAATCGCCGCCGCGCGCTCGCGTTGACGGGTTCGCGCGAAGCCGCGTGGCTCGAGCAGATCCACGGCACGGAAGTCGTGGAGGCGGGCGCCGTCATCGAGCGCCTCGCACAGGGCGAGCGCACGCGCGCCGACGCCAGCGTGACGGATCGCGCGGGCGTCGTGTGCGTCGTGATGACGGCCGATTGTCTCCCGGTGCTGTTTTGCGACGACGACGGCCGCGCGGTCGGCGCCGCGCACGCGGGCTGGCGCGGTCTCGCGGGCGGCATCATCGAAAAGACGGGCGAGCGCGTCGCGTCGCTCGCGGGCGTGCCGGCCTCGTCGCTCAACGCGTTTCTCGGGCCGGCCATCGGGCCGCAGGCGTTCGAAGTGGGCGAAGACGTGCTCGACGCCTTCATCGCGGCGTCGCAAGAGGATCGCCGCGACGCGACGAGCGCCGCGTTCCGTCCCGTCGGCGGCGCACCGGCCAAGTATTTCGCCGATATCTACGCGCTCGCGCGTATGCGTCTTGCCGATCTAGGCATCGATGCCGCGCGCGTTCACGGCGGCACGCATTGCACCGTCACGGAAAAAGAGCGCTTTTATTCATATCGACGCGATCACGTGACGGGCCGCATGGCCGCAATGATCTGGCTCAATGAATGACCATTGTCATTAGTGTTGGAACATACCCAACTATCGTTTCTTGCCTATGACGAAACCCCTTGCGAACGCAACATTTCGCATGGGGGAAAACGATAATTAAAAAAATATCGCACTGCGGCAAAATCGGGACGAAGCATTGACATGCCTGACATCCTAGAGCAAGAATGTTCCTGGAATTCAATCAATCGGGCACGGCGTAGCAAGGCTCAGACTTGCCACGCGCATAAGGCGCACCAACACTTGCGCGCTGGTCGAGGAAAGCCCGGCGATGCCTGCATCAGCAATCCAAGTCTTCCGAGACTCACAGGTCAATAGCGGGTATGGCTTCCAAATCTACTTCCTCATCTTCCCGCTCCCGTACCGCCGACAGCACCTCGGCAGAAGCATCCGCCGAAACGACAGGCGTACAGCAGGCGTTCGATCAATGGCTGAACGCGTGGCGCAGCGTCGCCGATCCCGCGCAGTGGTCGAAATTCACTCAGCAGACGAATGGCGCGAATGATGCGGCCGCGGCGGCGGCATCGCCGTTCGCTGCTTTCAGTGCATTCGCCAACGGATTTCCGAACGGATTTCCGTCGACGGCATTCCCGTCGTTTCCGATGTCCGGCGCCATGCCGCAGATGCCCGATTTCACGAAGATGAACGGCATGGCGGAATTCGCCAAGCTCGCGAGCAGCATGCCGGGCTTCGGCGCGGCGATGCAGGGGTTGCCCACGTTGCCGAAGATTCCGACCGCCGCGATCGCGCCCGAGCGTCTGCACGAGTTGCAGAGCAACTATTCGCGCGATGCCGCCGAGTTGCTCAAGCAGGCGGGCGCGCAGAGCATCGATCCGTCGGCGCTGAAGGATCGTCGCTTCACCGACACCGCATGGCAATCCACGCCGGCATATGCGTTCACCGCCGCGTGGTATCTGCTGAACGCGCGCTATCTGCAGGAACTCGCCGACGCCGTGCAGAGCGATCCGAAGACGCGCGAGCGCATCCGCTTCACGGTGCAGCAGTGGGCGGCCGCGGCCGCGCCGAGCAACTTCCTCGCGCTCAATCCCGACGCGCAGAAGACGCTCATCGAAAGCAAGGGCGAGAGCCTGCGCCAGGGCATGTTGAACCTGCTCGCCGACATGCAGCGCGGCAAGATCTCGCAGTCGGACGAATCGCGCTTTCTCGTCGGCAAGAACATCGCATCGACGGAAGGCTCGGTCGTGTACGAGAACGAACTCGTGCAACTGATCCAGTACAAGCCGCTCGCGCCGAAGGTGTATGCGCGCCCGCTTCTGATCGTGCCGCCTTGCATCAACAAGTTCTACATTCTCGATCTGTCGCCGGAAAGCTCGCTCGTGCGCTATGCACTCGAAGAAGGGCATCAGGTGTTCATCCTGTCGTGGCGCAACGCGGATCAGTCGATCGCGCACAAGACGTGGGACGACTACGTCGAACAAGGCGTGCTGGAGACGATCGGCGTCGTGCAGGAGATCACGGGCGAAGACAAGATCAACACGCTCGGTTTCTGCATCGGCGGGACGCTTCTCGCGACCGCGCTCGCGGTGGCGGCGGCGCGCGGCGAGGAACCGGCCGCATCGATGACATTGCTCACCTCGATGCTCGACTTCTCGGATACCGGCGTGCTCGACGTGTTCGTCGACGAGGCGCACGTGCAGATGCGCGAGCAGGCGATCGGCGGCAAGAACGGCGCGCCAGCCGGTCTCATGCGCGGCATCGAGTTCGCGAATACGTTCTCGTATCTGCGACCGAACGATCTGGTGTGGAATTACGTCGTCGATAACTATCTCAAGGGCCGCACGCCGCAAGCGTTCGATCTGCTCTTCTGGAACAGCGATTCGACGAACCTGCCCGGCCCGATGTGCGTCTGGTATCTGCGCAACACGTATCTCGAGAACAAGCTGAAGACGCCGAATGCGCTGAAGGTGTGCGGCGAGCCGGTCGACCTGTCGCGTCTCACGGTGCCGACCTTCATCTACGGCTCGCGCGAAGATCACATCGTGCCGTGGAAATCGGCCTATGCCTCCGCGCCGATTCTCTCCGGACCGCAGACCTTCGTGCTCGGCGCGTCGGGGCATATCGCGGGCGTGATCAATCCGCCGTCGAAGAACAAGCGCAGCTTCTGGATGATCGACAGCAACGACGGGCATCTGCCCGAGAACCCCGACGCGTGGTTCGATGCCGCCGCCGAGCATCCCGGAAGCTGGTGGCCGACCTGGTCGAAGTGGCTCGCCGCGAACGCGGGCGAGCAGGTCAAGGCGGGCGCGGCGCAGGGATCGAAGACTTACCCGGTGATCGAGGCCGCCCCCGGCCGTTACGTGCTGGAACGCGACTTCTGAGCGGCGCGTGACCGTGCGCGCGAGCGCATGGAACCGTTCGTAGCCGCATTAACATTCGATGCCAAGAGGAAACTGAAATGACTGACGTAGTGATCGTATCGGCCGCGCGTACGGCGGTAGGCAAATTCGGCGGCTCGCTCGCGAAAATCGCG